>NZ_LMDO01000045.1:0-297524 GCF_001425105.1 Pseudomonas sp. Root401 | reverse complement strand
TTATGCGGATAAACCATTGATCGTATCCAGTATCGAGACCAGTCCAAACCGGTCCCATAGTTTCTTCGGTAACGCCTGATTCATATGTGACGCTCCCGAGTTCCACCAAGGACCTCGGCCATTGGCTGCTGATGTACGGGCACGCCCTTCGTGGATACCTAGGCGCATCAGGTTGCGTGTCCTCGTTGAGGGCTGCTTCCATTGACGCCAAAGGATGCATCGAAGTCTGYGTCGTACCCAGCCATCCAACTCCTCAAGTGCCTTCCTGCTTTGGCTGAGTTTGAAATAGCCTGCCCAGCCACGCAGCATCGGGTTTATCCGTTCGATGACGTCCGCCATCTTATGACCCCGTGCTCCGCGCAACAGATCTCTGAGCCGGTCGCGTAGGCGATGCAGGCTCATGGTCGCCACTTTCAGTCTCGGCTGTTTATGCCAGCTCATCCCATAACCCAGGTAATCGCAGACCCACGGCCTTGCCACACGGCTCTTCTCCCGACTCAGCGCCAGTTTCAGCCGCTGATTCAGGAAGCGCTCAACCCCGGCCAGCACTCGTTCGCCAGCACGACGACTGCACACATAAATGTTTGCATCATCGGCATAACGCACGAAGCGATGACCCCGCCATTCCAACTCTCGGTCGAGTTCGTTGAGCAGGATGTTCGACAGCAACGGCGAGAGCGGGCCGCCTTGCGGCGTCCCTTCCTGCCGTCGGCTGACGATCCCACCCGACATGAGTCCGGCTTCGAGGTAACGACGGATCAGCCTGAGCACCCGCTTGTCTTCGATTTGACGCTCGACATAGGCCATCAAAACATCGTGGTTGACCCGATCGAAGAACTTCTCCAGATCAAGCTCCACGCACCAGCGGTGACCCGCCGCCACATGGGCGCGGGCTGTTTCGATGGCTTGGTGAGCGCTTCTGCCCGGGCGAAAGCCGTAGCTGTAGTCCGAGAACAGAGGGTCGAAGATTGGTGTGAGCTGTTGCAGCAGGGCCTGCTGGATTAGGCGATCCACGACACAGGGAATGCCCAACTGCCGTGTTCCGCCTTTGGGTTTGGGGATTTCGACGGCGCGTACACCTTGCGGGTGATACTCACCGGCCAGCAACCGAGCCTTGAGGATYGGCCAATACTGATTCGTGTAGTCCGCCAGTTGCTCCACCGTCATGCCATCGGCACCCGGTGCGCCCTTGTTACTGACCACACGTTGATACGCACGCCGCAGGTTGGCGGGTGCAAGCACCCGCTCCATCAGCGTGTCCGGCTCCGCGTTCGTCCACGCCACAGACGCCGTCGATGTTTGTGCCCTGCCAGCCGTCATCCTCGGATACCGTCCGGGACTTGGGGTAGCAGTTTTCTCTTGGAGAATATTCCGCGTTTCAACATTCGACGAGACTCTGACGCCTACTGGCGGCATAACCTGTTCGGCCCTTCATCGACCCGGTTACGGCGATTACTACGGCTTCAGCTGACTTCTGCATACTCATCCCGTCGCCTCTCGACGCTCGGTAGCACAGTGGCAAGCATGCAGATCTCCCAGGGTAATTCGCGCGACCTTCCTGCTTATGCCTGTCGGATATACGTCGTAGCGCTCCGTGCAAGTATTGGGCTTTGACGATATGGGCCGTCTTACCCCGCTACGCCGCCTCATCCGCTTCCTGTTCGTCAGGCCAGCATTTTGCCTCGGGCTTCCTTCAGATTCGCAGTCACCCGCGACACCCTTGCCTCTGGCTAACACTTCCCCTTGCCGGGTGTGTAAAGGACTTTCACCTCCAAGTCACCAGCATGGCCACCACAGCCAAACTGGTTGCGCTAACGCGCAACGCGCCATGCCTGGCGCACCCATGTAAAGGACTTTCACCTCCAAGTCACCAGCATGGCCACCACAGCCAAACTGGTTGCGCTAACGCGCAACGCGCCATGCCTGGCGCACCCATAAAAAAACGGAGCCTTCGAAGGCTCCGTTTTTCATGCAAGCGACCGAATCAGGCCAATTTCTTGTGCCGTACGCGATGCGGCTGGGCAGCAGCTTCGCCGAGGCGTTTCTTGCGATCGGCTTCGTACTCGGTGTAGTTGCCTTCGAAGAACACCGCTTGCGAGTCGTCTTCGTACGCCAGGATGTGGGTCGCCACGCGGTCGAGGAACCACCGATCGTGGGAGATCACAATGGCGGCGCCCGGGAAGTCCAGCAAGGCTTCTTCCAGGGAACGCAGGGTTTCGACGTCGAGGTCGTTGGACGGTTCGTCGAGCAGCAGGACGTTGCCGCCCTCCTTCAAGGTCAACGCCAGGTGCAAGCGACCGCGCTCACCACCGGACAAGTCCTTGACGAACTTCTGCTGGTCGCCACCCTTGAAGTTGAAACGGCCCACATAAGTGCGCGACGGGATTTCATAGTTGCCGATGCGGATCTGGTCGGAACCGTCGGAGATCTGCTGGAACACGGTCTTGCTGCCGTCCAGGTCTTCGCGGCTCTGGTCGACGCAGGCCAGTTGCACGGTCTCGCCGATTTCGATGCTGCCCGAATCCGGCGTTTCCTTGCCCATCAGCATGCGGAACAGCGTGGATTTACCCGCGCCGTTACCGCCGATCACACCGACGATGGCACCTTTTGGCATGGAGAACGACAGGTTGTCGATCAGCACGCGGTCGCCATAACCCTTGGAGACGTTCTTGAACTCGATGACCTTGTCACCCAGGCGCGGACCGGCCGGGATGTAGATCTCGTTGGTTTCGCTGCGCTTCTGGAATTCCTGGGATTGCATTTCCTCGAAGCGTTGCAGACGTGCCTTGGATTTGGACTGGCGAGCCTTGGCGCCTTTGCGCACCCACTCCAGTTCTTCCTTCATGGCTTTTTCATGGGCCGACTGCTGCTTGGATTCCTGGGCCAGACGATCGGACTTGGCTTCCAGCCAGCCCGAATAGTTGCCCTCGTACGGAATGCCTGCGCCGCGGTCGAGTTCCAGGATCCAGCCGGCGACGTTGTCCAGGAAGTAACGGTCGTGCGTGATCGCAACCACGGTGCCTGGGAAGTCGTGCAGGAAGTGTTCGAGCCAGGCGACGGAATCGGCGTCCAAGTGGTTGGTCGGTTCGTCGAGCAGCAGCATGTCCGGGGCCGACAGCAGCAGGCGGCACAGGGCCACGCGGCGCTTCTCACCACCGGACAGGTGTTCGACCTTCGCGTCCCAGGCCGGCAGGCGCAACGCATCGGCGGCGACTTCCAGCTGGCGGTCCAGGTTGTGGCCGTCGCTGGCCTGCAGGATCGCTTCGAGCTTGGCCTGTTCGGCGGCCAGCTTGTCGAAGTCGGCATCCGGATCGGCGTAGGCGGCATAGACCTCGTCGAGGCGCGCCTGGGCGTCCTTGATCACGCTGACCGCTTCCTCGACCACTTCACGGACGGTCTTGCTCGGGTCCAGCTGCGGCTCCTGGGGCAGGTAGCCGATGTTCAGGTCCGGCATCGGGCGGGCTTCGCCGTCGAATTCGTTATCGACGCCAGCCATGATTTTCAGCAGCGTGGACTTACCCGAACCGTTGAGGCCCAGTACGCCGATCTTGGCGCCGGGGAAGAAGGACAGTGAAATATTTTTCAGGATTTCCCGCTTCGGCGGAACTACTTTGCTCAGCCGATGCATGGTGAAGACGTATTGAGCCATGGTGAACCTAGCGTCAGTGACAGGTGAAAAGAACGAGCCAGGCCATGCGCGGCACCGGCACTTGACGGTCATCAATGCCTGCGCGCGGATAGAGCCTGGGAATCTGGAGCTGGAACGCTCTTGTTTGACCGGCAAAGCTACCTCAACCGTCGGTCAAGGTCCAGCCGCCAAGGGCTGGCACTTTGCCACAAGTCAAGGCATGCTAGCCGCCCTTCGGGCGTCCGGCTTATAGTGCACGTCGCGCCAGTCCAGCAAACCGCAGGATTACAGCTTGTCCAACGTCACTCCGCCCCTGTCCCCTCGCGCACCCGCTGTCGTGCCCGGCTCGCCCCTGCGCGGGACATTGAAGAGTGCGCTGGCCACACTGGTGTTGCTGTTGCTCGGCTTGCTGTTCTGGCAATTGCTCGACCAACTGCGCGAAACCCAACAGCAACAACGCCAATACACCATCGACTACACCGCCGATCTCGCCGCGCAGGTCAGCCTGAACATGGCCCTGAACGCGCAAATCGCCCTTAACCTGCTACCGATCGTCGAACAACCCCAAACGGGCGACGAACAGCGGGCCCTGGTGCGCAAACTCCAGCAATCGCTCCCCGAATTGCGCAGCCTAGCCCTGTTGAGCCCTTCCGGCCGAGTGCTCAGTGACAGCGACGCCGACAGCCATGACGCCGATTACCTGGGTGAACTGGTGCGACGCAGCCGGGCCCAGGCCCATTACTTCAGTAATGCCGAAGACGGCTCCGTGGTGCATCTATTGCTGCACCAGGCCAGCGGTAGCAGCCGTGGCTACTGGGCCCTGCGCCTGAACCCGAAGTTTTTCTCCACCCTGACCAAGCAGACCGATACGGGGCTGCGCCCGCTGTGGCTGGTGGAAAACCGTCTCAACCAGCAGATCATCAGCCGCGAAGAAAGCCTGCCCTCGAGCAGCCCTACCCATTTGTCCCCGGATGACCTGGATAACACCGTACTGACCGTGCCCTTGAGCAGCAGCGACTGGCAACTGCGGGGGCTGTTCGACCGTCGCCAGGTGATCGAACAACTGCTGCCGGCCTTCATCGGCAAATGCCTGCTGGGCCTGGCGTTTTCCTTGTTGCCGGTGATTGCGCTCCTGAACATGCGCCGGCGTCAGCGGCAGTTGCATGAAGGTCGGCGACGCTACCAGGATATTTTCGAAGGCACTGGCGTGGCCCTGTGCGTGCTCGACCTGTCGGGGCTCAAGGCCTTTTTTGAGCGGGCCGGCCTGCACACGGGCGATCAATTGCGCGCTTGGACGAAAATCTCCCATCAACTCGAGCAATTGCGCCAGGAAGTCCACGTCACCGAAGTCAACCAGATGGCGTTGAAACTGCTCAACGTCGATTCCCGCGACCAGGCCTGGCAACTGCTGGTCGGCAAGGGCGCCCAGGGCAACAACCCCGTTGGCTCGAAGCTGCTCGAAGCGCTGCTCGATCAACACAAGCAACTGGAACTGGAAATCAAGCTCCAGGACGCTCATGGCCGCGACCAGCACCTGTGGCTGGTGCTGCGCCTGCCGGAAAAACAGCAAGACCATAACGCGGTCATCCTGAGCATCAGCGACATCACCAGCCGCAAGCTGATCGAGCTCTCGCTGCTCGAACGCGAGGGATTCTGGTCCGACGTGGTGCGCACCGTGCCGGATCATCTCTATGTGCAGGACGTCATCAGCCAGCGGATGATCTTCAGCAACCACCACCTGGGCCAGACCCTGGGGTACGACCGCACCGAACTGCACCAGATGGGCGAGTACTTCTGGGAAATCCTGCTGCACAGCGACGACGCCGATCACTACCACGGCCTGCGCCAGGAACAACGCCGGGGCGGGTACACGCAACTGTTGCAATGCCAATTGCGTTTTCGCCATCGCAATGGCAAATGGCGTTGCTTCGACATCCGCGAACAGGCCCTGGCCCGGGACCGGGACAACCAGGTGACACGAATCATCGGCGTGGCCAAGGACGTTACCGAGCAGATCGAGGCCAGCGAATCGCTACGTGACAGCGAGCAACGCTACCGGATGCTCGCAGAAAGCATCAGCGACGTGATTTTCTCCACCGACAACAAGCTTTCGCTCAACTACGTCAGCCCGTCGGTGCAAGCGGTGCTGGGCTACACCGCCGACTGGATCTTCCAGAACGGCTGGCAATCGATCATCGCCAACCCGCAACAACTGACCGGCATCTACAGCCTGATGGACCGGGTCAGCAAGGCCCTCGACAAGCCCGAACAATTGGCCGAGCTGCGCAACCAGATGCAGACCCAGTTGTTCCTGTTCGACTGCCTGCGTGCCGACGGGCGCAAAATTCCCATCGAGCTGCGGCTGATACTGGTGTGGGATGAACGCGGCACGTTCGAAGGCGTGCTCGGCGTCGGTCGCGACATCAGCCAGCAGCGTCGCGCCGAAAAAGACCTGCGCATGGCCGCTACGGTCTTCGAGCACTCGACCTCGGCGATCCTGATCACCGACCCGGCCGGCTACATTGTCCAGGCCAACGAAGCCTTCAGTCGCGTCAGCGGTTATGCCGTGTCGCAAGTGCTGGACCAGTTGCCCAACATGCTGACCGTGGACGACCAGCAGGAAGCCCACTTGCGCTACGTGCTCAAGCAATTGCAACAGCACAGCACCTGGGAAGGCGAAGTCTGGCTCAAGCGCCGCAATGGCGAACATTACCCGGCCTGGGTCGGCATCACGGCCGTGCTGGATGACGAAGGCGACCTGGCCAGCTATGTATGCTTCTTCAGCGACATCAGCGAGCGCAAAGCCAGCGAGCAGCGCATTCACCGCCTGGCCTATTACGACGCCCTGACTCACCTGCCCAACCGCACGCTGTTCCAGGATCGCCTGCACACCGCGCTGCAATCGGCCGACCGGCAGAAGACCTGGGTCGTGCTGATGTTCCTCGACCTGGACCGCTTCAAGCCGATCAACGACTCCCTGGGCCATGCCGCTGGCGACCGGATGCTCAAGGAAATGGCCACGCGCCTGCTCGGCTGCGTCGCCGACGACGACACCGTGGCGCGCATGGGCGGCGACGAATTCACCCTGCTGCTGCAACCACGTGTCAGCCGCGACATGGCGCTGAACCGGGCCATCAACGTCGCCGAGCAGATCCTCGCCAGCCTGGTCCGGCCATTCGTGCTCGAAGGCCGGGAGTTCTTCGTCACCGCCAGTATCGGTATCGCCCTGAGCCCCCAGGACGGCAACGAACTGAGCCAGTTGATGAAGAACGCCGACACGGCCATGTATCACGCCAAGGAGCGTGGCAAGAACAACTTCCAGTTCTATCAGGCCGACATGAACGCCAGCGCCCTGGAGCGCCTGGAGCTGGAAAGCGACCTGCGCCACGCCTTGGAACAGAACGAGTTCGTGCTGTATTACCAGCCGCAGTTCAGCGGCGATGGCAAACGTTTGACCGGCGCCGAAGCCCTGCTGCGCTGGCGCCATCCGCGACGCGGGTTGGTGCCGCCGGGGGACTTCATCCCGGTGCTCGAAGAACTTGGCTTGGTGGTAGACGTGGGCGACTGGGTCATCACCGAAGCCTGTCGGCAGCTCAGGACGTGGCACCAGGCCAAGGTCCGGGTGCCGAAGGTATCGGTCAACATTTCGGCCCGGCAGTTCTCCGACGGCCAGCTGGGCACGCGCATCGCCAATATCCTGCGCAGCACCGGCCTGCCACCAGCCTGCCTGGAGCTGGAACTGACGGAAAGTATCCTGATGCGCGAAGTCAGCGAGGCGATGCAGATCCTGGCCGGGCTGAAAAACCTCGGCCTGAGCATCGCCGTCGATGACTTCGGCACCGGTTATTCGTCGCTCAACTACCTCAAGCAATTCCCCATCGACGTGCTGAAGATCGACCGCACCTTCGTCGACGGCCTGCCGTCCGGCGAGCAGGATGCGCAGATCGCCCGGGCGATCATCGCCATGGCCCACAGTCTCAATCTGGCGGTGATCGCCGAGGGTGTCGAGACCCACGAGCAACTGGACTTCTTGCGCGAACACGGTTGCGACGAAGTCCAGGGCTACCTGTTCGGCCGCCCGATGCCGGCCACCCGGTTTGAAGCGCAGTTCAGCAATGATGCGTTGTTCATGCTCGACTGAGGCCTTGTACTATCTGGGCCGGCCTCTCGCGGGCAAGCCTTGCTCCCACAAGGGAACGCATGCTTCTGTGGGAAAGCCTTGCTCCCACAAGGGAACGAGGGCTTCTGTGGGAAAGCCTTGCTCCCACAGGGGAAAGCGGGCTTCTGTGGGCAAGCCTTCCTCCACAGGGGAAAGCAGGCTTCTGTGGGAGCAAGGCTTGCCCGCGATGAGGCCAGTACAGGCAACACCCCTCTTGCGTGAAACCCATTCGTCCGCGACATGACGCCCTTTCATATGCCTTCCAAAACCGGTTGAGGTAGAATGCCCCCCTTTTCTGCCCCCGATCCTTGAGGACCGCCATGTTCAGCCGTGATTTGACTATTGCCAAGTACGACGCCGATCTCTTTGCCGCCATGGAGCAAGAAGCTCAGCGCCAGGAAGAGCACATTGAGCTGATCGCTTCGGAAAACTACACCAGCCCCGCGGTGATGGAAGCTCAAGGCTCGGTACTGACCAACAAGTACGCCGAAGGCTACCCGGGCAAGCGCTACTACGGTGGTTGCGAGTACGTCGACGTGGTCGAGCAACTGGCCATCGACCGCGCCAAGCAACTGTTCGGTGCCGACTATGCCAACGTCCAGCCGCACGCTGGCTCCCAAGCCAACTCCGCCGTGTACCTGGCGCTGCTGTCGGCCGGTGACACCATCCTGGGCATGAGCCTGGCCCACGGCGGTCACCTGACCCACGGCGCCAGCGTTTCCTCCTCCGGCAAGCTGTACAACGCCGTCCAGTACGGCATCGACGGCAACGGCCTGATCGACTACGACGAAGTCGAGCGCCTGGCCCTCGAGCACAAGCCGAAAATGATCGTGGCCGGTTTCTCCGCCTACTCCCAAGTCCTCGACTTCCCGCGTTTCCGCGAGATCGCCGACAAGGTCGGTGCCTACCTGTTCGTCGACATGGCCCACGTTGCCGGCCTGGTCGCTGCTGGCGTCTACCCGAACCCGGTGCCATTCGCCGACGTGGTCACCACCACCACTCACAAGACCCTGCGCGGTCCACGTGGCGGCCTGATCCTGGCGCGCGCCAATGCCGACATCGAGAAGAAGCTGAACTCCGCCGTATTCCCGGGTGCCCAGGGTGGCCCGCTGGAGCACGTGATCGCAGCCAAGGCGATCTGCTTCAAGGAAGCCCTGCAACCTGAGTTCAAGACTTACCAGCAACAAGTGGTGAAGAATGCCAAGGCCATGGCCGGCGTGTTCATCGAACGTGGCTTCGACGTGGTGTCCGGCGGTACTGAAAACCACCTGTTCCTGCTGTCGCTGATCAAGCAAGAGATCTCCGGCAAAGACGCCGACGCGGCGCTGGGCAAGGCGTTCATCACCGTCAACAAGAACTCGGTGCCAAACGACCCACGCTCTCCGTTCGTCACCTCGGGCCTGCGTTTCGGTACCCCGGCCGTGACCACTCGCGGTTTCAAGGAAGCCGAGTGCAAGGAACTGGCTGGCTGGATCTGCGACATCCTGGCGGACCTGAACAACGAAGCGGTCATCGACGCCGTGCGTGAGAAGGTCAAGGCCATCTGCAAGAAGCTGCCCGTCTACGGCGCTTAATCAGCCCGCTAGAACGCAGTTTGAATAAGGCCCGCATCGAAAGATGCGGGCCTTTTTTTATTGCCCGGCAGAACAGGGCCAAACAACTAACACCATCCAACACTTAATTTTCTGCAATACAGAAAACTCCACACGTAATTAATAAACCCATACGATCCTCCTGCCCCCTGAACTTAATCACTCAAAACAGGACGCTTATTCACATGGACAGTGAACAATCCTTTAATGCAACACTCAGCATGTTCAACACCCGCGTAAATCTACTGGAAAGGCTGCATGGCAAACCCGCAATGGCGACCATCAGTTCATTCAGTGGTGGATTCTTTACCGGTAGACCCCAAACCCAGGATCACTCCAGCCTGCTCGGCATGCGCGCCGAAGCCCCGGATGTGCGCAACGAGCCGTTGCAGCTGCACTTGCGGCATACCGCGGGTGGCTACCTCCTGACCCTGAAAAACACCGGTGAACACTACAACAAACTGATCAGTAAAAGCTGGCTCGAAGTATTTGGGGCAAGTGATCCAAACACTCGCAACCCGACTCTTTTCAGCCTGGTCGATCATCAGCACAACATCATCACGCGCAAGCACATCAAATCCCGCCATGTCCCCATCTCGCTCATGACAGGCAACAAGAAACATGTCGGGGGATTAAGGGTACGCGGCTCGCCTTATCTTTATCTTGCCGAGACAGACGAACAGTCAAAAGCGACGTTCATTCTGAGCATCCTTTGAGAAAAGTACGCGTCGCTCTCTTTTACACTTAACAACCAAATTGTGGCGAGGGAACCGGGCTGCCCTGTAGGAGCTGCCGAAGGCTGCGATCTTTTGATCTTGATCTTTCGCTCGCGACTCAATTGTCCGGGACAAGATCGCAGCCTCGTTGCACTCGACAGCTCCTACGCAGCGGCATCTGCGGCAACTTTTTTCAAGCCGAGAAAAGGCTCAAGGACAAGGCTCGCGCCGTAACTGGTAAGACCGGTCAAGCCAGATCAGCACGATCTAGCTTGCATACCCGCGAAAACAGCGCCTAGACTGCACACGCACTGGACAAACCGGTAAGACCACAATAATGAAGTCCCGACGCCAGCCCTCCCTGGCGAACAAGGACACCGAACCAGGAATCCCTCCCATGCTCAAATGGTGCTCGCGGTCGATCTTCCTTCAAGTTGTCCTCGGACTGGTGCTCGGCATCGTCTGCGGGCTTACCCTTCCCGAATATTCTGCACAGCTCAAACCCCTCGGCGACGGCTTTATCAAGCTGATCAAGATGCTCATCGGCCTGATCGTGTTCTGCGTGGTGGTCAGTGGTATCTCCGGTGCCGGCGATCTCAAGAAGGTCGGGCGCATCGGCCTCAAGTCGGTCATCTACTTCGAAATACTCACCACCATCGCCCTGGTCATCGGTCTGGTCCTTGCTTTCAGCACAGGCATTGGCAGCGGCGCGAACATCCACCTGGAGCAGCTCTCCAGCGCGGACGTGAACGACATCGCCCAGCGCGGCCAGCACATGGTCACCACCACCCAGTTCCTGATGAACCTGATTCCGACCTCGGTGATCGGCGCGTTCGCGGAAAACAACATCCTGCAGGTGCTGCTGTTTGCCGTGCTGTTTGGCAGTGCGTTGAATCTCGTCGGTGACGCCGCTTCCGGCATTTCACGCCTGATCAACGAACTCAGCCACGTGATCTTCCGCATCATGGGCATGATCGTGCGCCTGGCCCCGATCGGCGTCTTCGGCGCCATTGCCTTCACCACCAGCAAATATGGCCTGGAGTCGCTCCAGCACCTGGGCAGCCTCGTCGGCCTGTTCTACCTGACCTGCATCGCTTTTGTCGCGGTGATCCTGGGTGTGGTGATGCGCGTGTCGGGCCTGCCGATGCTGCCGTTCCTCAAATACCTGCGCGAAGAGCTGTTGATCGTACTCGGCACCGCGTCGTCCGACGCCGTGCTGCCGCAAATCATGCGCAAGCTCGAACACCTGGGGATCGGCAGTTCCACTGTGGGCCTGGTCATTCCAACCGGCTACTCGTTCAACCTGGATGGTTTCTCGATCTACCTGACCCTGGCCATTGTCTTCATCGCCAACGCGACCGGCACGCCCCTGGCCATGAGCGACCTGTTGACCATCCTGCTGGTCTCGCTGATCACCTCCAAGGGCGCCCACGGGATTCCCGGCTCGGCGCTGGTGATCCTGGCGGCCACGCTGACCGCGATCCCGGCGATCCCGGTGGTCGGCCTGGTGCTGGTGTTGGCCGTGGACTGGTTCATGGGCATCGGTCGCGCCCTGACCAACCTGATTGGCAACTGCGTGGCCACCGTGGCGATTGCCCGCTGGGAAAAAGACATCGACATCCCTCGGGCGCGCAAGGTGCTGTCCGGCCAACAAGGCTATACCTTCCAACCCAGGAAACCGGTGGGCAGTGCCCATCACCAGCAATTCTGAAAGACGGCGATGCCGGCCCGCGAACCGGCATCGCCTGATTGATTTCCAAGGAGTCACATGTGATCAGTTCATCGACCGTCGTCAATTCCGTGGTGGAGAAACTCCGCGCCGCCCTCGCCCGGGGCCAGTGGCGCTCGGGCGACATGCTGCCCGGCCAACGCGAGCTGGCCGAGCAACTGGGCATCAGCCGGCCCAGCCTGCGTGAAGCGGTGATTGTGCTGGAGACCCTGGGCCTGGTGCGCTCGATGCCCGGCAAAGGCGTCGTGGTGCTGGAGGCCCATCTCAACGATGCTGCCAGTGAAGGCAGCGCCATGGCCGGCGCGAGCCTGGAAGACCTGCTGCAACTGCGCTACACCCTGGAACCCTTCATCGTCGGCCTTGTGGCCCAGTCCATCAGCAGCAAGGAGATCGGCCAGTTGCGTCTGACCCTCATGGACATGCGCGAAGCCCTGGAAGCCAACGACAGCGATGCCTGCGCCAACGCCTATATCGCCTTCCATGAAGAATTGTTTGCCCTGACGTCCAACCCGATCTTCCAGAACGTGGTCCAGCAGACCAGTAACGCCCTCAAGCAGAGCGCCGATGTGTTGCGCAATTCGCCCGAGCACCTGGCCGAACGCCTGGAAGAAAACGAAGCCGTGGTCCGTGCCATCCGGGGCAAGAACAGCGCCCAGGCCAGCGCCGAAATGCGCCGGCACATCCTCCGGGAAGGCCAGCGCATGGGCATCGAATTGAACATTCCGGACGACAACCTCGGCACCTGAGCCGTTGCCTGTGGAGACCGCCATGAATAACCTCATGCCCCATCAACCCCAGCACAACCACAACGTGCTGGCCGCCCTGCCCCTGCCTGGCCGGGTCGGCAAACCGTCGGTGGACGATATCTACCCGCGGATCTTCGACGCCATCCTCGAACAACGCATTGCCCCGGCCAGCCGCTTCACCGAGGAAAGCCTGGGGGATGTGTTCGGCGTCAGCCGCAGCGTCATTCGCCGCGTTCTGGCGCGCCTGTCTCATCAGCAAGTAGTGATCCTGCGGCCCAACCACCGGCCACAAGTTGCCGCGCCAGACCTGGAGCAGACCCGGCAGATCCTCCACGCTCGCCGCCTGGCAGAGCAGACCCTGGTGCGCCTGGCCTGCAAGGCGCCGCAGCCCAAGGACTTGCAACAGCTGCGCGATCTGGTGGAGCTCGAACGCCAGTGCCTGGATCGTGGTGAACGTGGCCCGGCGATCCGCCTGTCCGGCGAGTTTCACCTGCAACTGGCGGCCATGGCCGGCAACGCGCCGTTAATGCAATTTCTCGGCAGCCTGGTGCCGCTGACCTCGCTGGCCCTGGCCCGACACGAGGTCAAGTCGCGCCGGCACTGCGCCTGGCAGGAACACCTGGCAATCGTCGACGCCGTGGAAAGCCGCAACGTCAACGAAGCGGTGCGGCTGATGGACGAGCACCTGGACCATCTGGAGCAAAAACTGCTGCTGGCCGCAGGCGCGGGATCGTCAAAGTAGCGCGGCTTCGAAGCCGGCGCGGATCTTCTCTTCCGGCAGTTCGTCGGCGATGAACACGATCACGCTTTCCCGGGCTTCGCCGGGGGCCCATTCGGTGTCCCAATCGAAACCGTACAACTTGAGCACGCCCTGGAACACCAACCGACGGGGTTCGCCGGCGATGTTCAGCACGCCCTTGTAGCGCAGCAATTGCTTGCCGTGCTCTTCCAGCAACTGGTTCATGAACTCGCTGAGCTTGTCGATATCCAGCGCCTTGTCGGTACGCAGAACCAAACTGCTGATGCGATCACCCGGGGTGGCCTTGCCGACCGGTCGCAGGCTGAACCCTGCACCCAGGTCCGCATTGAGATTGAAGCCACGAATATCGAGCAGTTCGGCCAGGTCGATCTTGCCGTGTTCGACCACCCTGATCGGCGCGCGCCGGTTGATGCGCGTCAGGCGCTCGCCAAGGGCCTGGACCTGGGCCGCGTCCACCAGATCGGTCTTGCTCAAGAGCAGGCGGTCGGCAAATCCGACCTGGGCCTGGGCGATGGCCTGGGTCAGGTGGACATCGGCATGAGCGGCGTCCACCAGCGTAAGAATGCCGTCGAGGATATAGCGCTCGCGCAGGTCCTCGTCGATGAAGAACGTCTGCGCCACCGGGGCCGGGTCGGCCAGGCCGGTGCACTCGATGACCAGGCGATCGAAGGCGATCTCGCCGCTGTCCAGCCGCTCGAGCAACAGGTACAGGGCCTTGGTCAGGTCGGTGTGGATGGTGCAGCACACGCAACCGTTGGCCAGGGTCATGACTTGCACCGGCTCGTCGCCCAGCAGTTGGGTGTCGATGCCGGCATCGCTGAATTCGTTCTCGATCACGGCGATTTTAAGGCCGTGCTCGGCCTTGAGCAGATGGCGCAACAGCGTGGTCTTGCCGGCGCCGAGGAAGCCGCTGAGGATGGTGACCGGGATGGGAGAGGACAAACTGAATCTCCTTGATGCCTGAAAGGGAAGCGATTTTGTGGGAGCGAGCCTGCTCGCGAAGGTGGTGGATCAGTCGACATTATCATTAACTGACACTCCGCTATCGCGAGCAGGCTCGCTCCCACAGGGATCTGTGGTGTATGCACATCTTGAGACCACCCCAAAAACAACTGTGGGAGCGAGCTTGCTCGCGAAGGCGGTGGGTCAGTCAACATCAATGCTGCTGATCCACCGCCATCGCGAGCAGGCTCGCTCCCACAAGGGTTGCATCATCCACYGGCAATCAGCGGATCAACAGCACTTGGGCCCACCCTTGCCGCCGTAACGGGCCTCCTGGCGTTCRCGAAAGAACGCCTCGTAGTCCATCATCGGCTTGTCCGGGTGCTTGGTTTGCATGTGCTCGACGTAGTTGTCGTAGTCGGGCATGCCGACCATCAGGCGGGCGGCCNCGAAAGAACGCCTCGTAGTCCATCATCGGCTTGTCCGGGTGCTTGGTTTGCATGTGCTCGACGTAGTTGTCGTAGTCGGGCATGCCGACCATCAGGCGGGCGGCCTGACCGAGGTATTTACCCAGGCGACTCAAGTCATTGAACATCGTTGCAATCCTCTATCAAGCGTCYGGCAGRGCCTGGAATGGCGCTTCTTTGTCCGTGCGYTCCTTGGTGCCCCAGGCGGCGATGCCGACCTTGAGCGCGTAGAACAGGATGCTGAAGACCACGAACAGGAACAACACCGTCAGCGTTGCGTTGGTGTAGGCGTTGAACACCACGTGCTGCATCTGCTCGATGCTCTTGGCCGGGGCCAGGATCTGGCCGGCGGCCAGGGCATCGTTGTATTTGCGYGCCAGGGCCAAAAAGCCGATCGCCGGGTTGGCGTCGAACAGCTTGATCAGGCCCGCSGTGGTGGTGCAGATCAGCAGCCAGMYCGCCGGCAGCAKSGTSACCCAGACGTAGCGCTGGCGCTTCATCTTGATCAGGACCACGGTGGCGAGCATCAGGGCGATACCGGCCAGCATCTGGTTGGAGATGCCGAACAGCGGCCACAAGGTGTTGATGCCGCCCAGCGGATCGATCACGCCCTGGTACAGCAGGTAGCCCCACAGCGCCACGCAACCGGCGGTGGCGATCAGGTTGGCCGGCCAGGATTCRGTGCGCTTGAGCGAAGGCACGAACGAGCCGAGCAAGTCCTGCAGCATGAACCGCCCGGCACGGGTGCCGGCGTCCACCGCGGTGAGGATGAACAGCGCTTCGAACAGGATCGCGAAGTGGTACCAGAACGCCATGGTGTTCTCACCCGGCAGCACCGAGTGCAGGATCTGCGCAATACCGACCGCCAGGGTCGGCGCACCGCCGGCACGGGCCAGCACGGTGGTCTCGCCGATGTCCTTGGCCACCGCTTGCAGCGCCTCGGGGGTGATTGCAAAACCCCAGCTGCTGACGGTCTGGGCCACGGCCACCACGTCACCGCCGACGATCGCCGCCGGACTGTTCATGGCGAAGTACACGCCTGGCTCGATCACCGAAGCGGCGACCATGGCCATGATCGCCACGAAGGACTCCATCAGCATGCCGCCGTAACCGATGTAGCGGGCGTTGGTTTCGTTATCCAGCAGCTTGGGCGTGGTGCCCGAGGAGATCAGCGCGTGGAAGCCCGAGACCGCGCCGCAGGCGATGGTGATGAACAGGAACGGGAACAGACCGCCCTTCCAYACCGGTCCSGTGCCGTCGGTGAACTGGGTCAGCGCCGGCATTTTCAGCTCGGGCATGGTGACCAGGATGCCGATCGCCAGGGCGACGATGGTRCCGATCTTGAGGAATGTGGACAGGTAGTCCCGCGGCGCCAGGATCAGCCACACCGGCAGCACCGCCGCGACAAAGCCGTAGCCGATCAGCATCCAGGTRATCTGGATCCCGGTGAAGGWRAAGGCCTTGGCCCAGACCGGATCGGCAGCRATYTGCCCGCCCAGCCAGATCGAACCCAGCAGCAACAGCACGCCGATGAKCGAGATTTCACCGATGCGGCCCGGGCGGATGTAGCGCATGTAGATGCCCATGAACATCGCGATCGGGATGGTCGCCATCACCGTGAAGATSCCCCACGGGCTCTCGGCCAGGGCCTTGACCACGATCAGCGCCAGCACCGCGAGGATGATGATCATGATCAGGAAGCAGCCGAACAGCGCGATGGTGCCAGGGATGCGGCCCATTTCCTCGCGCACCATGTCACCCAGGGAGCGCCCRTTGCGGCGGGTGGACAGGAACAGGACCATGAAGTCCTGCACCGCACCGGCCAGCACCACGCCGGCGATCAGCCAGAGCGTGCCGGGCAGGTAGCCCATCTGCGCCGCCAGCACCGGCCCGACCAGCGGCCCCGCACCAGCAATGGCCGCGAAGTGGTGGCCGAACAGAATGTGTTTGTTGGTCGGGACATAGTCCAGGCCATCGTTGTTGAGCACGGCGGGGGTGGCCCGGCGCGCATCGAGTTGCATCACGTTGTTGGCGATGAAGAGGCTGTAGTAGCGGTAGGCGACCAGGTAGATGGCCACGGCTGCGACGACGATCCAGAGCCCATCTGCGCCGCCAGCACCGGCCCGACCAGCGGCCCCGCACCAGCAATGGCCGCGAAGTGGTGGCCGAACAGAATGTGTTTGTTGGTCGGGACGTAGTCCAGGCCATCGTTGTTGAGCACGGCGGGGGTGGCCCGGCGCGCATCGAGTTGCATCACGTTGTTGGCGATGAAGAGGCTGTAGTAGCGGTAGGCGACCAGGTAGATGGCCACGGCTGCGACGACGATCCATAAGGCGTTGATCGCCTCGCCTCGACGCAATGCCACGACGCCCAAGGCGCACGCTCCTACGACGGCCAGCAGTAGCCAGGGTAGATGGCGCAGCAGGCTATTATTGTTTTTCATTTTTATATTCCAGCCAGGGTGGACAAGAAAGATAGCCACAGGAGTTTAGCGCTAACCCGGGCAAAGGCCATACTCGACGTTCGTTTGTCAGCGGCCGAACGGTGACGATGCCCCGTCAGTTGGGTCTATAGTCAATGAATCTCCAGAGGGAATGCGTAATGAGCGAACGTCGCCGCTTCGTACGAGTTGACTTCCATGCCAGGACCGAGCTGAGCCAGGGTCCGTTCATCTGGCCGGTAGAGTTGCTGGATCTGTCCCTCAAGGGATTGCTGATCAAGAAACCCGAACCCTGGCTTGGCGATATCGAACGACCCTTCATGGCCGATATTCATTTGAGCCCTGATGCTGAGATCAAAATGGAAGTTCGTTTGGCCCATGATGACCACGGTCACCTGGGCTTCGCCTGCGAGCACATAGACCTGGACTCCATCGCACACCTACGCCGGCTGGTAGAGCTGAACGTGGGCGACCATGACGAGCTGGAGCGGGAGTTGGCGGCGTTGATCCAGATTTGAATCCAGCGGTGCCCCCTGTGGCGAGGGGATTCTGTGGGAGCAAGGCTTGCCCGCGATGGCGGCGATGCGGCCCTTCAAAATCGAGTCGTCTGCATCGCGAGCAAGCTTTGCTCCCACATGCCTTCCTTGCGCAATTGCCAGTGCTATTCGAACAATGCATCCAACGCCTGTTCCAGACGTGTCACCGCAATGATCTGCAACCCCGGCGGGGCTTCCTTCGGCGCGTTGCCCTTGGGCACGATGGCGCGTTTGAAGCCGTGCTTGGCCGCTTCCTTGAGTCGCTCCTGGCCACTGGGCACCGGCCGCACTTCGCCCGACAGCCCCACTTCGCCGAACACCAACAGGTCGTGGGGCAGCGGCCGGTTGCGCAGGCTGGACATGACTGCGGCCATCAACGCCAGGTCGGACGCGGTTTCCAGCACCTTGACCCCACCCACGACGTTGAGGAACACGTCCTGGTCGTGAGTCGGAATCCCGCCGTGTCGATGCAACACCGCCAGCAACATGGCCAACCGATTCTGATCCAGGCCCAGGGTGACCCGGCGCGGGTTCGCCAGGTGGCTGTCATCCACCAGCGCTTGCACTTCGACCAGCATCGGCCGGGTGCCTTCCCACGTTGCCATGACCACGCTACCGGGGACTTCTTCCTGGGCACGCGTCAGAAAGATCGCCGAAGGGTTTGAGACTTCTTTCAGGCCTCTGTCGGTCATGCCGAACACACCCAGTTCGTTGACAGCGCCAAAGCGGTTCTTCACCGCCCGCAGCAAACGCAGGCGCCCGTCGGATTCGCCTTCGAAATACAACACGGTATCGACCATGTGCTCCAGCACACGCGGCCCCGCCAGTGCGCCTTCCTTGGTGACGTGGCCCACCAGGAAAATCGCCGTGCCGCTCTGCTTGGCGTAGCGCACCAGCAACGCCGCACTTTCGCGCACCTGGGACACGCCGCCCGGGGCCGATTGCAGCTGTTCGGTGAAAATCGTCTGGATCGAGTCGATCACCATCACCTTGGGTTTTTCCAGGCGCGCCGTGGCGATGATGGTCTCGATGCAGGTTTCGGTCATGACCCGCAACTGGTCCTGGGGCAAGCCCAGGCGCCGGGCGCGCATGGCGACCTGCTGCTGGGATTCTTCGCCAGTGACGTACAGCGCCGGCATGCGGGTGGCGAGGTTGCACAAGGTTTGCAACAAGATGGTGGATTTGCCGATGCCCGGATCGCCGCCGATCAGCACCACCGAACCGTCCACCAGGCCGCCGCCGAGCACGCGGTCCAGTTCACCGGATGCGGTGGAGAAACGCGGGATTTCTTCGACACTGACTTCGGCCAGGGTCTTGATCTGCGCCTGCTGACCGGCCCAGCCCGTACGACCGGTGGGTGCCGCCGCACCGCCGCTTTCCACCATGGTTTCAGTCAGGGTGTTCCAGGCCCCGCATTCGCTGCACTGGCCGGCCCATTTGGGAAAGGTCGAGCCGCACTCGGTGCAGCCGTACATGCGCTTTGCCTTGGCCATCTGAACTCCGGGTAAAAACCGCGATGATAGCCCAGTCGGTGGCCTGTACGGCCAGTTCGTTAGCTCAAATTCGGATGCCAGAAGTTCATAGCCAAGGCGCTGTGACGAGTCATAGCCCGCTATGGCGAGGAACAGCAACGCAGGATATGGGCTTCTGGCGCCGAAGTTGGGCTGACAGAACTGGCCACACAGGCCACTAGCGCGGGGCCGGCATTCTGATTTCCCCCCTCGCCAGATCCACTGCGGTGTTGCCCAACGGGTCCTGGGCCTGCAGATCGGCGCCCTTGGCCTGCAAGGCGTCGAGCAACTCGGCACGTTTGAACAGGCCGGCATACATCGCCGCGGTCTGCCCGGCGCCGTTGCGTTGGTCCGGGCTGCAATCGGTGGACAGCAAGCGACGCGCGATTTGCACTTCGCCCTTGAAAATCGCGCCCATCAGCGCCGTGTTACCGCGTTTGTCCTGGGCACAGGCATCGGCGCCAGCGGCCAGCAGCCGCTCCACCGCCGGGCCGTGACCGTGATAAGCCGCCAGAATCAGCGCGGTGTAGCCCTTTTCATCCTGGGTATTGAGCGAGTAACCGGCCTCGATAAAAGTCTCGAGCATCGGCACATCGCCGCGGCGAGCGGCGTCGAAATAATAGTTTTGCAACTGTTCCTGGACCGCAGCCGGTTCGGTGGGTATCGGCTGATCGGCCAGTACGCTCAGTGACCAGGTCGCAAGCATCGATAAAAGAAATCTGCGCATCATGACGTCTCCTCTGGCAGATGACTGTGGGGGCATGGTTGTGGGAGCAAGGCTTGCCCGCGATGCAGGCAACTCGGCCTGGTTTCAGACCCCTGCGCCTGTTTCGCGAGCAAGCTTTGCTCCCACAGGCCATGCACCTGCCTGGCTGTGGATCAGTCAGTCAGTTTTTCCGCCAGGGCCTTGACCCGGGCCAGATCGCCTTTGGCGACACGAGCCACGCCAGTGCCGTACTCAGGGTCAGCCTTGTAGAGGAACGACAGGATGATGTGCTTGCTCTCGTCATCGGTGGTCGCCAAAGAGCCGCCAAAGCTGTCGATCAGGTCATCACGCTCTTTCTTGCTGAACGATCGATACAAATCACCGGCCTGCTTGAAGTTCTGCTCGCGCTGGATCTTCGCCTGCTGGGTACTGCCGCTCAGCGCAGTCTGGCTATAGCGTGCCGCTTGCGGTTCTTCACGCGGCGTCAGGCGGCTCGGCTGATAATTCACCCCGGTGCTGGTGCTGCCTGGGTTCATCGCACCGTCCTGGTTACCGTTGTTCACCGCCACCTTGGGGGCGTTGATCGGCAATTGCAGGGCATTGGCGCCTATCCGGTACATCTGCGTGTCGGCGTAGGAAAATACTCGCCCCTGGAGCAAACGATCCTCGGAAGGTTCGATACCCGGTACAAGATTGGCCGGCGCCATGGCCACTTGCTCGGTTTCCTGGAAGACATTCGCCGGATTGCGATTCAAGACCATTTGCCCGACTTTGCGCTCAGGCACGCCCGGCCAGATCTTGGTCGCATCCAGTGGGTCGAAGTCAAACTTGGCAAGGTCCTGTGGATTGAGCACTTGGACGTACAAGTCCCACTTCGGGAAGTCGCCCTTATTAATATGAGTCACCAGATCATTTGTCATATGGCTGTAATCTTGACCCTGAACTTTCACAACTTCTTTCGGATCGAGATTTTTCAAGCCCTGCAAACTTTTCCAATGAAACTTCACGTAATGAACTTCACCCTTGGCGTTAACCAGTTTGTAGGCATGTACACCGTTGCCGTCCATTTCGCGGTAACTGGCCGGTGTCCCGGAGTTGGAATACAACTCGGTCAGGGTGCGGGTCGATTCTGGAACATGGGAGAAGAAATCGAAGCGGCGTGAATCATCGTCCAGGTTGGTGCGCGGGTCGGGTTTGAAGGCGTGGACCATGTCCGGAAACTTGATGGCATCGCGGATGAAGAAGGTCGGGAAGTTGTTACCCACCAAGTCCCAGTTACCGTCGGCGGTGTAGAACTTCGTGGCGAAACCACGGGGGTCGCGCAGGGTTTCCGGCGAATGATTGCCGTGCACCACGGCAGAAAAACGCACGAACACTGGCGTGACCTGGCCTGCGGCAAAGACTTTGGCCTTGGTCAGGTCGCTGAGATCGTCGGAAACCGTGAAGGTGCCGTGGGCACCGGTCCCGCGTGCATGCACCACGCGCTCGGGGATGCGTTCACGGTCAAAGCGCTGGAGTTTCTGGATCAACTGCACGTCTTGCAACAAGGTCGGGCCGTTGGGGCCTGCCGTTTGCGAGTTCTGGTTGTCGCCGACAGCCGCACCGTTGTCCCGGGTCAGAGTGGCCGCGTTGACAGACAAGGACAAAAGGCTCGCGGTCAGCACAAAAAAAGCGCGGCGATGGGAATAAGCCCCGTGGCCAAGGGAAGTGTTCATAGGCGTGTTCCTCTGATGTTATAGAGCGCATCCATGTGCGCCATCCAGAGGCTAGTGCTCGGAAAAGGAAAACCTAAATAGAAATGCCGTACCGTGTCGATAGAAAAAACGTTGTGGGGCGCCAGGCTGAAACCGCGTATCACGCGCGATTGATGGCACTTTGAAAACTTTTCACCCAGGACCGGGTCGATAACTGAAGCTTTGTAAGCAGGCGTTTCGAGCAAGACTCGTTGGGCTGACTTACACTGCCACTCATCTTTAATCTGTCACAAGGAATAACTCATGGGCGTGCTAAGCGAGTTCAAGGCCTTCGCGGTCAAAGGCAATGTCGTCGACATGGCCGTCGGGATCATCATCGGTGCCGCTTTCGGCAAAATCGTTTCGTCATTCGTTGGCGACGTGGTCATGCCTCCCATCGGCCTGCTGATTGGTGGAGTGGACTTCAGTGACCTGGCCATCACCCTCAAGGCCGCCCAGGGTGATGCGCCTGCCGTTATGCTGGCCTACGGTAAATTCATCCAGAGCACCATCGACTTCATCATCGTGGCATTCGCCATTTTCATGGGCGTCAAGGCGATCAACCGCCTCAAGCGCGAAGAGGCCGTAGCCCCCAGCGCGCCGCCTGTTCCGACCAAGGAAGAACTGCTGCTGAGTGAGATTCGCGACCTGCTCAAGGCTCAGAACGAGCGGCCCTGAACCTCCCTCCATCGATAGCACCTGTGGCGAGGGAGCTTGCTCCCGCTGGGTTTTGTAGGAGCTGGCGAAGCCTGCGATCTTTTGATCTTGATCTTGATCTTGATCTTTCGCTTGAGATTCAAGCGCCAGGGGAAAGATCGCAGCCTCGTTGCACTCGACAGCTCCTACACAGCTCCTACATGCGTGGGTTTCCTACCAGTAGTTTTCCACCGCCACCTGTCCCGGCCGACGGGTCAGGCTCAGTTGCAGCCCCCTGGCCTTGAGCAGCTTGCGCGTGTCATCGATCATTTGCGGATTGCCGCACAGCATCACTCGCGAATGCTCCGGCGTCAGCGCTACGCCGGCCGCCCGCTCCAGCTCGCCATTTTCGATCAGCGTGGTGATCCGCCCACTGAGCGCCCCCGGATACTGTTCACGGGTGACGGTCGCAATGAAACGAAACTTATGGGCGTACTCGGCCAGGTAGTCGCGCTGGGGCAGTTCCTTGATCAGCGCCTGATACGCCAGCTCCTGCGCCTCGCGCACGCTGTACACCAGGATGATCCGCTCGAATTTTTCCCAGGCCTCGAAATCCTGGAGGATAGAAAGAAACGGCGCCACCCCTGTCCCGGTGGACAACAGCCACAAATCCCGACCATCGACAAAGCGATCCAGCGTCAGATAGCCGAAAGCCTGGCGATCCACCAACAGTTCGTCACCCGGCCGCAGGCGGCTAAGCTCACTGGTGAACTCGCCATCGGGAACCACGATGGAAAAGAACTCGAGGAACTCGTCGAACGGCGAAGACACCATGGAATACGCCCGCCAGACGGCGGTCCCGTCCGCCTTGACGACCCCCAGCCGAGCAAACTGACCCGCCCGAAAGCGAAAGCCGCGATCCCGGGTCGTGCGCAAAGTAAACAAATGAGGCGTCAACGGTTGGACATCGAGCAGGGTTTGGCGGCTGAACTTCTCTGCGCTGTCGGTCATGAGCCACTCCAATGGGACGAGACTTGCAGTGTCCCGCAAAGCGAGCGTCTTCACCACCGATGACGAGTAATGGCACTTTAGCCAGAAACAACGTCTGCCCAACAAAATCTTTTACCTGACTTATACAAACCCCACAAAACTGTAAAAACAATCAACTAAAAAGTTTAGTTTCTTAAACATCTCAAAATGTAAGCAAACTAAAAAAAACTCACTACAAATTAAGAATAGTCCTACACTCAAATTCCGCATCATGGATTGGATCCGCATGGACGAATCAAACCCAGGAGAGAGCGATGGACAAGTGGAAGGACTTGTTATTGAGGAAGCTATCCTGCGAAAAGGACCTGCAGACGGCCTATCGTCTGGTCCTGAATTTCTTTAACAATCAGGGATTTGAATATTGCGCATATGCAGCCTATCTAGGAAGCCCCGACAAACACACCAGCAAGGTGAACCTGAATAACTACCCTTATGGATGGGACAGACTTTATGAACAAAATGGCTATGCGTCGAACGACCCATTAGTAGCACATTGCAATCAATCCCCACTCCCCATCTTGTGGGATGAGACTGTTTTTTCTCAAGCCCCCAAGTTATGGCGAGAACTTAATCGACAAGGACTCAAGTACGGCTGGACCCAGTCCGTTCATGATGAACAGGGCGCACATTGCAGCCTGTTCAGCCTCGCACGGAGCCACTGTCCCATCGATATCGAGGAGCACTATGCAAATCTCGGCTACGCCATCTTCGCCAGTCAAAGGCTGCATGCACTCGCCGGCAAAAAATTGTCTGACGCCTTCGAAGTCCAGCCCAAATGCCACCTGTCACCCAGAGAGATCGAAGTGTTGAGGTGGTCTGCCGAAGGCAAGACGGCGTCGGAAGTGGGCAGGATTCTCTGTCTTTCCGAACGGACCGTGAATTTCCATGTGTGCAGTTGCATGCGAAAACTGAACGTCAGCAATAAAATTTCAGCGGTGGCAAAAGCCGCCCAGATCCATGTGATCTGAACAGTGAAGTGACAGCGCCGGGCTGAAAAACCCGCGAGTAATGTGCAACAAAAAAACGTACCATTTACGGTTCCACTTGGATGATGCCGCTTCTTGCACGCGACGCAGTTCATTCAGGCGGTCCCGCACAGACACCTATCTCCAGGCAGCGGGACATTCGTTGATCTCCAGAGTCCCCAGCCATGCCCCTGCTCGACAGCCCCTTCGCCCAACTCGACCTGATCCGCCAACCCGAACAGCAGAACGAACCGCTGCAAGCCTTCGATGCGGCTGATGAATACCTGCTCGCGTACCTGGCCGAACAACAGCCGAGCGCGCAGACTGGGGTCCTGGTACTCAATGACAGCTTCGGCGCCCTGGCCGCCAGCCTGGCGGGCAACGTCCTGGTGACCAGCAGCGGTGACTCCTTCCTGGCATTGCAGGCGCTGGAGAAAAACCTGGTGCGCAACGGCCGCCCCTTCGATGCGGTGCCGACGCTACCTGCCAGCGAGCCACTGACCGGCCCGTTCGATCGCGTCCTGATCAAAGTACCGAAAACCCTGGCCTTGCTGGAGGAGCAACTGATTCGCCTGCAAGGCCAACTCGCGCCAGGCGCCCAGGTGATTGCCGGGGCCATGATCAAGCACCTGCCCCGGGCCGCTGGCGATTTGCTGGAGCGGTATATCGGCCCGGTGCAGGCCTCCCTGGCGGTGAAAAAAGCACGGCTGTTGATTGCCACGCCACAACCTGGCGCTTCACAAGGCAGTGCGCCGATCGTATCGCCCTACCCCACGCGTTACTGGCTGGACGAGCCGAAGATCGAGCTGCTCAACCACGCCAATGTGTTCTGCCGCGAAGGCCTGGACATCGGCACCCGCGCGTTCCTCCCACATTTGCCGAAAAACCTCGGGACGGCACGGGTCGCGGACCTGGGGTGCGGCAACGGCGTGCTGGCCATCGCCAGCGCCCTGCAAAACCCCGAGGCCCACTACACCCTGGTGGACGAGTCGTATATGGCCGTGCAATCGGCAGCCGAGAATTGGCGTGCGGCCCTGGGCGAACGCGAAGTGACCCTGCGGGCCGGTGATGGCCTGGCCGGACAAGAGGCGCAGTCACTGGACGTGGTGCTGTGCAATCCGCCCTTCCACCAGCAGCAAGTGGTGGGCGATTTCCTCGCCTGGCGGATGTTTCAGCAGGCTCGCGAAGCGTTGGTGGTGGGCGGCGCGCTGTACATCGTCGGCAACCGGCACCTGGGCTACCACAGCAAACTGGCGCGGTTGTTCCGCGGTGTCGAGCAAGTGGCCGCCACGCCGAAATTCGTGATCCTCAAAGCCCGCAAATAAATCGTCCCCTGTGGGAGCAAAGCTTGCCCCCACAGAGAAATCAGTGGGTGGTCAGCCCTGCGGCATTCATGAACATCCGCATCAGGCTGGCAACAATGAACAGCGCCAGCACACTGCCGGCCCAGATCAGCGCCAGCCAGCCGAGCCGCTGCCAGAGTGGCTTGCGTTCGGCAGCCTCGATGTCTTTCAAGTCAGGTCTGGCCATGCTCGACGCCCTCAATGGTAGCCGTCGTCGTGGGTCACCTTGCCGCGGAACACGTAGTAGCTCCAGAAGGTGTACACCAGGATCAACGGAATGATGAACAACGTGCCAACCAACATGAAGCCCTGGCTCTGGGGCGGTGACGAGGCGTCCCAGATCGAGATGGACGGCGGCACGATGTTTGGCCACAGGCTGATGCCCAAGCCGCTGTAGCCGAGGAAGATCAGCACCAGGGTCAGGATGAAGGGCGTGTAGTTGGCGTTGCGCGCCACCGCGCGGAACAATCCGTACATGGTCACCAGCACCAGGATCGGCACCGGCAGGAACCAGAACAGGTTCGGCAAGGTGAACCAGCGGGCCGCGATGTCCGCATGGGCCAGCGGGGTCCAGATGCTGACAATGCCGATCACCGCCAGCACCACGAACGCCAGTGGCCGGGCCAGGTCATGCATCTGCTCTTGCAACTTGCCCTCGGTCTTCATGATCAGCCAAGTGCAGCCGAGCAACGCGTAGGCCGCGATCAACGCCAGGCCACAGAACATCGTGAACGGTGTGAACCAGTCCAGGGAGCCGCCGGCGAACTGGCGATTGACCACCTCGAAGCCATCGATGAACGCCCCCAGCGCCACACCCTGGAAGAAGGTGGCCGTCAGCGAACCACCAATGAATGCCTTGTCCCAGAGGTGGCGCTTCTCAGCCTTGGCCTTGAAGCGGAACTCGAAGGCCACGCCGCGGAAGATCAAGCCGATGAGCATCAGGATCAATGGCAGGTACAGCGCCGAAAGCACCACCGAATAAGCCAGCGGAAACGCCCCGAACAGCCCGGCACCGCCCAGCACCAGCCAGGTTTCGTTACCGTCCCAGACCGGTGCCACAGTGTTCATCATCACGTCGCGGTCGCGCTCGCCCTTGACGAAGGGGAAGAGAATGCCGATCCCCAGGTCGAAGCCGTCCATGACCACGTACATCATGATGCCGAAGATGATGACCACGGCCCAGATCAGCGGAAGATCAATACCCATGATTCAATTCCCCTTGTTCGAGCGTTCGTTATGGTCCATGTCGTCGCCGTCATCGGCGGCCGACAATGGCCGGGCCGGCGTACGTTTCTGGCCAGGGCCACCGTCGCTCGGCTCGGCTTCGTGGGCCTCCGGCCCCTTGCGCACCAGGCGCATCATGTAGCTCAGGCCGGCGCCGAACAGCGCGAAATACACCACGACGAACAGCACCAGGGTGATGCTCATCTGGGCGAAGCTGTGGCCGGACGACGCATCGGCCGTGCGCATCAAGCCATAGACCACCCACGGCTGGCGGCCGATCTCCGTGGTAAACCAGCCGGCCAGGATCGCGACCAGGCCGGACGGCCCCATCCACAGCACCATGTAGAGGAACGGCCGGGATTGATAGATCCGATCGTTGCGGCGCAGCCACAGGCTGCACAGCCCAGTGAAAATCATCAGCAGCCCGAGGCCGACCATGACCCGGAACGACCAGAACACGATGGTCGAATTCGGTCGGTCCTCAGGTGGGAACTCCTTGAGGGCCGGCACCTGCTTGTCCAGGCTGTGGGTCAGGATCAGGCTGCCCAGGTAAGGAATTTCCACGGCATATTTGGTTTTTTCCGCCTGCATGTCGGGCCAGCCGAACAGGATCAGCGGGGTCGGTTCATTGCCGACGTTTTCCCAGTGGCCCTCGATGGCGGCGATTTTCGCCGGTTGATGCTTGAGGGTGTTCAGGCCATGGAAGTCGCCGATGACCGCCTGTATCGGCGCCACCAGCAAGGCCATCCACATCGCCATCGACAGCATCCGGCGGATGGCTGGGTTGTCACGGCCGCGCAGCAAATGCCAGGCCGCCGACGAGCCGACGAAGAACGCCGTGGCGACAAACGCTGCGGTGGACATGTGCAGCAATCGATAAGGGAACGAGGGGTTGAACACCACCGCCAGCCAGTCCACCGGGATCACCCGGCCGTCGATGATTTCGTAACCCTGTGGGGTCTGCATCCAGCTGTTGGAGGACAGGATCCAGAAGGTCGAGATCAGGGTGCCGATCGCCACCATGACCGTGGAAAAGAAATGCAGGCCGCGGCCGACGCGATTCCAGCCAAACAACATCACGCCCAGGAAACCCGCCTCGAGGAAAAACGCCGTGAGCACCTCGTAGGTCAGCAACGGCCCGGTCACCGCACCGGCGAAGTCCGAGAAACGGCTCCAGTTGGTCCCGAATTGATAGGCCATGACCAACCCGGACACCACCCCCATGCCGAAGTTGACGGCAAAGATCTTCGACCAGAAGTGATACAGGTCGCGGTAGGTGTCATCGCGGGTCTTGAGCCACAAGCCTTCAAGTACCGCCAGGTAACTCGCCAGGCCAATGGTGATGGCCGGAAACAGGATGTGAAACGAGATGGTGAACGCGAATTGGATTCGGGCGAGATCAAGCGCCTCCAAACCGAACATAAGTCTTCCTCTGTCAGGTAAAACCGGCTGCGGGCGGGGCCTGCATCACAATCCCCAGGGATATGGAGTGCGATGCTTTTCAAATCGTTCTTTTTATAACCGTCACAACGCAGGACTCTGGCCGGATGGCCGCCAGCCCAACACCCCGAAAGGTATTGATCTGGATCAAGCAATGATCAAAGAGTAGCCGCATTCTCGTCGATGAACGGCGTGGTCGTTTGTCGCGTGACAGGTTGTCTCAGTGCTGACTGAGGCGCGGGGATATGTGGGAGCAAGGCTTGCCCGCGATGAAGGCGATGCGGTCTTTCAGAAATCGAGTCGCGTCCATCGCGGGCAAGCCTTGCTCCCACAGATAAACCCCTCGCCACAAAAAAACGGGGCGATGTGGAAGATCGATGCTTGGCTAACTATTTTTTCCGCCACCGCAACTTCCAGTTACAGCTCGGTGATAATCTCGATGCCTTCATCACCGGACCCGTCATAGATGCCCAGCCAAGCGCCGCTGCTGCTCCGTCACCATCGTCCCTTCATCGCGTTCTGGCTGGCCCGGATATTCACCGCCAGCGGCTTCCAGATGCTCACCGTGGCTATCGGCTGGAACCTCTATCAACTGACCGGCAACGTCCTGGACCTCGGCCTGGTGGGGTTGGTCGAGTTTGCCCCGCGCGTGCTGTTCATGCTCCACACCGGGCATGTGGCCGACCGCTATGACCGGCGCAAGGTGGCGGCCATCTGCCAGTCATTGCAGGCGATGATTGCCCTGGCGCTGGCAATCGGCAGCGCCACTGACAACGTCACGCGGGAGATGATCTTCATCCTCGCCTTCCTGCTGGGCGCCGCCCGCTCCTTCGAAATGCCGACCACCCAGGCGCTGCTGCCGAGCATTGTGCCGGCTGCGCTGTTTCCCCGTGCCGTGGCCGCCGCGCAATCGGCCCAGCAGTCGGCCACCATCGTCGCCCCGGCGCTCGGCGGCTTGCTCTACGCCTTTGGCAGTGTCTGGGTCTACGGGCCGACGGTGCTGCTTTACCTCATCGCCTGCGGCCTGATGCTCAACCTGCCTGCCCGGCAGACGCCGCTGAACAAAGGCAAGGCGACGCTGGATTCGTTGCTGGCCGGGATTCGCTTCATTCGCAGTCGCCCGGACATTCTCGGGGCGATTTCCCTGGACCTGTTCGCGGTGTTGCTCGGCGGCGCGACGGCGCTGCTGCCGGTGTTTGCCAAGGACATCCTGCTCACCGGCCCCTGGGGCCTGGGCCTGTTGCGGTCGGCACCGGCGGTCGGGGCCTTGCTGATGTCGCTGTGGCTGGCGCGGTTTGCCGTGGAGCGCAAGGTCGGCCGGGTTATGTTCACGGCGGTGGGCGTGTTCGGCGTTGCCACCATTGCATTCGGCCTCTCCACCTCGTTCTGGTTTTCCCTGGCGGTGCTGGTGGTGCTGGGCGCGGCGGACATGATCAGCATGGTGATCCGCGCCTCCTTCGTACAACTGGAAACACCGGATGAAATGCGCGGCCGGGTCAGCGCGGTGAACGGGTTGTTCATCGGCGCCTCGAACCAGTTGGGCGAGTTCGAGTCCGGCCTCACCGCCCACTGGTTCGGCACCGTGCCGGCGGTGGTCATGGGCGGTGTCGGCACGCTGCTGGTCACCGGAACCTGGATCAAACTGTTCCCGACCCTGGCCAACCGTGACCGGATGCACGAACCGGTGGATGAAGCAAAAGCCTAGAGCAGCTTGTCGAGGGTGATGGGGAAGTCCCGCACCCGCTTGCCGGTGGCATGGTAAATCGCATTGGCCACCGCCGCTGCCACCCCGACGATGCCGATTTCGCCCACGCCCTTGGACCCGAGCGCATTGACGATCTCGTCGTGTTCCTCGACGAAAATCACCTCAATGTCGCCGATGTCGGCGTTGACCGGCAGGTGATACTCGGCCAGGTTGTGGTTCATGTGGCGACCCAGGGCGTGGTCCGTCAGGGTTTCTTCGTGCAAGGCCATGCCGACGCCCCACACCACGCCACCGAAAATCTGGCTGCGGGCGGTTTTCGGGTTGACGACTCGGCCGGCGGCGATGGCACTGACCACGCGATTGACCTTCACCGTCCCCAGGTCTTCGTCCACCAGCACTTCGACGAACACCGCCGAGTGAGTGGCCGTGGCGTAGGCCTGGCGTTTTGCATCCGGCTCGGCAGTGACCTGGGCCTGCAACGGCGTCTCGCCGCTTTTCTGCGCCAGCTCCGCGAGCGCAACGCTCGCTTCGCCCAGTCGCAGCTGACCATCGACAAACGTCACTTGCTCAAGGGTCGCGCCGCTGAAGGCCGGACACGCCTGGCGGGCCACGGCCAGGAGTTTTTCCTTCAGTGCTTCACAGGCCTGCTGCACAGCGGTGCCTACCGACGATACGGTGAACGAGCCGCCCTGCAGCGGCGCGGTGGGCAGCGATGAATCCCCCAGGACAAACGTGATGTCCTCAAGGGAAACGCCTGACGCCTCGGCGGCGATCTGGGTCATGACCGTGTAGGTCCCGGTGCCGATGTCAGTGGTGGCGCTGCTGACGGTCAACTTGCCATTGGTATCCAGCGACGCCTGGGCGCTGGCCTTCTGCTGCATGGCCTCCCACACACCACCGGCCATGCCCCAGCCCACCAGTTGCCGGCCTTCACGCATGCTGCGCGGTTCCGGGTTGCGCTTGTCCCAGCCGAAACGACGGGCGCCTTGGGCATAGCACTCACGCAGTTCCTTGCTGGAATACGGCTTGCCTTCGTTCTCGTTACGTTCGGCGTAGTTGATCAACCGCAACTGGACCGGATCGATCGCCAGGGCACAGGCCAGTTCATCCATGGCGCACTCCAGGCCAATCAAGCCGAGAGCCGCACCGGGTGCGCGCATGTCCAAAGGCGTGTAGACGTCCAGCGGTACCAGTTTGTAAGTCAACTCGACGTTGTCGCAGTGATAGAGCATGCCGCTCCACTCCACCACATGCTCGGTGAAATCCTCGAAGCGCGAGGTCTGGCCGACGGCGGTGTGCGCCACGGCCAGCAAGCGACCGTTGGCCGCCGCCCCCAGTTGCACGCGCTGGAGGGTTCGTGGCCGATAGCCAAAGGTAAACATTTGCTGGCGCGTCAGGCTGACCCGCACGGAACGCTTGAGTGCCAGTGCCGCCATCACGGCCAACGGCAGTTGATATTGCGGGCGCAGCCCGGAACCGAAGGCGCCGCCGACAAACGCGGCAAACACTCGCACTTGCTCTTTCTCGAGCCCGAAGACTTTTTGCACATAGGCCTGACCGTTTTGCGTGCCTTGGGTCTTGTCGTGGATGTGCAGGCTGCCATCAGGCTGATACAGCACGGTGGAGGCATGTGGCTCCATGGGATTGTGGTGTTCAATCGGCGTGCTGTAGGACGCATCCACGCTGAGCGCGGAGCTGGCGTACTCGCCCTGAAAGTTCCCACGGGGCTTGGGTAATTCAGCCGGTGCTGGATGGGCGTCGTTTTGCAGGGTTATCAGATCGGTCTGATGCTCCTCGGCCGCGTATTCGATGTCTATCAGCGAACCGGCATACCGGGCCAATTCAAGACTTTCCGCCACTACCAGGGCCAGGGGCTGGCCGCTGTAGAGCACCTCGTCGTTGTACAGCGGCCGGAACGGCGAGCCGTCCGCCGCATCGGCATCCTGGTAGGGTTCGTCGTAGCTGGCGATCCTTGGCCGGTTGGTATGGTCGATCACCGCGACCACGCCAGGCAGCGCAAGGGCGCGGGAAGCATCAATGCGCAGCACGCGACCACGGGCGACCGCCCCGGACACGACACTGCCGTGCAGCAAGCCGTCCTCGGGGTATTCGCCAGCATAACGGGCCTGGCCCGTCACCTTGAGCAGGCCATCGACTCGGTCGAGAGGTTGCCCTATGGATTTGCTCGGAGCGTTCATCAGGCTTGTCCTCCCTGCGGTGCGCAACCCAACGCGGCATCGCTCAAGGCGCGGACAATTGCCCGGCGCGCCAAGCGGATCTTGAAGCCGTTGTGCGCCAACGGCTCGGCGTCTTGCAGCAGTGCATCGGCGGCGGCGGTGAAGGTTTCACGGCTGACGGTCTGTCCGACCAGCCAGCTCTCCACGGCCCGGTCGCGCCACGGTTTGTGCGCCACGCCACCGAGGGCCAGGCGCGCCTGGCGAATCACCGGCCCATCCAGCTCCAGCGCCGCCGCCACCGAGACCAGTGCAAACGCGTAGGAGGCGCGGTCACGGATCTTCAGGTAGTGGCTATGCTCGGCAAAACCGGAGGCAGGCAATTCGATGGCGATGATCAGCTCATCGTCGGCCAGTTGGTTATCGCGCTCCGGAGCATCGCCGGGCAGACGATGAAAGTCGGCGAACTCGATGGTCCGCGCCCCGCCCCGCCCCAGGACATGGACCACCGCCTCCAGAGCGGCCAAGGCCACGCACATGTCGGAGGGATGAGTGGCGACACATTGATCGCTGGCACCGAAAATCGCATGGATCCGGTTCAAACCGTTCCGGGCTGGGCAACCGCTGCCAGGCCGGCGTTTGTTGCACGGTACGCTCGCGTCATAGAAGTAATAGCAGCGTGTGCGTTGCAGCAGGTTGCCACCGGTACTGGCCATGTTGCGCAGTTGCGGCGAGGCGCCCGCCAGGATGGCCTGGGCCAGCAGCGGATAGCGGCGCTCGATCCACGGGTGCCAGGCCAGGTCGGCATTGCTCACCAAAGCCCCGATCATCACCCCACCGGACGGCGTTTCACTGAGGTCCGCCAGGGGCAAGCCGGTAATGTCGATCAGGTGCTCGGGGCGGGTCAGGTTCTCTTTCATCAGGTCCAGCAGGTTGGTGCCACCGGCGATGAAGCGTGAAACCGGGCTCGACAAATCGACGGCCGCCTGCACGGTGACGGGCTTGCTGTACTGGAAGGGATTCATTGATCACCTCCCGGTTGCCGGCAGAGCGGCAATGCCTCTTCGATGGCATCACAAATGTGGGTATAGGCCCCGCAGCGGCACAGGTTGCCGCTCATCAGCTCACTGATTTGCGCGCGGGTCTGCGCCCTGCCCTCGTTGGCCAGCCCCACCGCTGAACAGATCTGCCCCGGCGTGCAGTAACCGCACTGGAACGCGTCATGGGTGATGAATGCCTGCTGCATGGGATGCAATGCGTCATCGCCCGCCAGGCCTTCGATGGTGGTCAATTCGGCGCCGTCGCACATCACCGCCAGGGTCAGGCAGGCATTGATCCGCTTGCCATCGCGCAGCACCGTACAGGCGCCGCACTGGCCGTGGTCGCAGCCTTTCTTGCTGCCCACCAGGTCCAGTTGCTCACGCAGCAGGTCCAGCAACGTGGTCCAGGCCAGCACTTGCAACTCACGCACCTGGCCATTGAGTGTCAGGCGGATCGGATGACGGACGAAGGACGCCGGCGTCGCTTCGGACAGGGTCGCGCTCATGGAACACCTCACGGTTGGTCGTACTCGCGGCGTTTTGGGAAACCGCCGTCATAAGGGGTACGACTTCAGGGTGAGGCGAAGCGTTCAAGGCAATTTGCGCTGCCGTGGCAATGCAAGAAGCACGGTTTTAACGGGGTTGTGCGGTATATATGTACCGTCCCGAGTGTAACGTATCGCCTTACACTCCATTCCATGATTAAATCTTTCCAGCACAAAGGCCTCAGGCTCTTTTATGAGACGGGGTCGACCCGTGGTATCCGGGCGGACCACGGGAAACGCCTGGCCCGCATGCTCCAGTTTCTGGACAGGGCTCAGGTCGCCAACGACTTGGATATCCCCGGATGGCGATTGCATCCGCTCAAGGGTGAGCTGGATGGATACTGGTCGCTTGGGGTTTCGGGAAACTGGCGGGTTATTTTTCGTTTCATCGGGTCCGATATCGAACTGGTCGATTATCTGGACTACCACTGATCAGGAGGCTGGAACATGCCCATGCACAATCCGCCACACCCTGGCGAAACCTTGCGGATGGACGTGCTGCCCGACTTGGGTATCACGGTCACCGAACTGGCGCGACACCTGGGTTTCGCCCGGCCCCATCTTTCCCGGGTCTTGCATGGTCATGCACCCATCAGCCCCGACCTGGCCGTGCGTCTGGAGCGTGCAGGGATCGGCAAGGCCAGGGTCTGGCTGGGCGTCCAGACCGATTACGATTTGTGGCACGCCGAGCAGCGCGTACAGCCTGTGATTGAACCTTTCCCACAACACGCTTGATGTCTGTCAGGCCAGCAACTCCGCCGCCACCACGCTCCTCACGCCCTTGCCACTGAGTTGCTCCACCAACGCCAAGGCAAACGCCAGGGCGGCGGCCGAACCCTGGGCGGTGATGCAATTGCCATCCACCACCACGGGTTGATCGACGAAGCTGCAACCGGACAGTTGCTGGCTCACGGCGGGCAGGCAGGTCATGCGCCGTTGGCGCAGAACACCGAATGCCTGTAGCGCCAGGGCCGGGGCTTCGGCGATGGCGGCGAAAAACCGTCCGGTGGCGGCCTGGCCCTTGATCAGTTGTTGCAGCGGCTGATGGGCCGCCAGGTGTTGGGCGCCGATGATGCCGCCGGGCAAGACGATCAGGTCGAAGTCCTGCACGAGCACGTCCACCAGCATGCCATCGGCCGTCAGGCGCGTGCCGCGGGCGCAGGTGAGCATCCGCCGCCCTTCGATGCTCGCCACCACGGTTTCGATCTGCGCTCGACGCAGCACATCGATCAGGGTGACCGTCTGCAAGTCGTCGACACCCTCGGCGACGGCTATCAGGGCTCGGGGGATCTTGGTTCCAGGAATCATGGGCGCTCTCCGCTGGGTGATGCTTGTAGTGTAGGAGCTGCCGAAGGCTGCGATCTTTTGATGTGCCCTGGAGACTCAAGCGCCAGGGGAAAGATCGCAGCCTCGCTGCGCTCGGCAGCTCCTACACAGCGTTTATGCAATTCCCACGCTGGAGGCGGGCTACTTGATATACAGCTGGGTCGACATCCGATTGCCCGGTGCGTTGATCGAGATGTTGCTGAAGCTGAAGGTGCCCTCTTGCTTGCCCTTCAGGTCGAAGACGTACAAATAGCCAACGACTTTGGTCCGCACGGAGCAGTCATTAAGGTTGCCGTTACTGTACGCACACACGGGCGAGCGGGTGCCGTCGACTTCAAAGCCGTCCAGGGTGACATGGGGCTGGCGGCCATAACCGACCTCCAGCACGTAGACCTTGATATTCGGGCCGCTGTGATCGCAACGCGTCTGCGCCTGCCCCGGGACGATGTCCTCGAAGCCACAGGCCGGCGACTCGACCTTGAGCACCTTGACCTCGCTCAAGGGCGGTGCCGACGCGGCATTGGCGGCCTGGCCGGACAACCACCAGCCCAGCACGCAGCTCACCGCCGCCAGCAGCTTTTTATTCATGCAATACATAGAGACCTCCGGGAACCGCGCGCAGTATGGCCCACTTGGCGCGTTGGCAAAACATCGACGACGATCGCAGCCACAACGCTACGCTGCTGGTATGATGCGCGGCTTTTTCCGACCCACAGAAAATTCCCGGGCGCCGCTGGCGACCTGTGCTTTGCTGTTGAGGTCGATACATTCACGGCGCCGGGCGCGCCACGGGGAGCAGACATGCTGGAAAGGCTGTTTCAACTCAAGGCACATAACACCAACGTGCGGACCGAGATCCTGGCGGGCGTCACAACGTTCCTGGCCATGGCCTACATTCTGTTCGTCAACCCGAGCATCCTCGGCGAAACCGGCATGGACAAGGGCGCGGTGTTCGTCGCCACCTGCCTGGCAGCGGCCATTGGCTCCACGGTCATGGGCCTGATCGCCAACTACCCGATCGCCCTCGCACCGGGCATGGGCCTGAATGCCTTCTTTACCTACACCGTGGTCCTGCACATGGGCCACACCTGGCAGGTGGCGCTGGGCGCGGTGTTCATCTCCGCCGTACTGTTCTTCATGTTGTCGATCTTTCGCATCCGCGAATGGATCATCAACAGCATCCCGCTGCCGCTGCGCTCGGCCATTGCCGCCGGTATCGGCCTGTTCCTGGCGCTGATCGCCCTGAATAACGCCGGCATCGTGGTGAAAAACCCGGCGACCATGGTCGGCCTCGGCGACTTGAAACAACCGGCGCCGATCCTCGCGACCCTCGGCTTTGTCCTGATCGTCGCCCTTGAAGCCTTGAAAGTACGCGGCGCGGTGCTGATCGGCATCCTGGCGGTCACCCTCGTCTCGATCCTGATGGGCTTCACGCCGTTCGGCGGCGTGATGTCCATGCCGCCGTCCCTGGCCCCGACCTTCCTGCAACTGGACATCAAGGGCGCCCTGGACATCGGCCTGGTGAGCGTGATCTTCGCCTTCCTGTTCGTCGACCTGTTCGACAACTCCGGCACCCTGATCGGCGTCGCCAAGCGCGCCGGGCTGATGGGCAAGGACGGCCATATGCCGAAGATGGGCCGTGCGCTGATCGCCGACAGCACCGCCGCCATGGCCGGTTCGCTGCTGGGCACCTCCACCACCACCAGCTACATCGAATCGGCGGCGGGCGTCAGTGCCGGCGGCCGCACCGGCCTGACCGCCATCGTGGTGGCGATCCTGTTCCTGCTGGCGCTGTTCTTCTCGCCACTGGCCGCCAGCGTCCCGCCCTTCGCCACCGCTCCAGCCCTGTTGTTCGTCGCCGTACTGATGACCTCGGGCCTGGCGGAAATCGACTGGGACGATATCACCGTCGCCGCACCAGTGGTGGTGACCGCCCTGGCAATGCCGTTCACCTATTCCATTGCCAACGGCATCGCTTTCGGTTTCATCGCCTGGACCGCCATTAAACTGGTGTCTGGCCGAGGCCGTGAGCTGAACCCGGCGCTCGTCATTCTGTCGATCCTGTTCGTGATCAAGTTGGGTTGGTTCAACGCATGATTTTTGATTCCCAAGCCTACGCCGCTCAACTCCAGGACAAGGTCACCCGCTTGCGTGACCTGCTGGCGCCGTTCGATGCACCAGAACCTGCGGTGTTCGATTCGCCGCTGAAGAACTTCCGCCTGCGCGCCGAGTTCCGTCTGTGGCGCGAGGCCGGCGAACGGCACTACGCAATGTTCTCCCAGGACGACAAGCGCACACCGATCCTCATCGAGGAATTTCCCATCGCCAGCCTGCGCATCAACCAGTTGATGCCGCAACTCAAGTCCGCCTGGCAAGCCAGCGCGCCCCTGAGCCACAAGCTGTTCCAGGTGGAGTTCCTGACCACCCTGGCGGGCGATGCGATGATCACCCTGTGTTATCACCGCCCGCTGGACGAGCACTGGCACGCTGCCGCCTCGAAGCTGGCGGCTGACCTGGGCGTGAGCATCATTGGCCGCTCCAAGGGCAAGCGCGAAGTGATCGGCCATGACTACGTGGTGGAGAAGCTCGAAGTGGGCGCTCGCACCTTCAGCTATCGCCAGCCTGAAGGCGCCTTCACCCAGCCCAACGGCACGGTGAACCAGAAGATGCTCAACTGGGCTTATGACGCGCTGGGCGATCGCAGCGACGATCTGCTGGAGTTGTACTGCGGCAACGGCAACTTCACCCTGCCCCTGGCCACCCGCGTGCGCAAAGTGCTGGCCACCGAAATCAGCAAGACCTCGGTGAACGCCGCGCTGAGCAACCTCAGCGAAAACGCGGTGGATAACGTCACGCTGGTGCGCCTGTCCGCCGAAGAGCTGACCGAAGCCCTGAACGAAGTCCGGCCGTTCCGTCGTCTGCATGGCATCGACCTGAAAAGCTACGAATTCGGCAGCGTCTTCGTCGACCCGCCTCGCGCTGGCATGGATCCGGACACCTGCGAGCTGACCCGGCGCTTCGACAACATCCTGTACATCTCCTGCAACCCTGACACCCTCGCCGCGAATATCGCGCAACTGCACGACACCCACCGCATCACGCGCTGTGCGTTGTTCGATCAATTTCCCTGGACCCATCACATGGAGTCCGGGGTGTTGTTGACTCGGCGCTAAACGCTGGGGCGATCTCCCACTGGGCTGGACTGGGCAAAGCTCTGTGGGAGCAAGGCTTTGTGGGAGCAAGGCAATTCGGTCTTTCAGAAATCGATGTGCCTGCTTCGCGGGCAAGCCTTGCTCCCACAAATAAATGCCCTCGCCACAAGAGCCCTCCTCTCCCGACAAAAGCCATGTTCGATCATCGAACACTTATTGCCCGATCTCGACTGCTTTATTTGACCAAATTAACCATCTAGTACAATTTATCTCCACCGGCTGAAACCTGGCCGACACCAACAATAAAAATGTGGAGAAATTGCGATGCCTCCGATCGTTCTGGTGCTCAACGGCCCGAACCTGAACATGCTCGGCACCCGCGAGCCGGCGACCTATGGCCATGAAACCCTGGCTGACATCTCGGCACTGTGCGGCCGCGCCGCTGAAGAGTTCGGCCTGGCGGTGGAGTTTCGCCAGACCAACCAGGAAGGCGAATTGCTGGACTGGGTTCACGGCGCCCGTGGCCGCTGCGCCGGTATCGTCATCAACCCGGCGGCCTGGACCCACACCTCCGTGGCGATCCGCGATGCCCTGGTGGCCAGCGAAGTACCGGTCATCGAAGTCCACCTGTCCAACGTCCACGCCCGTGAAACCTTCCGTCATCACTCCTTCGTCTCATCCGTCGCCATTGGCGTGATGTGCGGGTTTGGCAGCCATGGTTATCGCCTGGCCCTTGAACATTTCAGTCAGCGGTTGAAGGGTTGATGAGCATGTCGAATATCACTGTGCTGGCCGGCCTGATCGGCGCGGGCATCCAAGCCTCTCGCACGCCTGCGCTGCATGAACATGAGGGCGATGCCCAAGGCATGCGTTACCTCTATCGGCTGATCGACCTCGATGCGCTGAAACTCGACAGCGGCGCCCTGGCCGATCTACTGGTGGCCGCCGAACGCATGGACTTCACCGGCCTGAACATCACCTTCCCCTGCAAGCAGGCGATCATCCCGCTGCTCGATGAGTTGTCACCCGAGGCCCGTGGTATCGGCGCGGTCAATACCGTGGTGCTCAAGGACGGCAAGCGCATCGGCCACAACACCGACTGCCTGGGGTTCGCCGAAGGTTTTCGTCGCGGCCTGGGGGATGTGGCGCGCAAGCGCGTGGTCCAGATGGGCGCCGGTGGCGCTGGCGCGGCGGTGGCCCACGCGCTGTTGATGGAAGGCGTAGAAACCCTGAGCATTTTTGACGTCGAGGTCAGCCGTGCCGAGGCACTGGCCAACAACTTGAATCAACACTTCGGCGCTGGCCGCGCCCGCGCCGGGCATGACCTGCCCACCGCCATGGCCGAGGCCGACGGCCTGGTGAACACCACGCCCATGGGCATGGCAAAACTACCGGGCATGCCGGTGCCGGTCGAGCTGTTGCGCGGCACGTTGTGGGTCGCGGAAATCGTCTACTTCCCACTGGAAACCGAACTGCTGCGCAATGCCCGGGCGGTCGGCTGCCGCACACTGGATGGCGGCAACATGGCCGTGTTCCAGGCGGTGAAGGCGTTCGAACTGTTCAGCGGCGTGGCACCAGATGCGCAGCGGATGCTCGCGCATTTCCAAAGCATGAACCACTAAAGCCTGGTGATAAGCCCTTGTGGGAGCTTGCTCGCGATAACGGTGTGTCAGTCAAATCAATACTGGCTGATCCACCGCATCGCGAGCAGGCTCGCTCCCACAGGGTATGCACAGGTTCAGGTGTCAGGCTTGCAGATAGCGCAACACCGATTCACAGACCATCTCACGATGCCTCTGCTTGACGGCTTCATCCGACAGGTCGATCTGAAAGATCTCACCGAACGTCTGGCGATTGGACACCCGGTAAAAACAGAACGAACTGATCAGCAGATGCACATCCAGCGGCTCGAGGCCGGCACGGAACACGCCCTCTTCAGCGCCGCGCCGCAGGATCACGCCCAGGGAATCGAGGATGGTATTGGTCATCGCCTTGATCGCGCCTGACTGCTTCACGTACTCGGCGTTGTGGATGTTCTCGATGCAGACGATGCGCACGAAATCCACATTGCGATCGTGGTGGTCGAACGTGAACTCCACCAGGCGCCGGATCGCATCGACCGGGGCCAGTTCCGCCAGGTGCAGGCGGCTCTCGGTGGTGCGAATATCACCGTAGAGTTTTTCCAGCACCTCGACGTACAACTGCTCCTTGCTGCCGAAGTAGTAGTAGATCATGCGCTTGGAGGTGTGGATGCGCTCGGCGATGGCGTCGACCCGGGCACCGGCCAGGCCTTGCTGGACGAACTCGACGATGGCTTCCTGAAGAATGTTTTCCCGGGTCTTCTCCGGGTTGTTCTTGCGACTCTTGCGCGGCGTGGCGACAGGTTCGTCGAGCGCTGCGGAAAGCTCTGGATTCATAGTCATTGCGGGGCTCACGGCCATCACTGCACAGGCTGGCGATTATGGGCCGCACCGTGCACTGAAGGAAGCCAGGACACGGCCCATTACCGCCACGTTTACGATTTCCCTACAACTTGGCGTGCCGCAAACCACCGCTGCGGGACTTGGCCATGGCCGCCAGGCGCACCGCGACATTGGCGGCACCATAACCGGCATAACCGTTCTTGCGCTGGATGATCTCGAAGAAAAACCGCCCTTCGAACGGCTCGGTGTAGACGTGGAACAGCTCGCCACCCTGGGCGTCACGGTCGTACAACACGTTGAAGTAGGCCAGTTCGCTGAGGAACTCGTCGTCGAAATCGAAACGCGCCGCCAGGTCGTCGTAGTAATTGAGCGGGATGTCCAGCAACGGCACACCCGCCTCCTTGGCACGACTGACCTGGGCGAAGATGTCGTCGCAGTCGAAGGCGATGTGATGCACGCCGGAGCCGCGATAACTCGACAGCGCGTGTGAGATCGCGGTGTTGCGGTTCTCGGAAATGTTCAGCGGCAAGCGGATCGAACTGCAACGGCTGCGCAGCGCACGGCTTTTTACCAGACCATAAGGGTCGGGCAAGACCACTTCGTCGTCGGCCTCGAAATCCAGCAGGCTCTTGTAGAACAGCACCCAACTGTCGAGGCTGTCGGCCGGCAGCGCCATCGCCATGTGGTCAATGCGCTTGAGCCCGGCCCCAATGACCGCACCCGGCTGCAGATTGAAGTCAGTGCCATAGACATCGGCCTGCTGGTCCACCAGGTAAATCAGGCTACCGTCCGGTGCGCGCACCGCCGCCAGCTCCAGTTCATTGGGGCCCACCAACCCACGATAGGGCTGGCCTTTGTAGGTAACGGCCCGCTCCAGGGCGCTGGCACTGTTTTTCACGCGCACGGCGGTGGCGCACAACGAAGGTCCGTGGGCTTCGAAAAAACTGTGGGCGAACGAGTACGGTTCGCTGTTGAGGATCAGGTTGATATCGCCCTGGCGCAGCAAGCTCACATTCTTCGAGCGATGCTGGCCAGCCTTGACGAACCCCAGCCGTTCCAGCCAATGGGACAGCTTGGCGCCGAGGTTATCGTCCACGGCGAACTCGAGGAATTCGATGCCGTTGTATTCGCTGGCCGGCGGCGTGGCGAACAGGATGTCGGCATTGCCCATGGAGGGCGCTTCTTCAGCCAGACGCTGACGGGTTTTTTCTTCCAGGTACAGCAGCGAGCGCAGGCCGTCGGCGGCATTGGCCCGTGGCGGCGCGGCGCGGAAACCGTCGTTGAAAATTTCCAGCGACAGTGGTCCGGTGTAGCCACTCTTGATGATCGGCGCCAGGAAACCCGGCAAGTCAAACTCGCCCTGCCCCGGGAAACAACGGAAATGCCGGCTCCATTCCAGGACATCCATGGCCAGGATCGGCGCGTCGGCCATTTGCACGAAGAAGATCTTGTCGCCGGGAATCTCGGCGATCGCGCTCGGATCGCCCTTGAGGGACAAGGTATGAAAGCTGTCGAGCAACACGCCGAGGCTGGGGTGATCGGCTTGGCGCACGATGTTCCAGACCTGTTGATAAGTATTCACGTGCCGACCCCAGGCCAGCGCTTCATAACCGATCCGCAAGCCCCGCGCACCGGCGCGTTCGGCCAGCAGGCGCAGGTCATCGACGAGAATCTGTTCATCGCCGACGCTGTCGGCCGAGGCGTTGCTGCACACCAGCACCAGGTCGGTGCCCAGTTCCTGCATCAGGTCGAACTTGCGCTCGGCCCGCTCCAGGTTGCGCGACAGGCGATCGCGGCGGCAGCCTTCGAAGTCGCGAAACGGTTGGAATAAGGTGATGGCGATGCCCAGGTCGGCGCACATCTGCCTGATTTCCCGAGGGCTGCCATCGTAGTAGAGAAGGTCGTTCTCGAAAATTTCCACCCCGTCAAAACCGGCGGCGGCAATGGCTTCGAGTTTTTCCGGCAAGGTACCGCTCAAGGACACGGTGGCAATGGAACGCTGCATGACTTCGGCTCCCGGGACAGGCATCGGCTACAAAAGGTGCGCCGCTTTTTTAAAGAGTCAGCCGATTATTGAGCTGCCGGTTTCTTTCAGCAATTTAATATGTACCATCCAGTTAGTTTTTTGGGCGATTATCGAACAAAATGCCCATAGCTGAATTGACGATTTTTTGCTCACTGCGCACCATCGCTCCCACATTGATGCCGGCCCTGCCGACCTCGATGGACAGACCCAGACCAACCATAAGAATTTCAAAAACGGGTACACGTTATGATTCCTTCCCAAAGTTCCCGCCTGGCCCCCGCCCTGGGAGTCTCCACCGGCAGCATCGGTGACAAGATCCGCGGCGCCATGGCCGTGGGCAAGACCCGTTGGGGCATGCTCGCCCTGGTGTTTTTCGCCACGACCCTGAACTACATCGACCGCGCCGCCCTGGGCGTCATGCAGCCGATCCTGGCCAAGGAAATGAACTGGACGGCGATGGACTACGCCAACATCAACTTCTGGTTCCAGGTCGGTTATGCCGTCGGCTTCGTGTTGCAAGGGCGGCTGATCGACCGGATCGGCGTCAAGCGCGTGTTCTTCTGCGCCGTGCTGCTCTGGAGCCTGGCGACCGGCGCCCACGGCCTGGCCACCTCGGCGGTGGGCTTCATGGTCTGCCGCTTCATCCTCGGTCTCACCGAAGCCGCGAACTACCCGGCCTGCGTGAAGACCACGCGGCTGTGGTTCCCGGCCGGTGAACGGGCCGTGGCGACTGGCATTTTCAACGCCGGGACCAACGTCGGCGCGATGTTCACCCCGATGCTGCTGCCGCTGGTCCTGCACGTGTGGGGCTGGCAGGCCGCGTTCCTGTGCATGGCCGCGCTGGGCGGGATCTGGCTGTTGTTCTGGGGCCTGAAATACTTCAACCCCGAAGACCATCCCAGCGTCAAACAGTCGGAACTGGACTACATCCAGGCCCAGGACGAACCGGACCAGGTCCGCGTGCCGTTCTCACGCATCCTGCGCATGCGCGGCACCTGGGCGTTCGCCCTGGCCTACTCGATCACCGCCCCGGTGTTCTGGTTCTACCTCTATTGGCTGCCGCCGTTCCTGAACCAGCAGTACAACCTGGGCATCAACGTGACCCAGATGGGCATCCCGCTGATCATCATCTACCTCACCGCCGACTTCGGCAGCGTGGGCGGCGGCATCTTGTCTTCGTTCCTGATCGGCCGTGGCCTCAATCCGATCAAGGCGCGACTGGTGTCCATGCTGCTGTTCGCCTGCTGCATCATCGGCGTGATCATGGCCGCGGGTTCCAGCAGCCTGTGGATGGCGGTGTTCGCCATTTCCCTGGCCATCGGCGCGCACCAGGCCTGGACCGCCAACATCTGGAGCCTGGTCATGGACTACACGCCCAAGCACATGATGAGTACGGTGTTCGGCTTCGGTGGCATGTGCGCGGCCATCGGCGGGATGTTCATGACTCAACTGGTGGGTCACATCCTCACGGTCACCAACAACAACTACACCGTGCTGTTCACCCTGATCCCGGCGATGTACTTCATTGCCCTGACCTGGCTGTACTTCATGGCACCGCGCAAGGTGCCTACGCTGGAAAACTGATTCCAGTGAGCCCGGGATTATTTATCCCACTGTGGGAGCAAGGCTTGCCCGCGATGAAGGCGCCTCGGTTCACTCAGGACCGCATCGTCTTCATCGCGGGCAAGCCTTGCTCCCACAATTGGCCCCTTCACAATCGGTGTTAAGCCCGCCGCTGTTGCCACGCCGCCGCCAACCCACTCAAGCAGATCAAGGTGATGCCCACCACGGTGGTCAGCGTCGGCGTGTGGTTGAACAACAACCAGCCCAGCAGCCCGGCAAATACGATCTGGCAGTACCCGAACGGCGCGAGCAGCGCCGGGGCGGCAAAGCGGAAGGCCTGGGTCAGCATCAGGTGCGCCGTCATCCCGCAGGCGCCCAGCGCCAGCATCATCGCACCGTGCAACAGGCTCGGCACTTGCCAGAAGAACGGCACCAGCGCGCTCATCACCAAGGTATTGCACAGGCCGGCGAAGAAGTTGCTGGTGGTCGGGCTGTCGATCTCGCTGAGCTTGCGCGTGAGCAGTTGGTAGAAACAGAAGAACAGCGCCGAACAGAACGGCAATATCACCGCCGGGGTGAACAGATCCCCGCCCGGATGGACGATGATCAGCACCCCGATAAAGCCGAAGATCACCGCGATCCATTGGCCGCGTGTCACGTGTTCGCCCAGCAATGGCACCGACAAGGCGGTGACCAGCACGGGCGCGAGAAAGTTGACCGCCGTCGCCTCGGCCAGCGGGATATACAACAGCGCCGTGGTGAAGAACAGGCTGGTGCCCAGCAGGCACAGCGCCCGGGCCAGTTGCCACAAAGGACGCTTGGTCCGCAGCACCCGCAGCCCCGAGCGGGGCAGGAAAATACCCGCCATCAACAACGTGTGCACCACGTAACGTGCCCAGACCACCATGATGATCGGGTAGAAACCCGAGAGATATTTCGACAAGGCGTCATGACTGGAGAACAGAAACGTCGCCACCAGAATAAGCAGGATGCCCTTGAAAGCCTGATTGACGCCGGAAAGCGGAGTGCTGACGGTCATGTAGGAATCCTGCGTTGCGTGATGTAGGGAGCAAGGCTTGCCTGTGACGGATGAGACCGCATTCAGCTGAACAATTCCGAGGCCTGACTGGCTTGCGATAACTCCTCGGCAAACGCCAGCAAGGTCGGTGCCAGCTCATGCAACCGCGCCCGCGTCATCCGTGCGCTGGGGCCGGCAACACTCAACACACCGATGACCCGGCCATCCAATGGATGACGGACCACAGCGGCAATGGCCGACGTGCCGATCGCCGAGCTTTGCTCGACACAGGCATAGCCTTGTTCGCGGGCCTGGTGCAGGTACTGGAGCAGTTCAGCCGGGCTGCGTGGCGCGTTTGGCCCGGCGTCCGCCGGCACTTGCACGGCCTGGCGCGCCACCAGCGCCAACGCCTCGGCGTCACTCATGCAAGCCAGCCAGGCATGGCCCGACGCGGTATAGGACAACGGCGTCTCACGCCCCATGTCCGGGTCGTAGCGCAAGCCGGAACGGGCCCCCTGAGATTTGGCGATCCAGGTCTGGCACTCCCCTTCGATGACACCCAGGCGCACCAGTTCACCCGTTTCCTGTGCCAGGCGATCGAGCACTGGCTGGACGATGTCGGCACCGCTTCGCGACAGGTAACGAAAGCCCATGGCGACCAGGCGGGTCGACAAGTGATAACGCAGGTTCTCGGGATTCTGGCGCACATAGCCCAGGCGCATCAGTTCGGCGAGCAAACGGTGGGTGGCGCTCTTGGGAATCTGCAACTGTTCGGCCAAGCCTAGTAGCGGCCAGCCGCGAGGGTCGCTGGCGAGGCTTTCCAGCACATTGAAAACCCGTTCGATTTGACTGCCGGCCATGAGCGATCCAAAGATAAATTCGTCGATTCTAAAATATGCAAAGTGTAATGCAAATTCTGGAACCGGTGCGCCATTCATTCATGCCCTGATGAACCAAACCCCGCGCCGGTTGCCTGAAAGCTCAGGCATCACGCGCATCCTGACGCCCCAAAAGCTAGACTCACCGCAACGGCAGTACAGTGACACCCCGGCCAATCAGAGGAACGCCCACATGTTATGGAAAAAAGGTCGCCGCAGTGACAACGTGGTGGACGCTCGCGGTGACGGTGGGGGCGGCGGCGGAATGCGTTTCGGCGGCGGCAAGGGCTTGAGCCTGACGGCCGTCCTCCTGATCGTCGGCATCGGCTGGATCACCGGCCAGGACCCGATGCAGATTCTCGGGCAACTGGCCGGGCAGATGGATCAATCCGCCCCCGCCACTTCACAAACCCGCCAGGCACCGCCGGCCAACGATGAACAGGCCGAGTTCGTGCGCTCGATCCTCGGCGATACCGAAGACACCTGGGGCCAGGTATTCCAGCAGGCCGGACGCCAATACCAGCAACCGAAACTGGTGTTGTTCAGCGGCCGGGTCAACTCGGCCTGCGGCCTTGCCTCGTCGGCGACCGGTCCGTTCTATTGCCCGGCAGACCGTCAGGTCTACCTGGACATGAGCTTCTTCAAGGAAATGTCCCAACGCTTCGCTGCCGCCGGGGACTTCGCCCAGGCCTACGTCATTGCCCATGAAGTCGGACACCATGTGCAGACGCTGCTCGGCGTGTCGGCGAAAGTCCAGGAAGCACGCCAGCAAGGGCGGCAGATGGAGGGCGATGGCGGCTTGTTGGTACGCCAGGAGTTGCAGGCCGATTGCCTGGCGGGGGTGTGGGCCAACCATGCGCAAAAACGCCTGAACTGGCTGGAGCCGGGAGACATCGAAGAGGCCTTGAACGCCGCCAATGCCATCGGCGATGACCGCTTGCAGCAACAGGGCCAGGGCCGCGTGGTGCCGGACTCCTTCACCCACGGCACGTCGGCGCAGCGCGTGCGTTGGTTCAAGACCGGGTTCGCCCAGGGCCAGGTCAGCCAGTGTGACACGTTCGCGGCGAAAACCCTGTAGATGAAGTGGGGGGCGTTGATCGGGCTGGTGCTGTGCTGCACCGTTGCCCAGGCCGAGGAACACGGCGTCAACGTGGTCGCCCAAGGGCGACTGCAGTTCAAGGGCGGTGCCATGGCCGTTGGCGTAAGCCCTCCACCGGCGTCCATCCAGCGCGTGCTGATCATCCTCCACGGGCGGCTGCGCAATGCCGACACCTACCTGCACAGCGCCGAAAAGGCTGCCGGGCAGGCCGGGCAACTGGGCACCACCCTGATCATCGCCCCGCAGTTTCTCAACGAGCAGGACGTGGCGCGCCATCAATTGCCCAATGACATCCTGCGCTGGCAAGGCAACGACTGGATGGCCGGTGGTTTATCCACAGGGCCGAACCCGGTCAGTTCCTACCAGGTACTCGACGACATCGTTGCGCGAGTCAGTGACCGGCAACAGTTTCCCGAAGTGAAAGAGATCGTCATCGCCGGCCATTCCGGCGGCGCCCAGGTCGTGCAGCGCTATGCCCTGCTCGCCCACGGCCAATACCGGATCCGCCCACGCTTTGTCATCGCCAACCCGTCGTCCTATGCCTACTTCGATGCGCAACGGCCCATGGCTTTCGACCCGGTCAGTTGCCCTGGCTTCAATCATTGGAAGTACGGCCTGCAGAACTTGCCAGCCTACGCGGCGGGGCAAACACCTGCGCAACTGGAAGATAACTACGCCAAGCGCGACATCGTCTATTTGCTCGGGCAACAAGACACCGACCCGGAACATCCGGCGCTGGATAAAGGCTGCGAAGCACAAACCCAGGGGCCGTATCGATTATTGCGCGGGCATTTCTTTTTCGACTACCTGACCCGGCGTCATCCCGAGGGGTTGAACCAGCGGCTGATCGAAGTGCCCGGGGTAGGGCATAACGGGGATGGGATGTTGACTTCGCCTGAGGGGCTGAAGGTGTTGTTTGGTCAGTGAGTTTTGTAGCGGTCGAAAGGGCCTCTTCGCGAGCAGGCTCGCTCCCACAGGAGACCTCTGTTGATCGCAGTTTTTTTGCCCATACCAGAGCCCCTGTGGGAGCGAGCCTGCTCGCGAAGGCGGCGGGTCTGTCACCACCTATCTCAAGCCGAAAGCATCCGCCGCAACTCCCCACAATCGCGCGCATGCCAATCCGTCAGCTCCGGCCACGGATTGTCCGGCAGGTTCACCAACACCGTCCGTGCGCCCGCCGCACGCCCGCAGTCCAGGTCAAAGCGGTAATCGCCCACCATCACCATCGCCTCGGGCGCCACGTTCCAGGCCTCGGCCAACTTCAACAGGCCACCGGGGTGGGGCTTGGGCGGTGCTTCGTCGCGGCCCAGCACATCCTCCACGGCGAAGCAGTCCGCCAGGCCGATGGCTTCGAGGGTGACGTGGGCCAACTCGCGGGCGTTGCGGGTGAGGATGCCCAGGCGATAACCGCGCCCGGCCAGCTCTCGCACCAGTTCAACCGCCCCCGGCGCGGGCCTGGATCCCAGCGCCAGGTCCCGTTCATGCTCCAGCAGCCAGGCATGCTTGGCCGCGGCCTGATCCGCCGGCAACGCGGCCAGGTGGGTGAGGATGTCGTCTTCGGCCGGAATCGCCAGGGCCACGCGAATCGCCGCGAAGTCATGCACGGCGATCGTCAGCGTGCCATCCATGTCGAATACCCAATGACGGACCTCGGCCAGGCTCATGCCCAGTCCTTGCGATGGCGAATCAGGCCTTCCTGGGTCACCGAGGCCACCAGTTGTCCGGCGCGGTTGAACACGCTGCCACGGGAAAACCCACGGGAGTTGCCGGCCCACGGGCTGTCCATGGCGTAGAGCAACCAGTCATCGGCGCGCAGGTCGGCATGGAACCACAAGGCGTGATCGAGGCTGGCGACCTGCATGTCTTTCTGCCAGACCGATTTACCGTGGGGCAGCAACGAAGTGGTCAACAGGCCGAAGTCCGACGCGTAGGCCAGCAGGTATTTGTGCAGGGCCGGCGAATCCGCCAGGGCGCCATCGGCACGGAACCACACGTATTTGACCGGGTCCGCCGGTTGCGGGTTGTAAGGGTCTTTTTCGGTGACCGGGCGCACCTCGATCGGCTTGGGGCACAGCAGTTTTTCGCGCATGTGCTCCGGCAGCAGGTGCGCGCGCTGCTGAGTCAATTCCAGCTCGGACGGCAGATTCTCCGGCCCGACGACTTGCGGCATGCTGCTCTGGTGCTCAAAGCCCTCTTCGTCGTACTGGAACGACGCACTGCAAGTGAAAATCGGGTTGCCCTTCTGGATCGCCGTCACCCGGCGAGTGCTGAAGCTGCCACCGTCACGCACCCGGTCCACCTGGTAGACCACCGGCAGCGCGGCGTCGCCCGGACGCAGGAAGTAACCGTGCATCGAATGCACATGGCGCGCCTCTTCCACGGTCTGGCTGGCCGCCGACAACGACTGGCCCAGTACCTGGCCGCCGAACAACTGGCGAAACCCCAGGTCCTGGCTACGCCCGCGAAACAGGTTCTCTTCGATCGGTTCCAGGGTCAGCAGGTCGACCAGATCTTCCAACACGTGGCTCATTCAGACTTTCCTCACACAGCGCAAAAACCGCGCAGTCTATGCTGCGGCGGCGGATCGATAGTGGCCCGGGCCATTTTGGCGGGCATTGTAAACGTCCGTGTCGGCTAACCGTGCAGGGTCTGCAACCACTGCTCACGATTGATGCGATAGAGCACATGGTGACGCAATGGATGACCGACGGCGAGTGTCGGGTGTTCAAAGTCGTCAGCCGGGTCATGCTGCATGCCAATGGCCTGCATGACCTTTTGCGATGGCAGGTTGTCGACGGCGGTGAACGCCACCACTTCGTCCAGCGTCAACTGGTCGAAAGCACAACGCAAGGCGGTCCACGCCGCTTCGCTGGCATACCCCAGGCCCCAGTGCTCCCGGGCCAGGCGCCAACCGATCTCGATGGCCGGCGTGAATGGCGCATCGAACCCGACCACACCCAGCCCGGTAAAGCCAATGAAGGCGCCAGTGTCCTTGCGTTCCAGGGCCCACAAACCAAAACCATGCTCGGCGAAATGCCCCCGCACGCGACCGATCAGGGCAGCGCTTTCCAGGCGGCTCAGGCGCGCCGGGAAATAACGCATCACCTGCGGGTCTGCGCACATGGCGGCAAATTCCGGCAAGTCATCATCGTGCCACTGCCGCAATAGCAGCCGCGCGCTTTCCAGTTCCAGTATCGGCTCCATCTTCACTCCCTTTCCATGCCCCAGAGTCTACATCGCTGGTAGGATCCGTCACTCAATCACTACTGAAAACACCATGTCGCTGCCGCTTATCTATCACGAAGACTACAGCCCTGACTTCCCGGCGGAACACCGTTTCCCCATGGACAAGTTTCGCCTGTTGCGCGATCACCTGGTGGACAGCGGGCTGACCCGCGACGCCGACCTGCTGCGCCCGTCGCTGTGTCCGCCGGACATTCTCGCCCTGGCCCACGATCGTGCGTATATCGAACGCTACATGGGCGGCGAGTTGTCCCGTGAAGACCAACGGCGACTTGGCCTGCCCTGGAGCGAAGCCCTGGCCCGCCGAACGGTGCGCGCCGTGGGCGGCTCGCTCCTGGCCGCCGAACAAGCCCTCGAACACGGGCTGGCCTGTCACTTGGCCGGCGGCACCCATCACGCCCACTACGACCACCCGGCCGGGTTCTGCATCTTCAACGACCTGGCGGTGATCAGTCGATATTTCCTGGCCAGCGGCCGAGTTTCACGGGTGCTGATTTTCGACTGTGATGTGCACCAGGGCGACGGCACCGCCCGAATACTCCATGACACCCCGGACGCCGTGACAGTTTCCTTGCACTGCGAAAAGAATTTTCCTGCACGCAAGGCGCAAAGCGACTGGGACATCCCCCTGCCGATGGGCATGGAAGACGCCGCTTATTTGAAGGTGGTGGACGATGCGCTCAACTACTTGCTGCCGCTCTATCAGCCGGACCTGGTGCTGTATGACGCCGGCGTCGACGTACACAAGGATGACGCCCTCGGCTACCTGAAACTGACCGACGAAGGCCTCGCCGCCCGGGACGAGAGCGTCATGCGCCATTGCCTGGGACGCGACATCCCGGTGGTCGGCGTGATCGGTGGCGGCTACAGCAAGGACCGCCAGGCCCTGGCCCGCCGCCACGCAATCCTGCACCACAGCGCACAAAGGGTCTGGACGTCATCAGGTTGTCACTGAAACCTGGGCTTTACCCACAATGCCTGTGGAGCGGCCTGTGGATAACCCGTAGGAGCTGCCGAAGGCTGCGAACTTTTGATCTTGATCTTTCGCTCGCGACTCAATTGTCCGGGACAAGATCGCAGCCTCGCTTCGCTCGACAGCTCCTACACGGATTCCGGCCTCAGATCATGTGGGCCGAGCTGATAGAATGCCCTCCTTGATCCGCCAGACATCGCTCACCATGACCCAAGCCCCCCTCCCCCACACTCCAAACATCGCCATCATCGGCGGCGGCCCCGCCGGCCTGATGGCGGCCGAGGTGTTGAGCCAGGCGGGCCTGCGGGTCGACCTGTACGATGGCATGCCCTCGGTGGGCCGCAAATTCCTGCTGGCCGGCGTGGGCGGCATGAACATCACCCACTCCGAAGCCTTCCCGGCCTTCCTTTCCCGCTACGGCGAACGTGCGCCGAACATTGCCCCGCTGCTGCGGGCATTCGGCGCCGAGCAATTGTGCGAATGGATTCACGGGCTGGGCATCGACACTTTTGTCGGCAGCTCCGGGCGGGTATTTCCTACCGACATGAAAGCCGCGCCACTGCTGCGCGCCTGGCTCAAGCGCCTGCGCGATGCCGGCGTGGCGATCCACACGCGCCACCGCTGGCTCGGCTGGAACCCCGATGGCAGCATGCGCATAGCGAGTCCGGAAGGTGAGAAAACGCTACGCCCCGACGCGACACTGCTGGCCCTGGGCGGCGGCAGTTGGTCGCGCCTGGGCTCTGACGGCGCCTGGATGCTACCGCTGGAACAGCGCGGCGTGGCCCTGGCGCCATTGCAACCGAGCAACTGTGGGTTCGAGGTAGAGGCCTGGAGCGACCTGATGATCAGCAAATTCGCTGGCGCCCCGCTGAAGAACATCGCCATCGGCCTGAACGACGATGTACCGCGCCTCGGCGAATGCGTGATCACCGCCACCGGTATCGAAGGCAGCCTGGTCTACGCCCTGTCGGCGCCGGTTCGCGAAGCCATCAACCAACACGGCAGCGCGACGATCCATCTGGATCTGCTGCCGGGCCGGCCTGTGGATAAGATCCAGCAAGCCCTGAGCAAGCCACGCGGCTCTCGCTCGATGGCCAAGCACTTGCACAGCCAGCTGGGGATCGACGGCGTCAAGGCTGCGCTGTTGCGCGAGCTCACGCCGGCCGAATGTTTCACTGACCCGGCGCGGCTGGCCCAGGCGATCAAGGCCCTGCCGCTCACCCTGGTGAAGACCCGCCCCTTGGACGAAGCTATCAGCAGCGCTGGCGGCGTGACCTTCGAGGCCTTGGATGAACGCCTGATGCTCAAGCAATTACCCGGCGTTTTCTGCGCCGGGGAAATGCTCGATTGGGAAGCACCCACCGGCGGCTATCTGCTCACGGCGTGCTTTGCCAGTGGCAGGGCGGCGGGCCTAGGCATGCTGGAATTCTTGAGGCAGTGATCGTTCCCATGCTCTGCGTGGGAATGCTTCTGCGGACGCTCCGCGTTCGGCTTTTGGGACGCAGAGCGTCCCGGGCGGCATTCCCACGCAGAGCGTGGGAACGATCACTGATGCCTTAATATCAGGGTTTTTTCTTACGCGGCCCGGTATTGAACACCGGTACTTTGCGCACAGGCTTGACCGAAGGTTCCACAGGCGAGGCGTCGCCGCTGTCCACCCACTTGCCCAGGTTGCGCTTGCCGCCGCCACCGGAGGTTTTCGGTTTCTTCGGCTTTTTCGGTTTCTTGATCACCTGGCCGCTGGCGTCGGTGTCCGGGACCCGATGCTCAGGCTCGAAATCCTGTTCCATCTGACGAGTCAGCGTCTGGCGCGTCAGCATCTCGATGGCCGACAGCAGGTTCACTTCGTCGGCGCAGACCAGGGAAATCGCTTCCCCGGTCGAACCCGCCCGACCGGTACGGCCGATGCGATGGATGTAGTCCTCGGCGACAATCGGCAGGTCGAAGTTCACCACCAACGGCAAGTCCTCGATATCCAAGCCACGAGCAGCGACATCGGTCGCCACCAGGATCTGCACTTCGCTGGCCTTGAAGCGATCCAGTGCGCGCTGGCGGGTGGCTTGGGGTTTGTCACCGTGGATGCCGTCGGCGTTGACGCCCAGGCCCTGGAGTTTTTCCACCAACGCATCAACGCCATTGCGAGTCTTGGCAAAGACCAGCACCTGCTTCCACTTGTTCTTGCGCATCAAGTGCACGAACAATTCCGGCTTGCGCTTCTTGTCCACCGTCACCACCCATTGCTTGACGGTGTTGGCGGCGACGTTGCGCGGGCTCACTTCAATGCTCAGTGGATCGTTGAGCATCTGCCCGGCCAGCAGGCGGATCGCGTCGGAGAAGGTCGCCGAGAACAGCAACGTCTGACGCTTCTTCGGCAGCGCCTTGTAGATATTCGCCAGTTCCTCGGAGAAGCCCAGGTCGAGCATGCGGTCGGCTTCGTCCAGCACCAGGGTCTGCAACTGGTTGAACTTCAGCGCGTTCTGGCGGAACAGATCGAGCAGACGCCCAGGCGTGGCGACCAACAAGTCGACACCTTTGCGCAATTTCATCATCTGCGGGTTGATGCTGACACCGCCGTACACGGCGTAGGTGCTCAGCGGCAGGTTTTGCGCGTACTGACGCACGCTTTCATGGACCTGCTCAGCCAGTTCGCGGGTCGGCACCAGGATCAGCGCTCGCACCGAGTTGGCCGCGACCTTCGGCCCTTCGGTGGTCAGCAACTGCAACAGCGGCACGGCGAAACCGGCGGTCTTGCCAGTGCCGGTCTGGGCCGCGGCCATCAGGTCGCGACCGGCCAGCACCGCCGGCATGGCTTGGGCCTGCACCGGGGTCGGGGTCTGGTAGCCGAGCGTCTCGAGGGCGCGCAGCAAGGGTTCGATCAGGCCAAGGGTGGCGAAAGTCATGGAAGTACCGTAGGAAAAATCAGCGCAAGATGTGCAATGCGCGGCAGTTTACCCTAAATCAGGAAGCGGCCGGCGCAGGCTTGGGTTTGCGCCACTGCGGCAACCCGATCAACACCACGGCACTGATGATCACCAACATTGCCACACTTTCTTCAGCGCCAATGGTTTCACCCGCGAACACGATCCCCAGCAATACCGCCACGGCTGGGTTGACGTAGGCATAACTGGTGGCCGCCGCCGGGCGCACATGCTTGAGCAGATACATGTAGGCGTTGAAGGCGACGATCGAACCGAAGCAGGTCAGATAAGCCAAGGCGAACCAACCCTCCAGCGGCGGCATGCTGTCCAGGTGCTCGCCGCTGGCCACGCTACCGATCAACAGCACCACGCCGCCCACCAGCATTTCCACGGCACTGGCCATCGCCCCTGCCGGCAACGGCACGTGTTTGCTCAGCACCGAACCGAAGGCCCAGGACGCCGCCGCGAAGACCAGCAAGGTCGCACCCAACGGGCTGGACTGCAGGTTGGAGCCCAGGTTGAGCATCGCGATGCCAATCAACCCCAGCACAATCCCCGCCCATTCCAGACGAGTATTACGCGCGCCCCAGAAATATCCGCAGAGCAAGGTAAACAAAGGCACTGTCGCCACCGCCAACGCCGCCACCCCGGACGCCACGCCGGTGTGCTCGGCCACACTGACCGCGCCGTTACCAAAACTGAGCAACAGCACGCCGATGATGGCCCCGGCCTTCCATTGCGCCCAGGTCGGCGCCGGTGCCCCGCGCCAGCGCAGGAAGCCATACATCAGCGAACCGGCCAGCACAAAACGAATCCCGGCCAGCAACAGCGGCGGCCAATGCTCCACACCGATGCGAATCACCAGGTAGGTCGAACCCCAGATGACGTACAAGGCAAAAAAGGCAGCAATCAATGGCAAGGGAAAACGGCGTGGGCCAGGCATGGTCGGCTCGAAGTCAGGACAATGAGAGACGTTATTCTAGAAAGGCGGCAGACGGAAAATAAGTTACAAAACCTGTTTATCCGAGCCATACACTTTTCAAAACACGGAGATCAGCGCTATAAATCGTGTTTTCGAAAGTCACGCCAACAGGAAGCCAAACCGTGGACAAATACGACCGCATGCTGCTCAGCGCCCTGTTGGAAAACGGTCGTGCGTCCTACGCTGAACTGGCCCGCAAAGTGAACCTGTCAGCCCCCGCCGTGGCCGAGCGGGTCAGCAAACTGGAAGCCAGCGGCGTCATCACCGGTTATCAAGCCAAAGTCGACATGGCAAAGATCGGTCTGCCGGTGCAGTGCGTCATCGAACTGCGGATGAACCAGCACGGCAACCAGAAGACCTACGACGAACTGTGCAAGATCCCACAACTGACCGAATGCCACCGGGTCACCGGCGACCCGTGCGTGATCATGCAAGCGGCGGTCGGTTCGATGCCCGAGCTGGAAGAGCTGATCAACCGCATCGCCAAGTTCGGCTTCAGCAAGACCTCGATCGTGCTGTCCAGCGCCATTGAAAAGCGCGTGCCGTTGGGGCAGTTGGAAGGCAACGGGAAATAACACTGATCGCCCACAGTTTGATCGTTCCCACGCTCTGCGTGGGAACGCAGCTGGGGACGCTCCGCGTCCCTTCGAAGCCGGACGCGGAGCGTCCGATGAGGCATTCCCACGCGGAGCATGGGAACGATCGAACGCACCGCTATCGCGAGTAAGCTCGCTCCCACAGTTTTGGTTCGACGGTGTGTTTAGAACCCGCGATGCCGCTTGAGGTGCTCATTGATCTTCGCCGCAGGCACTTTCTGCAAACTGCACAGCAGATCATGGGACAACTCCCGCAGCCCATGCTTTTGCCGCAATTGCGAGGCCAGGTGCGCGGTGAGGTTGGCGGCCATTTCGGCGTCGGCCATGGCCCGGTGAGCCTGGCCGGTATGGGGCAGGCCGGCGAAAGCGTTGAGCGTGCCGAGCTTGTGGTTCGGCGCCGCCGGCATCAGGCGCCGGGCCAGCAACAGTGAGCAGGCAAAATTCTGCAGGCGGGTGCGCTTGATTCGCCCCAGTTCGAAGTCCCAGAACTTCTGGTCGAACGCAGCGTTGTGCGCCAGCAGCGGCGTGATGCCGACGAACTCGTTGACCTCGTTCATCACTTTTTCCGCCGACGGGGCGCTGCGCAGCATGGCGTTGCTGATGCCGGTCAGTTGCTCGATAAACGCAGGGACGCGCACACCGGCATTCATCAGGCTCTGGTAGCGGTCGACGATCCGGCCTTGCTCGAGCATCACCACCGCGATTTCAGTGGCCCGGCAACTACTGCTCGGGGTGATCCCGGTGGTTTCAAAGTCGATGACTGCGATGCGTTCCAAACCTTTTGAACTCCGTGAAAATCAATTCTTGAGCAACAACGCGCCTTCGATGGGCACATAGCGACTGGCAGCGCGGATCAGCGAGTTGGCGGTCAACCCCGGCACACCATAGGCCACGGCCTGTACGCCGTGTTTTTGAATAATGCGTTCGAGCAACATGTCGAAATCGCCATCGCCGGAGGCCAGCACCACTTCGTCGACGTGGTCGGCGGCGTCCATGATGTCCAGCGTGATGCCCACGTCCCAGTCGCCCTTGGCCGAGCCGTCGCTGCGCTGGATGTAGGGCTTGAGCTTCACGACAAAGCCCAGGTTGCGCAGGATCTGCTGGAATTGCTGCTGCTTGCTGTCACCGCGATCGATCGCGTAGGCATAGGCCTCGACGATCTGCCCCTGCTTGCTGACATCAGCCCACAGCGCGGCGTAGTTGAAATGGCAACCGTAGGCCTGGCGCACGGTGTAGTAGAGGTTCTGGACATCGGCGAACACTGCAATTTTTTTCACCGCGTTTCCTCTTGGATGCACACGCACACAGGCCACCTGGGCCGAAAAGTCGCCCAGTATGCCAGCCCGAAGGATTGTTCCGCGAATAATCGGCCCGAGGCGCCAGGGCGCCCCGGACGAATGGCAGGTCAGACGAAGGAGTCGTCGTCGCCGAAGGAAGATGAATCGTCGCTGTAGTCCGCGTCGCTGAAACCGCCCGGGTCATTACCATAGCCGTCGTTATCGGCCACCCGTTGGTCATCGCCCCAACCGTTGCCGCCGCTGTTGGCGGTGTCGTTGACCGGTTGGGCCGGCTCTTCCTTGATGACCTCGACAATTTCCTGGGGTTGCTGGTTACTGTGGAACAGGCTGCTGATGCCTTGGGCCAGCATCACGCCGCCGGCCACGCCTGCTGCGGTTTTCAGGGCGCCGCCGAGGAAGCTGCCCGCTGCCGGGGCCTGCTGTTGCGGTGCGCCATAATTGCCGGGCGGCGCGCCGAAGCCCTGTTGGGGCTGGGGCTGGGCATTGAAGGACGGCTGTGCCGGTTCGCGCCAGCCTCCCCCACTGGACGTCGGTGCGCTTGCCGGGCGTGAATCCCGGGCACTGCCACCAAAAATACTTGAGAGAAAGCCTCCGCCACCGCTGGGTGCCGATGGCTGGGTGCGGGCCCGTTGCAGCTCGGCCTGCAATTGCTCGACTTGCTGGGTGAGTTGCTTGTTCTGTTCATCGAGGCGCTTGATCGCGGCCTCCTGCACCAGGATCGCCTGGGTCATGAAATAGCCCGCCGCTGACTGGCTGGCCAGGTGTTCCTTGATCCGCGCCTCGGCCTGGACGTCGCGCGGGGCTGAATCCTTTTCGGCCTGTTGCAGCCGTGAAAACAGTCCATCGATCAGGGTTTGTTCTTCGCTGTTCATGGCGACCTCATTAGATTGCCGGGTAGAAACCATTCCGGTCCTGAAGACCGGTGCCCACCAGTAATGGGGCTCGTCGAAAAGCTTTCAATGGTCTTTACCTGATGTTTACGTTTGTTTCTGCGGTCACCTGATGGGTAAAGTGTCGGACCGCTTTTTCGAACTGCGATACCGACCCATGAATCCGTTAGAAGTACTGCGTGACTCTTTGTATTTTTTCAAGCGCCATCTGGGCCGGATCGCCCAGTTGTGCTTGCCGCTGGTGATACTCGAAGCGGTGCTGCAGCAGGGGGTGGACAGCGCCGTCGGGGCCGACGGCTTTTCCGGCTACAGCGTGATCGTCGGGCTATTGGTGTACCCGCTGTACACCGCGGCGTTGATCCTGTTTCTCGATGCCCGCAGTCGTGGCGAAGCCCCCCGCGCCCGCGATTTGCTCGCCGCCGCCCTCCTCCAGTGGCCACGCTTTGCCTTGCTGACCGCGCTCAATACTCTGCTGATCCTGATCGGCATCTCGTTGTATTTCCTGCCAGGGCTATGGCTGATGGTCGTCCTGGCTTTCGGTGAGTACCTGCTGGTATTGAAGGGCTTGGCGCCACTGGCCGCGATGAAGGAAAGCCTGCGCATGAGTCGCGGTCATTTCTGGCGAATCCTGTTGTGCATCCTGTCCGTGATGGTCCCGCTTTGGCTGCTCAAGGGCGCCAGCGTCTCGGTGTATCCGCCGCCGCAAAATCCTTTGGTCAGCTTGCTGATCGACAGCATCCACAGTTTTCTGCAATTGTTCACCACTGTCGTGCTGTTCCGAATGTTCATGCTGATTGCAGAAAAACCTGAGCCATGACCCGCCTACTGCGCTACACCTTGCTGGGCCTGCTGTTGATCCTCAGCCTGGCCGCCCTGTCGATCTACGGCCTGACCTGGCGGCCGCAGCCTCGGGAAACCTTGCCGGTCAGTTGCACCGCCAACGCAGCACCGCTGGTGCCCGGCCAGGCCTTGAAGGTGATGACCTGGAACGTCCAGTTCCTCGCCGGCAAACGCTACGTGTTCTGGAACGACCTGGCCCAGGGCAACGATGAAAGCCCGACCCTGGAAGACATGGCCTTCAGCCTCGACGAAGTGGCACGGGTCATCCGCGACGAGCAACCGGACGTCGTGCTGCTCCAGGAACTGGACAAGGGCGCCAAGGCCAGCGATTACCAGGACCAGCTCAAACTGTTGCAGGAACGCCTGGCCGACCTCTATCCGTGCGGCACCAGTGCCTTCGACTGGAAGGCCGATTTCGTCCCCGATCCACACATATTCGGCAGCGTCGGCCGGCAACTGGCGACCCTGAGTCGCTACCGCATCGACCATGCCGAGCGGGTACAACTGCCGGTGGCCGATACCAATATCATCAGCCGTCAGTTCCAGCCGAAAAATGCCTTGTTGGTGAGCTATCTGCCGCTGAGCGGCGGCGGCCAACTGGCGGTGCTCAACACCCACCTGGAACGGGCCACCGAGCCGGACGAAACCCTGCCCAGACAAATCACCGCCGTGGCCAAGGCCCTGGATAAATTCGAATCCGCTGGCACACCCTGGCTGATCGGCGGCGACTTCAACCTGCTGCCCCTGGGCCAGTACCGACGCCTGCCGACCGAGCAACGCACGCCCTACTCCGCCGACAGCCCCCTGCATCTGCTGTGGGACAAATACCCGATGATCCCCACCAACAACGAGGCCAGCGGCATCGACCGCGAACACTGGCTGACCCACTACCCGAACGACCCCGGCCTCAACGGCCCCGACCGCACCGTCGACTACCTCTTCTACAGTCCGCGCCTCAAACGGGTCGAAGCCCAGGTAAGGCAGGACGACACCTTGCGCATCTCCGATCATTTGCCGGTGATTGCGCGGTTCCTGTTGCCGGCAGCGCCTTAGCCCTTTGTGGGAGCCGAGCTTGCTCGCGATAGCGGTGTGTCAGTCAATGACCGTGCTGCTGATCCACCGCAATCGCGAGCAAGCTCGGCTCCCACAGGGTATGTATTTCATATCCTGAGTTTTCCTCAGCTCACTTACGCGGCTTGACCCGCGCCGTCGCCTCCGCCACCAGCGGGTCGTCCGGCCAGTAATGCTTGGGATAGCGCCCCTTGAGGTCCTTCTTCACCTCGGCATAGGTGCTGCGCCAGAAGTTCGCCAGGTCCTGGGTGACCTGCACCGGTCGGCGCGCCGGCGACAGCAGGTGCAGCTTGACCACCTGCCGCCCGCCAGCGATGCGCGGGGTGTCGGCCAGGCCGAAGAGTTCCTGCAAGCGCACTGCCAGGATCGGCGGATGCTCGCTGTAGTCCAGGCGGATCGACGACCCGGAAGGCACGCTCAAATGGTGCGGCGCCAGTTCATCCAAGCGTTGCGGCAATGGCCAGGGCAATAGGTTGTGAACGATGCTCGACAAATCCAGGTTGGCAAAATGGCTCAGGCGCGAGACGCGGCCCAGATACGGCATCAACCAATGCTCTAGGCTGCCCAGCAATGCGCCATCGCTGACGTCCGGCCACTCGCTCTCGCCCTTGGCGTCCAGGTCCAGGCGCCGCAGCAGCGCCACCCGCGCCTGCCATTGCCGCAGTTCCGGGGTCCAGGGCAACAACTCCAGGCCCTTGCGCCGCACTAGGTTCACCAAGGCCTGGCTACGGGCTGACTCATCCAGACCGGTCAACGGTTCGCGGCTGAGCACCAGTTCGCCGACCTTGCGCTGGCGCTCGGCCCGCAGCACGCCTTCGCGCTCGTCCCAATCCAGTTGATCCACCGTGCGCACTTGTTCGGCCAATACCGAATCGAACAGCGCCGGGTCGAACTCCGTCGCCAGGTAGATCCGCTCTTCGCGCTGGCCCTGGCGGCTGCCCAGGTCGGCGATCACCAGCCACGCTTGTTTCATCAGGCTGTCAGCCTCGGCAAACAGCGCCGCACGGCCATTGGCCAAACGGTATTCGGCGCCGCCGGGCCGGCGTTGCTGGGCGACGCGGTCGGGGTAGGCCAGCGCCAGCAACGCACCGAGCCAGCGCGGATGATCGGGGTCGGCCACCGCTTCTTCGGCCTTGCCCCGCAGGTAACCGCGATATTGCCGAGCCAGTTGTCGCGCCCGCTGCACCCCACCCTGGGCGCCACGCGCTGCGCGTTCTTCGCCGGACAGCAAGGCCAGGCGACTGTGCAGATCCGCGCCGGCGCCACGCAGAATATCGCGCTCGCCCAACAGAGCGGCGACGTTGCAGGCCATGTCCGCCAGCCCCAGCGCCTGACCGCGCAGCAGCAGATGAGCGATACGCGGGTGGGCCGGCAATTCGGCCATGGCCTGGCCGTGGCGGGTCAGTTGCTCGCCCTCCAACGCGCCCAGGCGTTGCAGCAGATCCTGGGCCTGGGCATATGCGGCGGTGGGCGGAATGTCGAGCCAGACCAATTGCTGCGGCGTCACGCCCCAGCGTCCCAACTGCAGGGCCAATCCAGCCAGGTCCGCCGACAGAATCTCCGCGCTGCCGTACGCGGCCAATTGTTCATGCTGGTCTTCGGACCACAACCGGTAGCAGACACCAGGCTCCAGGCGCCCGGCCCGACCGGCCCGCTGGGTGGCGCTGGCTCGGGAAATGCGCTGGGTGTCGAGCCGGGTCATGCCGCTGCCAGGGTCGAAACGCGGCACCCGGGCCAGTCCGGCGTCGATCACCACTCGTACACCGTTGATGGTCAGGCTGGTTTCGGCGATGTTGGTGGCCAGCACCACTTTGCGCTGGCCGGGCGGCGCGGGGTCGATGGCGGCGCGCTGGGCAGCGAGGTCCAGCTCCCCGTGCAGCGGACAGAGCAACACATTGCCACCCTCGCCCAAGGCCTCGGCCAGTTGCTGATGGACCCGGCGGATCTCGGCCTGCCCGGGCAAGAACACCAAGACGCTGCCGGTTTCATCATGCAGTGCATCTAATACGGTCTGCACCAACCGCGGCTCGATGAACTCGCCGGGCTGGAACGGCCGGCCCCAGCGCACCGTCACCGGGAACATGCGGCCTTCGCTGCGCAGGATCGGCGCGTCGTCCAGCAACCCGGCCAGGCGCTCGCCTTCCAGGGTGGCGGACATCAGCAGGATCTTCAGTGGCTGGTCTTCGCGAAACAGCTCCCGACCGTTGAGGCTCAAGGCCAGGGCCAGGTCGGCGTCAAGACTGCGCTCATGGAATTCATCGAAAATCAGCAGCCCCACGCCTTCCAGCGCCGGATCGTCCTGCAAGCGCCGGGTGAGGATGCCTTCGGTGACCACTTCAATGCGGGTCTTGGGGCCGACCTTGCTGTCGAGGCGAATCCGGTAGCCGACGGTTTCACCGACCTTTTCCCCCAGTTCACTGGCCAGTCGCTCGGCCGCCGCCCGTGCCGCCAGGCGCCGGGGTTCGAGCATCAGGATGGTCTGCCCGGCCAGCCAGGGCTCGTGCAGCAAGGCCAAGGGAACGCGGGTGGTTTTACCGGCACCAGGCGGTGCTTCGAGCACCGCTTCGTGGCGCGACGCCAGGGCTTGACGCAGGGCGGGTAAAACTTCATCAATCGGCAAAGAAATCATGCTGGCTCCAAAACAGAGGGCCGAGTATAACGGCGAACTGTTTAGCGTGGTCTGGACTCCAACCAGCAACGCCCTTATCTGCTCAGGAGATTGTTATGCGTATTCCCTCTCGCGTGATCGGTGGCGTCCTGGTCGCCACCCTGCTGACCCAGCTCAGCGCTTGCGGCTCGATCTTCTACCCGGACCGTCGCGGTCAGATCGATGGCAAGATCGACCCGGCGATTGCCGCGCTCGACGCCGTCGGCCTGCTGTTCTACATCATCCCCGGCCTGATCGCGTTCGCCGTGGACTTCGCCACCGGCGCCATTTACTTTGAGCCGGGCAAAAGCGTCCAGATCGAGCCAGAGAAACTCAAGCCGGCCATCAACCCCGACGGCACCGTCAATAACCACGTATTGCAGGCGATCCTGGAACGCGAACTCGGCCGCAGCTTCCCGCTGGACGATCCTCGGCTGATCCAGCACAAGGGCAGCGCGCAACAACTGGCTGCCCTCGGCCTCAAGCCCGCCGCATGACAGACGCCACCCAAGGAACGACCGCACCATGACCACCAGCACCGAACACGCCCGCCTGCTGCGCCTGGCCACCCGGGCGTCGGTGGCCGTGGCGCTTACCCTGGTCGTCGCCAAGGCCCTGGCCTGGTGGCTGAGCGGCTCGGTGAGCATGCTTGCCGGCCTGACCGACTCGGCACTGGACGGCGTCACCTCGCTGCTCAATCTGCTGGCGGTGCACTACGCGCTGCGCCCCGCCGACGATGACCATCGCTACGGTCATGGCAAGGCCGAATCCCTGGCCGGCATGGCCCAGGCGCTGTTTATCGGCGGCAGTGCGGTATTGATTGCCTTGCAGGCTTTCGAGCGGCTGAAAAACCCGGTGCCGGTGGAGGCACCCTGGCTCAGTGTCGGCGTGATCGTGTTTTCCCTGGGGCTGACCCTGGCGTTGCTGGCGTTGCAGCATCGGGTCATCCGCGCCACCGGCTCCAACGCCGTGCGCGCCGACTCGCTGCACTATCGCTCCGACTTGTTGCTCAACGGCAGCATCCTGGTGGCACTGGTCCTGGCCGGATTCGGCTGGTATCAGCTCGACGCCTGGTTCGGCCTGGGGATCGCCATTTACATTCTGTGGAGCGCCGTCCAGATCGCCCGGGAAAGCTTTGCCGTGCTGATGGATCAGGAACTGCCGCCCGACGTCAGCCAGCACATGCTGGAACTGGCCTGCGCCGTGCCCGGCGTGCTCGGTGCCCATGACCTGCGTACGCGGATTTCCGGCAACCACTGGTTCGTGCAACTGCACCTGGAGTTGCCGGGGGAACTGACCCTGTCAGTGGCCCACGGCATCAGCGACCAGGCTGCCGATGCGATCCACCATGCCTATCCGAAGGCCGAAGTGCTGGTGCATGCCGATCCGTCGGAAGTGGTGCAGCGGGCCAGCGCCTGATACCCCCGAGGTTCGAACACAAAACTTGTGGCGAGGAGCCCTGTAGGAGCTGTCGAGTGCAACGAGGCTGCGATCTTGTCCCTGGCTATTGAATCGAAAGCGAAAGCGAAAGAGCAAGATCAAAAGATCGCAGGCTTCGCCAGCTCCTACAGAGTCCAGCGGGGCGGTACGACGTTTCGCTAAATCCCCTCGCCACAAAAAGCAGCGTCCGCACGATCTTTACCGCGTCTCAGTACGTCACCTGATATCCACGACTGCTCAAGCAACTGCCCTGGGCCTGGCGATAGGTCTGCACCACTTCCGGTGCCGGAGGGTAGGTGTAGTTGCGTGGATCGAAACCGCTCTGCTGCACGGCCCAGCGATAGCAGTCGTAGCCATCCTGGTTGACCTGCTCGGGCGACTGGCCGTTGACCGGATAGGCCACCACGTCAAAGCTGTTGCCCTGGGGTTGAGGTTGCGGATTGGCCACGGGCGGCTCGACCACAACGTAATCCTGAGTATTGGCTTCATAGATGTAATAGGCGCCGGCAGCGAGAAAGAACAGCGAGCTGCCGATCCACACTTCCCTGGCGTAATCGGGCAGGTAACGGGTGCGGATGCCCCGCGGTGGCTCGACCACGATGTAACGCGGCCCTTGAGGGCGATACCAGTAGCCGCCCGAGTAGAAATAATCCTGGCCGCGATAGGGCACGCGGTAGTTGCGATCCGGGAAACGGTCGATCACGTAACCGGGGCGATACTGCGGCCCCGGGCCCCAGCCGTTGCCATGGCCGTCCGGCCGACCGGGCCAATGCTGCTCGGGACGGTTGTCATGGCCTGGACGGGGACCGCCGTTTGGATAACCGTCGTTGCGACGCGGGACATCGCGGTAATACCCCGGTTGCGGTTCGCGGGTCTGGGTCACGCTGTCGGGCCGGCCCTGGATCGGCAGGTTGTTGCCGGGCTGCGGCTGCGGCTGACCATGGCCGTTGGGGTCTTGAGGGCCACGATCATAGCGCTGGCCGCCCTGGTATTGCGGCTGTGGCTTGACCTCGAATTGACGACTGTTGTCGCCCCGAATGATTTCGTTGCTCTGCGCCCGCGGCTGGCCCGAGTAACCCTGGCCGTCGCCGCCGCGCCCGTCCTGCCCACGACCGCCGTCCGGGCCGCCACGGTTTTGCTGATCGTCGGCCATTCCCTGCGCACTGACACTTGCCCACAACAGACCAACACCTGCCAAACGCCAGATGCGCGACTTCATGAAATTCCTCACAACGGTTCAGGGCCTGAAAATAAGACTGGAAAAGCCCAGGCCGGTTCTGCGATAGGTTATCAGCCACGGGGTTTATTTCGCAGGCATTAAAAAAGGGAGGCCCGTCGGCCTCCCCTTGAGAATTTCGTCCGTGCTCGACGCTTATGACGTCGGCTCACCTCACGCCGTCTTCTGGACAGTGTGCAGCTCGGGGGTCTGCCAGTACCGGTGGGTACTGCGACCGCAGCCGGCCTGATCGGGCGGGCTGCACTGGACTGTTTGTCCGAGCAGTGATCTTGGTGATAAGAGTAAACCCGAGGTGCCGACAGATGATTGCGAAGATTGCGTAAATAAACACCACTTGCGCAATTTTTAACCTCGGATAGATAATCTGCCGCAATTATCAAGATAAAGGCCCGACCGATGAGCAAACTCGACCGTTACGACCTGAGCATTCTGGCGGAATTGCAGCGCGACGCGCGCATCTCCAACCAGGAACTGGCCGAACGCATCGGCCTGTCGCCCTCCCCCTGCTCGCGACGGGTCAAGCAGTTGGAGGATGACGGCTACATCAGCCGCCAGGTCGCCCTGCTCGACCGCAAGCTGCTGGGCCTGAGCCTGACGGCCTACGTGCTGATCGGCATGGACCGCCACACCCCCGAGCGTTTCGAAAACTTCGAAGCCGCCATCCGCAACCTGCCGCAAGTGTTGGAGTGCAGCCTGGTCACCGGCATGGACGCCGACTACCAGCTCAAGGTCGTGGTGCCGGACATGGACCATTACCAGAAACTGCTGCTGGGGCACCTGACTCGTATTGATGGCGTTACCAGCGTGCGTTCGAGTTTTGTGCTGAACCAGGTGCTTAACAGCACCGAACTGCCGTTGACTCATCTGCGCAGCTGACCGCTTTTGTGGCATTGATCGTTCCCACGCTCTGCGTGGGAACGCCTCTCCGGACGCTCTGCGTTCGGCTCTTGGAGGGACGCAGAGCGTCCCGGGCTGCATTCCCACGCAGAGCGTGGGAACGATCAACAGTGAACTTGAGGCGATGAATAGCTGCGACACACCGCCGCAGGCCAATCCCGCGCCCGCCCCCCATGCCTTATACTCGCCGCGCCTTTTCAACCCCGCCCACGCCGGAGTGTCCTGATGGATCCTGCTGTTTTCGAAGAGTGGATGATGACCGGCCTGGTCAGCATCCTGATCATTTTCATGGGTTTCATCGTCTGGGACCTGGCGAAAAAATCCAAGGCAGGACGTTTTGGCTCGTTCATCCTGTTTTTCGTGCTGGGCCTTGGTGTGGCCGCGTTCGTCATCAAGAGCGTGGTGATCGGCCTGATCGAATCCGGGACGTTATAAGCGCGCCGGCACTTCTTTCCACTGGCCCTGATCGAGCCCCTCGATCGTCCAGTCGCCGATCCTGACCCGCACCAGGCGCAAGGTCGGCAAACCTACCGCGGCGGTCATGCGTCGTACCTGGCGGTTGCGCCCCTCGCGTATCACCAGCTCCAGCCAACTCGTGGGCACGCTTTTACGAAAACGCACCGGCGGGTTGCGCGGCCACAGTTGCGGTTCTTCCAATTGGCGCGCCTCGGCGGGCAACGTCATGCCGTCGTTCAACTCCACGCCGTCGCGCAAACGCTGCAACTGTTCAGCGCTTGGCTCGCCCTCCACCTGCACCCAATAGGTCTTGGCCAGCTTGTGCTTGGGGTCGGCGATACGCGCCTGCAACTGCCCATCGTTGGTCAGCAACAGCAAGCCTTCGCTGTCGCGGTCCAGCCGTCCGGCCGGGTAGATGCCCGGTACGTCGATAAAATCCTTGAGCGTCGCCCGCCCTTCCCCGTCACTGAATTGCGTCAGCACATCGAAGGGTTTGTTGAACAGGATCAGCTTCGGCTCGGCCGGCGGGGCCTTGGCCACACGGCGCGGGGCGGAGGCTGGAAGCTTCGCGCCAGGGCGACGGGAAGCAGGGCGTGAAGGACGGGGCATGGCGACTACAACATCTAACGGTCAGGGCCGACCATGCTAGTGGCCCGACCGTTAAATAACCACCATCCCCTTCAACGGGGCATCAGCGGAACGGCGGCTCGTCGAAGCTGCGCAGCTTGCGCGAATGCAACGAGTTGAGTTCGGTGCGCAACAGATCCAACGCCTCGATGCCGATCTTCAGGTGCTGGTTGACCGCTCGCTCATAGAACGCGTTGGCCGAGCCCGGCAGCTTGATTTCGCTGTGCAACGGTTTGTCCGAAACACAAAGCAACGTGCCGTAAGGCACCCGCAGGCGATAACCCTGGGCAGCGATGGTGCCGCTTTCCATGTCCACCGCCACCGCGCGGGACAGGTTGATCAGCGGACGTTCCTGGGCCCAGCGCAGTTCCCAGTTGCGGTCGTCGTAAGTCAGCACGGTGCCGGTGCGCAGGCGCTTTTTCAGCTCATCGCCCTTTTCGCCGGTGATGTTCGCCGCGGCCTGTTGAAGCGCCATCTGCACTTCGGCCAGGGCCGGAATCGGAATGTTCGGCGGTACCACCCGGTCGAGAATGCCATCGCGGCGCATGTAGGCGTGGGCCAGCACGTAGTCGCCAATGGTCTGGGACTGCCGCAGCCCGCCGCAGTGGCCGATCATCATCCAGCAATGCGGGCGCAGCACGGCCAGGTGATCGGTGATGTTCTTGGCGTTGGACGGGCCGACACCGATGTTCACCAGGGTCACGCCATGGCCATCATTGGTCTGCAGGTGATAGGCCGGCATCTGGTAGCGGTGCCAGACCACACCGGCGGCAATGGCCGATGCTTCGCTGTGCTCCATGTTCTTGTCGATGATCACGTTGCCCGGCAGGACCATGCGCACAAAGCGCGGGTCGCTGCGCAGTTGCTCCAGGCCATGGACAATGAACTGGTCGACATAACGATGGTAGTTGGTCAGCAGGATCCACGGCTGCACATGGCGCCAGTCGCTGCCGGTGTAGTGCACCAGCCGGCGCAGGGAAAAATCCACCCGCGCGGCGTCGAACAGCGCCAGGGGCAGCGGGTCGGTGTTTTCCCAGTCATAGAGGCCGTCGGCAATGCCATCGGTGGCCGCCGACAGGTCGGTGCTGGGGAACACCCGCGCCAGCACGGCGGCGGTCACGCCGGAGCCGGCCAGTTCGTCGCCCTGCTCCACCACGTACGGGTACGGAATGTTCTGCTCGCTGACGCCCACTTCCACGGTGACGGTAAAGTCGTGCATCAATGGAACCAGCTGTTCCAGCAGGTATTTACGGAAGGCGGCGGGATGGGTGACGGTGACGCTGTAGGTGCCGGGCAACTGGACCTTGGCATAGGCACGCGTGGTTTGCGGGACTTCGCCGTGGCAGTGATAAGTCAGCCGCAAGGCCGGATAGCGAAACAACGCACGCTGTTCGGCATCCGGCTCGACGCGGTCCTTGAGATAACGCATCAGCGCCTGGTTCAACGCGGTGGTCGCACGCTCGTGCAGGGCCGCCAGACGATCCACGGCTTGTTCGGCGGTTTGAACGACAATAAACGCTTCGGTCACGATCAGCTTCCTGTGTTCTGACTTGCAGGCCTTCATCTTGCCTGCATCGCCGCCCGACGGGAACAGTGGCGTAGTGGACTCGATCAATTCCCTGTGGGAGCGAGCTTGCTCGCGATAGCGGTGTGTCAGCTACCACAAATGTTGGATGTGCTGATGCATTCGCGAGCAAGCTCGCTCCCACCCTTGATCGCCGGGGACCGCAAAATCTTCATTCACCGCAGATCCACTGTGGGAGCGAGCCTGCTCGCGATAGCGGTGTGTCAGCTACCACAAATGTTGGATGTGCTGATGCATTCGCGAGCAAGCTCGCTCCCACAGGGGTACGTGTTGTGTCTAAAAGCCGTGTGGGGTGGAGCGCGTCACGATCGCCTCGACATTCAAGCCCCGAGGCAAGGCTCCGTACACCCGGCCGGCCGAACCCAGGCGACTGGCGACGAAGGCATCGCTGACCTCGCTGTTCCCCGCTTCGAGCAACAGCTTGGCCTGCAGGCCCACGGCGATGTCTTCGGTCAATTGCCGGGCGCGGTACTGGATGTCGTCGGTGTCCTTGAACGCGGCGTGCAATTGGTGGATGTGGCCAGCCAGGCGCTTGTCGCCGTGGCCATCACCCAATTCGCTGAACAATACCTCCAGCATGCCGGGCTCCTTGGACAAGGCGCGCAGCACATCCAGGCATTGCACGTTACCGGAGCCTTCCCACGTCGAATTGACCGGCGCTTCGCGGTACAGGCGCGGCAGGATGCTGTCTTCGACGTAGCCGGCACCGCCCATGCATTCGGCGGCTTCATTGATCATCGCGGGGGCGCGCTTGCAGATCCAGTACTTACCCACCGCCGTCACCAACCGGGCGAACTTGGCCTCATGCTCGTCATTCAAGTGATCCAGCGCCCGGCCCATGCGCAGGCTCAAGGCCAGTGCGGACTCGCTTTCCAGCGCCAGGTCAGCCAGGACGTTTTGCATCAGCGGCTGTTCACTCAACAACTTGCCACCGACCTTGCGGTGCGCGCAGTGATGGCTGGCCTGGGTCAGCGCCTGGCGCATCAGGGCACTGGAGCCGACCATGCAATCGAAACGGGTCATGGCGACCATCTCGATGATCGTCGGCACGCCCCGCCCTTCCTCACCGACCATCCAGGCCAGTGCGCCACGGAACTCGACTTCGCTGGAGGCGTTGGAACAGTTGCCCAGCTTGTTCTTCAACCGCTGGATGTAGAACTGATTGCGGGTGTCGTCGGGGCGATGGCGCGGCAGCAGGAAACAGGTCAGGCCCTTGTCGGTCTGGGCCAAGGTGAGGAAGGCATCGCACATCGGCGCCGAACAGAACCATTTGTGCCCCACCAGCTCATAGGCCTGGCCCGGGCCGCTGGCGCCCACTGGATAGGCCTTGGTGGTGTTGGCCCGCACATCGGTGCCGCCCTGCTTTTCGGTCATCGCCATGCCCAGGGTCACCCCGGCCTTGTGGGCCATGCCGACGTTGCACGGGTCGTACTCGGTGGCCAGCACCTTGGGCACCCAGTGCTCGGCCAGGTCCGGCTGCAAGCGCAGCGCCGGCACGCTGGCGAAAGTCATGGTCAGGGGGCAGCCGGTGCCGGCTTCGGCCTGGCTATGCAGATAGGTCATCGACGCCCGGGCGACATGCGCGCCGGGTTGCGGATGCGCCCAGGGCAAACTGGGCAGGCCGTGCTCGACGGCAGTGCGCATCAACTGGTGATAAGCCGGATGGAATTCCACCAGGTCGATGCGATGGCCGTAACGGTCATGGCTGGAGAACACCGGTTTGTTCTGGTTGGCCAGGAAGCCCGCTTCCATCAACGGCCCGCCGGCCAGCGCCCCATACGCATCGATCCGCGCCTGTGCCCAGCCCGCCCCAAAGCGCTGCGACCACTGCTGCAGCGGCAGGTCGATGCGGTACAGGTTGGCGCCATCCAAGGACGGCGGCTGATTAGTGACGTCGTGGGTTTCAGCGAACTGGTGCAGGTTCATGACAGGGCTCCTCGATCGGCCAGGGATTCAGTTAAGCACCGCCTCCAGGCCGAACAAAGTGTCATATGCGCCTAAATGTCGGCGCTTTCACCCTGTCTTGGGCAAAGCACCCGGCGCTGGAGCATCGTTTGCAATGCCTCGAATTTCACCGGTTTGCTCAGGTAATCGATCAATGCGCCCGAGGGGCAGCACTCCTGGCCCGCGTTCGGGCTGACCACCAGCACCGGCAGTTCCTCGCAGCCGGACAAGGTGTGGATCTGGCAGCAGAGCGACACGCCGTCCAGCGGCGGCAACTGGCAATCGAGCAGCACCGCATCAAAGCGCTCGCCGTGCAGCAGATCCAGCGCGGCGCGGCCACTGTCGGCGGTGCGCACCCGATAACCGAGCTTGAGCAACATGCCGCGCATGACCAACTGATCGATGCTGTTGTCATCGGCCAATAGCACCGTGCAATCCTGCGGCAGGCGCGAGCCTTGGCGACCACCGAAGGAAAACGGCGTCGGGACCGCCGCTGGCAAGGCTACATCAAACTCCACGTCCAACTGGAAACGGCTGCCACGACCGGGCTCGGAGGTGTGGGTCAGGCGTCCGCCCAGCAGCTCCACCAGTTGCCGGCAGATGGCCAGGCCCACGCCGAGGCCGCCGTATTCGCGGGTCATCGAGCCGTCGAGTTGGAAGAAGCGCTGGTACAAGGTCGCTTCCCCCAGGTCGGTAAAGCCGATTCCGGTGTCGATGACGGCAAAGGACAGCACCAGCCGATCAAGCGCCGTCGGCCTGCCGCTGACTCGCAGGGCCAGGCCGCCAACCCGGGTGAACTTGATGGCGTTGTCCAGCAGGCATTCCAGGCTCTGGGCCAGTTTGCCGCTGTCGCCGAGCAAGCGGTCCGCCAGGCCCGGCGCCACGTCGACCTTGAAGTCCAGGCCCTTGGCCGCCGCATTGGCGCCGAACTGCACCTGCAGCGCATCGACCACCCCACGCAGGCTGAACGGTGCCGGATAGACCTTGAGCTTGCCGGCCTGCAACTCGGTCAGGGTGAGGATGCCGTTGACCATGCGCATCATGTCCCGCGCCGAACCGGCGGCGGTCTGTTGATACTGGGTCAGTTCCTCGTCCATCTCGACGGTTTCCATCAACTCCAGAGAACCGATCACGCCATTCATCGGCGTGCGCAGCTCATGGGTCAGGGTAGCGAGGAATTCATCCTTGAGCTTGTTGCCGTGGGCCAGTTGCTGGTTGAGCACTTCGAGTTTCTGCCCGGCATCCAACAGGGTCTGGGCCTGCTGCTCGCGCATCGCATTGATGCGGTCGGCCAGGGCCAGGGACAACAGCGCCACTTCGATGGCCGAGCCGATCTGGCTGGCGTACATGGTCAGGAAGACGTTTGGCAGGTAACCGAGCACCATCAACGTGTTGACGATGCCCCCCAGCAGAAACGCCGACCAGGCAATGATGAAATAACGCGCCACCCGCAAGCCACGCCACCAGGCAAACAACCCGGCGGCAAAGATCGCCACCGTGAACAGCAGCGCCAACACCGTCGCCAGGCGCAGCGCCAGGGCATAACTGGTCATCAGCGACAGGCCAACCACCACGGCGCTGTAGGCGATCAGCGCCAGCAGCAAGCGGTCCAGCCAACGGCTATGCTGGGCGGTCTGCAGGAAACTGCGGGCGAACTGGCTGCCAAACAGGCCCGCGCAGCCGATGAAGAACGGCGTCGCAGCGTTGGCCCACCAGGGGTTGTCCGGCCAGAAGTACTCCACGGCGGCACCGTTGACCGACAACTGGTACAGGCCGAACGAGGCAATGTAGAAGATGTAATAGAGATAGCTGGTATCGCGCACGCTCAGGTAGATGAACAGGTTGTAGACCAGCATCCCCAGCAGCACGCCATAGATGATCCCCAGTACATACAAGCGCACCGGCTGTTGTTCGAGGTAAGCGGTGCTCGACCACAGCGTCAGCGGCGCCTGGATCGAACCCTGGCTTTGCAGGCGCAGGTAGAGGGTCTGCTGTTGTTCGGGCTTGAAAGCCAGGCTGAACAGGTAGTTGTTCTGGCGGATCTCGCGGCTGGCGAACGGCAACGCATCACCGGTCTGGCGAACCAGGCGATAGGCCCCTGCCGCATCGGGCAAATACAAATCGAGGTGGTCCAGCGGCGGGTACGCCAGCTCCAGCAGCCAGGTGCGCTGGGCGTCCGGATTGCCGGGACGGTACTGCAGGTCGATTTTCAACCAGAAGGCTGATCGCGAGTAACCGGCGTTCAGGGTGGCTTGGTCGTGGGGTTTGAAAGCACCGGCGGCAGCCTGGGCCAGGACATCGTCAATGGTGGCCGTGCCGCCCGCATCTTCGAACACCTGCAGGGCATGGCCCAAGGGCAGGTTTTGGGTGAATTCATCGAATTCGAGAGCACTTGCCAAAGGGGACAAGCACAGCAACAACATTAGCAAATAGCGCATTTAAGCCCCAGCGCGGCCTGTCCGGTTGAGTCAGGAAGCCCCCCATTCCCTGAGTAGACGTAAAACCGGCATTACCTGTTATGAGTTGGATCCATCCCTAGCATAGCCGCTGATGGCCAATTTGCACCATTGAAATTTTTCCTACCAAAGGCTCTAGAACGGGCGTTTCAGAGCAAAGCATTGAGATAGAGCCGTTACCTTGTTCAGGTCGGCAAATGACGGGGCAAAAAAGCATCCACCCGCAAGCGACTCAACATAAAACCCTCTGAGTCCGACCACCGATAAAAGAGGTTTGGTGGTAAGCTCGCGCACCATGAATATCTACAGCTCTCGCCCCGTTGTCCTCTGTCTCTCCGGCCACGACCCCAGTGGTGGCGCCGGTTTGCAGGCAGATATCGAAGCCCTGCTTGCCCAGGGTTGTCATGCCGCCCCTGCCGTTACCGCATTGACCGTGCAAGACACCGTCAACGTCAGCGATTTCCGAGTGCTCGACCGAGAGTGGGTGCTGGCACAAGCCAATGCCGTGCTCAACGACGCCCAGGTGGCGGCGGTCAAGCTGGGGATGCTTGGCTCACTGGAAATGGTCGACACGGTGGTCGAACTGCTCCAGGCGCACCCGCACCTGCCCATGGTCTGCGACCCGGTGCTGCGCGCCGGCGGTGGCGGGCGCCTGGGCAAGGATGAGGTCGGCTACGCCATGCGCGAGCGCCTGCTGCCCCTGGCAATCATCGCCACCCCCAACCTGCCGGAAGCGCGCATCCTCGCCGAACTGCCCGAGGGCAGCGCCGACGAGTGCGCGGAAAAACTGCTGCCCTTCGTCAAACACCTGTTGATCACCGGTGGTCACGGCGACGAACATGAAGTCCATAATCGCCTGTACAGCCGCGATGGCCGGCGCGAAACCTTTACCTGCCAGCGCCTGCCCGGCAGTTACCACGGTTCCGGCTGCACCCTGGCCAGCGCCCTGGCTGGTCGGCTGGCCCAGGGCGAACAGCTCGCCAGCGCCGTCAAGACGGCACTGGATTACACCTGGCGCACCTTGCGCGATGCCGAACAACTGGGCAAAGGCCAGTTCGTACCGCGTCGCCTGCCGCTGGATTTCTGCTCGTAGCACCGGAGGCCTGTGGAATGAAATTACGTGGCCTTTACGCCATCACCGATAGCCAATTGCTGGCCGGCAAGTTCCTCGCTTATGTCGAAGCGGCGCTGGAAGGTGGCGTCACCCTGCTGCAATACCGTGATAAAAGCAGCGACGAGGCCCGCCGCCTGCGGGAAGCCGAAGCACTGCGCAACCTGTGCGAGCGCTACAAGACCCAGTTGATCATCAACGACGACGCCGAACTGGCCGCACGCCTGGGCGTCGGTGTGCACCTGGGCCAGACCGATGGCCCGTTGGCGCCAGTGCGGGCACTGCTCGGGCACAAGGCGATCGTCGGTGCCACCTGCCACGCCAGCCTGGCACTGGCCGAACAGGCCGCCAGCGAAGGCGCCAGTTATGTCGCATTCGGGCGCTTCTTCAATTCCAACACCAAGCCCGGCGCCCCCAGCGCACACCTTGAACTGCTCGAACAGGCGCACCTCAAACTGCATATCCCGGTGTGCGCCATTGGCGGCATCACCCTGGACAACGCCGCCCCGCTGGTGGCCCACGGGGTCGACCTGCTGGCGGTGGTCCACGGCCTGTTCGGCGCCGACAGCACCACTGAAGTGACGCGCCGCGCCCGCGCCTTCAACGAGCTGCTGCAGATCAAATAGTCCATTTTTCCGTTTTCGAGAGCCCAACCATGTCCCGTTCCGAAACCCTGTTTGCCAATGCCCAGAAACACATCCCCGGCGGCGTGAACTCGCCCGTTCGTGCGTTCAAGAGCGTCGGCGGCACCCCGCTGTTCTTCAAGCACGCCGAAGGCGCGTACGTCACCGACGAAGACGACAAGCGCTATGTGGATTACGTCGGTTCCTGGGGCCCGATGATCCTCGGCCACAGCCATCCGGACGTGCTGGATGCGGTGCGCAAGCAACTGGTACACGGCCTGTCCTACGGCGCTCCGACCGCGATGGAAACCGAGATGGCCGACCTGGTCTGCTCGATCGTGCCGTCGATGGAAATGGTGCGCATGGTCAGCTCCGGCACCGAGGCGACCATGAGCGCGATCCGCCTGGCGCGGGGTTTTACCGGCCGCGACAGCATCATCAAGTTCGAAGGCTGCTACCACGGCCACTCCGACAGCCTGCTGGTCAAGGCCGGCTCCGGCGCACTGACCCAGGGCGTGCCGAGCTCGGCCGGGGTACCGGCAGCGTTCGCCAAACACACCCTGACCCTGCCGTTCAACGACCTTGAAGAAGTCGAGAAGCTGCTCGGCGAAGTCGGCCAGGAAGTGGCGTGCATCATCGTCGAGCCAGTGGCCGGCAACATGAACTGCGTGCCGCCGGCACCGGGTTTCCTCGAGGGCCTGCGCAGCCTGTGCGACCAGCATGGCGTGGTGTTGATTTTCGATGAAGTGATGACCGGTTTCCGTGTAGCCCTCGGCGGCGCCCAGGCCCATTACGGCGTCACGCCGGACCTGAGCACCTTCGGCAAGATCATCGGTGGCGGCATGCCGGTGGGCTGCTTCGGCGGCAAGCGCAAGATCATGGAGTGCATCGCGCCGCTGGGCCCGGTCTACCAGGCCGGCACCTTGTCGGGCAACCCACTGGCCATGGCCGCCGGCCTGACCACGCTGCGCCTGATCAGCCGCCCGGGCTTCCACGCCGAACTGAGCGACTACACCACCCGCCTGCTCGACGGCTTGCAGGTTCGTGCCGACGCGGCAGGCATTCCGTTCGTGACCACCCAGGCCGGCGGCATGTTCGGCCTGTATTTCAGTGGCGCCGATGACATCGTCACCTTCGAAGACGTGATGGCCAGCGACGCCGACCGCTTCAAGCGCTTCTTCCACCTGATGCTCGACGGCGGCGTGTACCTGGCGCCGAGCGCATTCGAAGCTGGCTTCACTTCCATCGCCCATGGCGAGACCGAGCTGAAGATCACCCTCGATGCGGCCGAACGGGCCTTTGCTGCGTTGAAATAAGCCTGTGGATAACTGACGCCGGCTGAAGCTGGCGTCAGTTATTGCCGACAACCTCCCGCCTTTTTCCTACGTATTTATGCCCGAAGCAGCTATTAGTATTCCCGCGCAGCAGAAAAACGAGTAAAGACTTTGTAAGGATGGCCCTGCTTATTTCATAATGCGCGCTTATTGGATCCCCCGGAGGGTCCGCGCGCCCCTCAGAGGTAAGTCGATTCCCATGAACCGCACCGGCCGCACCCTTGCCTTGGGCTGCCTGTTGCTCCTTCAACCCCTGCTCGCGAATGCACAGGCAGGCGGTAACTCGTTGTTGATCCCGGCGCTGGGCCGTTGCACGCTCAATACCCAGCCACAAGATCTCGCACCGGCACTCGACGCCTGTCAAAAAGCGGCGGACGCAGGTGATGCACAAGCACAATACGAGTTGGGCGAGTTCTACTACGAAGGCAAGGCTGCGCCGCGCGACCTCAAAAAAGCCCTCGACTACTTCGAAAAAGCCTCACTGCAAGGCCATGCCCAGGCGCAATTCAAGCTCGGCGGCATGTTCTTCCATGGCGAAGGCGTGCCGGCCAACAATGTCCAGGCCTATATCGTCCTGAAGATGGCCGCGGTCAACGGCGCCGAAGAAGCCCTGGACACCGCCGACGAAGTCGCCGAGCAGATGCCCCGTGACGAATTGGAAGTGGCAACCCAGGTGCTGGGGCAGATCTTTCGCAAATACCTGATGGAATTGCAGAACGCCGATGGGCGTACGCCCTTCTCACCTCTGCCCTGAATCGCACAGCCTACCCCCTGTAGGAGCGTAGGAGCGTAGGAGCTGTCGAGTGCAACGAGGCTGCGATCTTTCCACTGACAGTTGAGTCGAGAGCGAAAGATCCAGATCCAGATCCAGATCCAGATCAAAAGATCGCAGGCTTCGCCAGCTCCTACAGGGCTTGGCGCAGGAACAAAAAATATTTCCTACTTCTCAGGCATCGGCATCGGAAACGGCATCACATTGCCGACCGCGCCGCGGGCTTCGCTGATTTTCGGGGTGCCCAGGCGTTCGACTTCGTCGATGCGCACGATCGAATGCATCGGCACGAAGCTGCGCACCACGCCTTCGAACTGCGCCTTGAGCTTTTCCTCGCTCGGATCGACGACCACTTGCGTGCGCTCGCCAAAGACGAATTCTTCCACTTCCAGGAAACCCCACAGATCACTTTGATAGATCTGCTTGGCGTACATTTCGAACACCTGGCCCTGGTTGAGGAAAATCACCTTGTAGATTGGAGCTTCACGTTTGGTCATGGCTGGCGAAACACATCGGCGGGTAAAAATGAGGGCGCGAACTATAGCATAGCCACTGCTCGCACAGCGGTAGGAACCCAGGGACTTGTTCCCTATAATGCGCGGTTCTTTGAATCACGTGATGATCCCGTCCATGGCCAAGAAGCTTTACATCGAAACCCACGGTTGCCAGATGAACGAGTACGACAGCTCGCGCATGGTCGATCTGCTGGGTGAACACCAGGCCCTGGAAGTCACCGCCCGCGCTGAAGACGCCGACGTGATCCTGCTTAACACCTGCTCGATTCGCGAACGCGCCCAGGACCGGGTGTATTCCCAGCTCGGCCGCTGGCGCGAACTGAAGTTGGCCAACCCGGAAATGGTCATCGCCGTGGGCGGTTGCGTGGCCAGCCAGGAAGGCGCGGCCATTCGTGATCGCGCGCCGTACGTGGACGTGGTCTTTGGCCCGCAGACCTTGCACCGCCTGCCGGAGATGATCGACGCCGCCCGCAGCACCAAGCTGCCGCAAGTGGACGTCTCGTTCCCGGAAATCGAAAAATTCGACCACCTGCCCGAACCGCGCATCGACGGCCCAAGTGCCTACGTGTCGGTGATGGAAGGTTGCAGCAAGTACTGCACGTTCTGCGTGGTGCCCTACACCCGCGGCGAAGAAGTCAGCCGGCCGTTCGACGACGTGATCGCCGAGATCATCCACCTGGCGGAACACGGCGTGCGCGAAGTGACCCTGCTGGGGCAGAACGTCAACGGCTATCGTGGCCTGACCCATGACGGGCGCCTGGCGGACCTCGCCGAACTGATCCGCGTCGTGGCGGCAGTGGATGGCATCGACCGCATCCGCTACACCACGTCCCATCCGCTGGAGTTCTCCGACAGCCTGATCCAGGCCCACGCCGAAGTCCCCGAACTGGTCAAGCACCTGCACCTGCCGGTGCAATCGGGCTCCGACCGGATCCTTGCGGCCATGAAACGCAACCACACGGCACTGGAGTACAAATCCAAGCTGCGCAAGTTGCGTGCGGCAGTGCCGGGGATCTGTATCAGTTCGGACTTTATCGTCGGTTTCCCAGGCGAAACCGAGAAAGACTTCCAGCAGACCATGAAGCTGATCGAAGACGTGGGCTTCGACTTCTCCTATTCCTTCGTCTATAGCCAGCGTCCTGGCACCCCAGCGGCTGATCTCGCGGACGACACCCCCGAAGAACTGAAAAAAGAACGGCTCAACGCCTTGCAACATCGCCTCAACCAGCAAGGTTTCGAGATCAGCCGACAAATGGTCGGCTCCGTCCAGCGGATTCTGGTGACCGATTACTCGAAAAAGGACCCGGGCGAGTTGCAAGGGCGGACCGAAAACAATCGCATCGTCAACTTCCGCTGCGACACCCCGGCCCTGATCGGCCAGTTCGCCGACGTGCACATCGACGCCGCGCAACCGCACTCCCTGCGCGGTTCGTTGATCCAGTAACCTGCTCAAAAACCCTATTGCCTGTGCAAGCAAGACCTGTGGGAGCAAGGCTTGCCCGCGATAGAAGCACCGCAATCTCACTGAAGACCGCGGCGCCTTGATCGCGGGCAAGTCTTGCTCCCACAGTGGCCGTGCCAAGCCCTGTGATCAGATTCGCCTGTTTAAGAGCTTTCGCACCCAGCCTACTGGCGTTATCCTTGATTTCACCTTAATTGCCCCCGGGCGGCTAAAAACGACCTTGAACGCACCCATCGAACCACATCGCTTTATTCTCGAGCCCTTTGAGGCTCGCCGCTTCGCCAATCTGTGCGGGCAATTCGACGAGCACCTGCGCTTGATCGAACAGCGCCTGGCCATCGAGATCCGCAACCGCGGAAACCAGTTCGAACTGATCGGCGAACCCAAGCACACCACCTCCGCGGAAAACCTGCTGCGCCGTCTCTACCGGGAAACCAAGGGGAGCGAGCTGTCGCCGGATACGGTCCACCTGTTCCTGCAGGAGTCGGCTGTCGAAGAACTCGACAACCACGCCCCGTCGGAACCTGCCGTGGCCCTGCGCACGAAAAAAGGCATGATTCGCCCTCGCGGCTTGAATCAGCAGCGCTACGTGAAGGAAATCCTGGGCAACGACATCAACTTCGGCATCGGCCCGGCCGGTACCGGCAAGACCTACCTGGCCGTGGCCTGCGCCGTCGATGCGCTGGAACGTGAACAGGTGCGGCGCATCCTGCTGGTGCGACCGGCGGTCGAAGCGGGTGAAAAACTCGGCTTCCTGCCCGGCGACCTGGCCCAGAAGATCGACCCGTACCTGCGCCCGCTCTATGACGCGCTGTATGAAATGCTCGGCTTCGAATACGTCGCCAAGCTGATCGAGCGCCAGGTCATCGAGGTCGCGCCGCTGGCCTACATGCGTGGTCGGACGTTGAACAACAGCTTCATCATCCTCGACGAAAGCCAGAACACCACGGTCGAGCAGATGAAAATGTTCCTGACCCGCATCGGCTTCGGCTCCACCGCCGTCATCACCGGGGACATCACCCAGGTCGACCTGCCCCGCGGCACCAAGTCCGGGCTGAACCATGTGATCCAGGTCCTCAAGGACGTGCCGGGCATCAGCTTCACGCACTTCATGCCCAAGGACGTCGTGCGCCATCCGTTGGTGCAACGCATTGTCGAAGCCTACGAGCGTTTCGAGAATCGCGCCGATGAAGACTCGGCCGAAAGCAAAGGCAATCGCCACAATGCTTGAACTCGACCTGCAAGTGGCCTGCGAACACGCCGCCCCCAGCGAAGCCCAGTTCCGCCAATGGTGCGAACTGGCCCTGCGCCAGCGCAGCGCCGACTCGGAGCTGACGATCCGCCTGGTGGACGAACCCGAAGGCCGTGAACTGAACCACACCTGGCGGCAGAAAGACTACGCCACCAACGTGCTGTCGTTCCCCGCCGACGTACCCGACGAACTGCTCGACATCCCGCTACTGGGCGACCTGGTGATCTGCGTCCCGGTGGTGGAGCGTGAAGCGGCGGAACAAGACAAGCCCCCTGAGGCCCACTGGGCTCATCTGGTTATTCACGGCTGCTTGCATCTACTGGGTTACGACCATATAGAAGATGACGAAGCCGAAGAAATGGAAGCACTGGAACGAACGTTGCTTGCAGAGCTGGGTCATCCCGACCCCTACGCCGGCGACGAACACTGATACATCAACCTGTAACGACAAAGGATTCAGAGTAATCGCTATGAGCGAAGATCGATCGAGCAACGGGCAGAAGTCATGGCTGGGCAAGCTCACCCAGGCTTTTGCCCATGAGCCGAAAAACCGCCAGGAGCTGCTGGAGCTGCTGCGCGATGCACACCAGAACAAACTGCTGGACAGCGAAGCGCTGGCCATCGTCGAAGGCGCCATCCAGGTCGCTGACCTGCAAGTCCGGGACATCATGGTCCCGCGCTCGCAGATGGTCAGCATCAAGGCGACCCAGACCCCTCGCGAATTCTTGCCCGCCGTGGTCGACTCCGCTCACTCGCGCTACCCGGTCGTCGGCGAAAGCCATGACGACGTCATGGGCGTGCTGCTGGCCAAGGACCTGCTACCGCTGATCCTTCAGGAAAACGGCGACAGCTTCAACATCAAGGACCTGTTGCGCCCGGCCACCTTCGTGCCCGAGTCCAAGCGCCTGAACGTGCTGCTGCGTGAATTCCGCGCCAACCACAACCACATGGCCATCGTCATCGACGAATACGGCGGCGTGGCCGGCCTGGTGACCATCGAAGATGTGCTCGAGCAGATCGTCGGCGACATCGAGGACGAGCACGACGTCGAGGAAGACAGCTACATCAAACCCCTGCCCAGCGGCGACTTCCTGATCAAGGCCCTGACGCCGATCGAGAACTTCAACGAATTCTTCGACAGCCAATTCTCCGACGATGAGTTCGACACCGTCGGCGGCCTGGTGATGAGTGCTTTCGGGCACCTGCCCAAGCGCAACGAAACCACGGAAATCGGCTCCTGGCGCTTCCGCATCCTGAATGCCGACAGTCGTCGGATTCACTTGCTGCGCCTGTCCCCCATTGGCCGATAACCCCTGCGAGACCCGCTAAGGACAAAAATGCGCTGGATAACCCGCCCCGGCTGGCCCGGTAACCTGCTGGCCATGGCGGCCGGTGCGATCACCACCCTGGCCCTGGCGCCGTTCGACCTCTGGCCGCTGGCATTGCTGGCGGTTGGCTTGTTCTACGCCGGGCTGCGCGAACTCTCGCCACGCCAGGCCCTGGGCCGAGGCTGGTGTTTCGGTTTTGGCCTGTTTGGTGCCGGCACCAGTTGGATCTACGTCAGCATCCATAACTTCGGTGGCGCCTCGGTGCTGCTCGCCGGGTTGTTAATGCTGCTGTTCATCGCCGCCATCGCCTGGTTCTTCGCCCTGCCCGCCTGGCTCTGGGCGCGCTGGCTGCGCCGCAACGAAGCGCCGCTGGCCGATGCCCTGGCGTTCGCCGCCCTGTGGTTGGGCCAGGAAGCCTTCCGCGGCTGGTTCCTCACCGGGTTCCCCTGGCTGTATTCCGGTTACAGCCAACTCGACGGCCCGCTGGCCGGCCTCGCGCCGCTGGGCGGGATGTGGCTGATTTCCTTCACCCTGGCCTTGACCGCCGCGCTGCTGTACAACGCGCCCCGGTTGATCCGCACCGGGCGCAAGGGCTTTATCGCCGCGGGCGTGGTGCTGTTGATCGGCCCGTGGGTGGCCGGCCTGGCACTCAAGGGCCACGCTTGGACCAGCCCTTCGGGGGACCCGCTGAGCGTTGCGGCGATCCAGGGCAACATCGAACAAAGCATGAAGTGGGACCCCGAGCAGCTCAACGCGCAGCTGGCGCTGTACCGCGACATGAGCTTTGCGTCCAAGCGCGTCGACCTGTTGATCTGGCCGGAAACCGCGGTACCGGTGCTCAAGGAATCTGCCCAGGGTTACCTGGACATGATGGGCAGCTTCGCCGCCGAGCGGCAGTCGGCGCTGATCACTGGCGTGCCGATTCGCCAACTGGTGCGCCAAGAGAAGCGTTACTACAACGGCATCACCGTGACCGGCGAAGGTGACGGTACTTACTTGAAGCAAAAACTCGTGCCGTTCGGCGAGTACGTACCGCTGCAGGACATCCTGCGCGGCCTGATCGCCTTCTTCGACCTGCCCATGTCGGACTTCGCCCGGGGTCCGGCCGACCAGCCGTTGCTGCAAGCCAAGGGTTACCAGATCGCGCCGTTCATCTGCTATGAAGTGGTCTACCCGGAATTTGCCGCCAGCCTGTCAGCGCGCAGCGACCTGTTGCTGACCATCAGCAACGACACCTGGTTCGGCACCTCGATCGGCCCACTGCAACACCTGCAAATGGCCCAGATGCGCGCCCTGGAAGCCGGCCGCTGGATGATCCGCGCCACCAACAACGGCGTGACCGGCCTGATCAACCCCTTCGGCCAGATCACCGCACAGATCCCGCAATTCGAGCGCGGCATTCTCTACGGCGAAGTGGTGCCGATGCACGACCTGACGCCCTACCTGCAATGGCGCTCGTGGCCGCTGATCATCTTGTGCGTGTTACTGCTGGGCTGGGCGTTGATGGCGAGCCGGATGGCCAAGACGGTTTGATCCCTCGGCGATGAACTACCTTGGGGCCAAAGAGCTTCTTGTGGGAGCAAGGCTTGCCCGCGATGCAGGCGCCCTGATTCCCAAGGCAGGACCGCGTCGACTTCATCGCGGGCAAGCCTTGCTCCCACAGCTCTCCCACATCCTCAATACTTAGCGGTAGAACAACGCATACCCCACCTGCCCCACCGCCTCATTGATCAACTGCCCGGATTGCCAGATCGACTTGAACTCCGGCATCCAGCCGCCCAGTGGCCGGGCATTGTCCTGCCCCAGGAAACCCACCGGCGCCGGCACCACTTCAAATCCCGCGCGTTCGAAACTCCAGACCGCCCGCGGCATGTGCCAGGCCTGGGTCACCACCACGACCCGCTTGATGCCTTCCGGCAGCAGGATCTCGGCGCTCATCTGGGCGTTTTCCCAAGTGGTGCGGCTACGTCCTTCCTGCCAGCGCACGTTGACGCCGAAATCCTCCAGCATCGAGTCGGCCATCAACTTGGCCTCGCTGGGCGGGGTGTCGTAGTGCAAGCCGCCGGTGGTCAGCACGGGCAAGCCCGACGCCTTGGCCAGCCGCGCCGCATAACGCTGGCGCTCCAGGCCGACACCAGTAGGCTGGTCGGCGCCCCAGGCCAGGTCGCCGCGCTCGCGACCGGAACCCAGCACCACGATGGCGTCGGCACGCTGGGCCAGGGTCGCCCATTCACTGCGCAGCAGCGGCGGCTCACGCTCCAATGCCTTGGCGCTCCACTGCACCACCACCGGCAGGCTCATCAACCAGAAACCGCCCAGGCCCACGGCGAAACACAGCCGGGCCAGGCGCGGCCGAGAATGGCGCCACCACCAGGCGAGCGCCAACAGCAGCAAAAAAATGCCGGGCGGCAATAAAAGTTGTTTGATGAAATAGCGAAACGGCATCGGGCATCTCCATAGATGCCCGAAGCCTAAGTGGGTTGACGCAAAGCGACAACAGATTCGAAAAAGCCTTGAACCAAAAAAAGCGACACGCGTGAATCCGGCTTTACTTGAACTGCAGCGACCGGATCTTTACAGCATCCTTATCAGGCGTCCGGTCCTTGAGCCACACAACCTTGGCCGAACGGGGCGCATCGAGACGCTTGAGTACCTGGGCCTCACTGATGGAGGTTTGATGTCCGACCTGTTCGAGGTAAGCCTCGACCAGTTCGAACTCCGCGGGGCTCAAGCCTCGCAGTTCCAGCTCTACCGGGCGCTCATCACGCAAGCGACCGGCGGTTCTTGCAGCGTCCAGGGCCACCCCGAGACGATCGATCAGTTTTTCGTACAACTCAGGTGTAGCGACTTTTCGTTGTGATTCAACCATCCCTCACCTCATTGAAGATAAGACTCACTCCCCATTGAGAAGCTTAGCTTCGCTGGGCAAACCGGCAGGGCGCCGCGACCAACGGCCCTGAACACGGGTCATCGCCGATGATCGGCAATGGCTCGGCGGTGGTTTGGCAGCAATCAGGGTTTCCCTCGGCAGAGCGCGGTCATGTATGCTACGGCGCTTCCTGTAACTCCACTTCCAGCTTGGCTGGGCATCGAAAACGCCGCATTCGGCGTCGTCTGCGTCCAGCATGGCAACGAAGAGGATTGGGCCACCCCATTCAGTACAAAAGTAGCCATGCACGAACACTACCAGCCCCGTGAAATCGAAGCCGCCGCCCAGTCGTTCTGGGACGAGCAAAAGTCCTTTGAAGTCAGTGAACAGCCAGGCAAGGAGACGTACTACTGCCTGTCGATGTTCCCTTACCCCAGCGGCAAGCTACACATGGGGCACGTGCGCAACTACACCATCGGCGACGTGATCTCCCGCTACCAGCGCATGCAAGGCAAGAACGTCCTGCAACCCATGGGTTGGGACGCCTTCGGCATGCCGGCGGAAAACGCCGCGATGAAGAACAACGTGGCCCCCGCCAAGTGGACCTACGAAAACATCGCCTACATGAAGACCCAGCTGCGCAGCCTGGGCCTGGCGGTGGACTGGTCCCGCGAGGTCACCACCTGCAAGCCCGACTACTACCGCTGGGAACAATGGCTGTTCACCCGCCTGTTCGAAAAAGGCGTGATCTACCGCAAGAACGGCACCGTGAACTGGGACCCGGTGGACCAGACCGTACTGGCCAACGAGCAAGTGATCGACGGTCGCGGCTGGCGCTCCGGCGCGCTGATCGAAAAGCGCGAGATCCCGATGTACTACTTCAAGATCACCGCCTACGCGGATGAACTCCTGGAGAGTCTCGACGAACTGACCGGCTGGCCCGAGCAGGTCAAGACCATGCAGCGCAACTGGATCGGCAAGTCCCGGGGCATGGAAGTGCAGTTCCCGTACGACGTCGCCTCCATTGGCGAAGCCGGCACCCTGAAAGTCTTCACCACCCGTCCGGACACCCTGATGGGCGCCACGTATGTGGCCGTGGCCGCCGAGCATCCGCTGGCCACCCTGGCGGCACAGAACAATCCTGAGCTGCAGGCGTTCATCGCCGAATGCAAGGGCGGCAGCGTCGCCGAAGCCGATGTCGCCACTCAAGAGAAGAAAGGCCTGCCGACTTCGTTGTTCGTCGAGCACCCGCTCACCGGCGAGAAACTGCCGGTGTGGGTCGCCAACTACGTGCTGATGCACTATGGCGACGGCGCGGTGATGGCAGTCCCCGCCCACGACGAGCGCGATTTCGAATTCGCCCACAAGTACAACCTGCCGGTCAAAGCCGTGGTGCGCACCAGCGCCGGCGACCAGACCCCGGAACCTTGGCAGGACGCCTATGGCGAACATGGCGAGCTGATCAACTCCGGTGAGTTCAACGGCCTGGATTTCCCTGGCGCGTTCGATGCCATCGAAGTCGCCCTGATCAAGAAAAACCTCGGTGCCTCGCGCACCCAGTTCCGCCTGCGGGACTGGGGCATCAGCCGCCAGCGCTACTGGGGCTGCCCGATCCCGATCGTGCATTGCGATACCTGCGGCGACGTACCGGTGCCGGAAGATCAACTGCCCGTGGTCCTGCCGGAAGACGTCGTACCCGACGGCGCCGGTTCGCCCCTGGCGCGCATGCCCGAGTTCTATGAGTGCAGCTGCCCGAAATGCGGCGCACCGGCCAAGCGTGAAACCGACACCATGGACACCTTCGTCGAGTCGTCCTGGTACTACGCGCGCTACGCCTCGCCGCACTATCAAGGCGGCCTGGTGGAAAAATCCGCGGCTGACCACTGGTTGCCAGTGGACCAGTACATCGGTGGCATCGAACACGCCATTCTTCACCTGCTCTACGCGCGTTTCTTCCACAAGCTGATGCGTGACGAAGGCCTGGTGAGTTCCAACGAGCCGTTCAAGAACCTGCTGACCCAAGGCATGGTGATCGCCGAGACTTACTATCGTCGCGAAGCCAACGGCGCTTACACCTGGTTCAACCCGAGCGACGTCGAACTCGAACGCGACAGCAAAGCCAAGGTCATCAGCGCCAAGCTGATCGCCGACGGCCTGCCGGTGGAAATCGGCGGCACCGAGAAAATGGCCAAGTCGAAGAACAACGGCGTCGACCCACAGTCGATGATCGACCAGTTCGGCGCAGACACCTGCCGCCTGTTCATGATGTTCGCCTCGCCACCTGACATGAGCGCAGAGTGGTCCGATTCGGGCGTCGAGGGTTCGCACCGCTTCCTCAAGCGCGTCTGGCGCCTGGCGCAAGCCCACGTCACCCAGGGCCTGCCGGGCAAACTGGACGTCGCCAGCCTGAACGACGAGCAGAAAGCCATTCGCCGCTCGATCCACCTGGCCATCAAGCAAGCCAGCCATGACGTCGGCCAGAACCACAAATTCAACACCGCCATCGCCCAGGTGATGACGCTGATGAACGTGCTGGAAAAAGCCGCGCAAGGCACCGAACAGGATCGCGCTCTGGTTCACGAAGGCCTGGAAGCCGTGACGTTGCTGCTCGCGCCGATCACCCCACACATCAGCCACGAGCTGTGGAATCAACTGGGTCACGCCGATCCGGTGATTGACGCACGCTGGCCGGTGGTGGACGAAACCGCGCTGGTGCAGGACAGCCTGACCCTGGTCATCCAGGTCAACGGCAAGCTGCGTGGCCAGATCGAAATGCCGGCTGCCGCCACTCGCGAAGAAGTCGAAGCCGCTGCGCGGGCCAACGAAAACGTGCTGCGCTTTGTCGATGGCCTGACGATTCGCAAAGTGATCGTCGTGCCCGGCAAGCTGGTCAACATCGTCGCAAGCTAATTGGATCGGGCGCGAGGCTTGAGCCTGGCGCCGAATACAACCTGCGGGGTCGCATCGTCGACCCCCATAGGGTTCAAGGGGAGCAACAAGATGATCAAACGTAATCTGCTGGTAGTGGGCCTGGCGGTCCTGTTGAGCGCCTGCGGCTTCCAACTGCGCGGCACCGGCACCACCGAGCTGGCGATCAAGGAACTGGACCTCAGCGCGCGGGACGCCTTTGGCGACACCGTCAAGGCGCTGCGCGACACCCTGGAAAACAGCGGTGTGAAAGTCTACACCGGGGCCCCATACAAGCTGGTACTGACCCGTGAACAGCAAAGCCAGCGCAGCCTGAGCTATGCCGGTGCCGGTCGTTCCGCCGAGTACGAACTGAACAACGTGCTGAGCTATGAGATCCGCGGCCAGAACGACCTGTTGCTGCTGGACGACAAGCTCCAGGTGCAGAAGGTCTACCTGCACGATGGCAACAACATCACCGGTTCCGACCAGGAGTCCACCGAAGTGCGTGGCGAAATGCGGCGCGACCTCGTACAGCGCATGATGCTGCGCCTGCAACAGCTGAGCCCGACCCAGCTGGAACAGCTGCAACAGACCGCCAACGCCCGTGCCAAGGCCGAAGCCGATGCGCTGGAAGCGGCACGCAAGGCTGAAGCGGAAACCCCGCAGCAGTCGCCGATGCAGATCCCGGCTGAATAAGCCTTGCGGGGCGCTCCGGCGCCCCGCTCGCCTCTTCTTATGAAGCTCGCGCCCGCCCAACTCGGCAAACACCTGCAAGGCGCCCTCGCGCCGGTCTACATCATCAGTGGCGATGACCCACTGCTGTGCCAGGAAGCCGCCGACGCCATCCGCTCCGCCGCCCGCCAGCAAGGCTTCGACGAGCGCCAAGTCTTCGCCGCCGACGCCAGTTTCGACTGGGGTACGCTGCTGCAGGCCGGAGCGAGCATGTCGTTGTTCGCCGAAAAACGCCTGCTGGAGCTGCGTTTGCCGTCTGGCAAACCTGGGGACAAGGGCGCCGCTGCGCTGATCGAATATTGCTCACGCCCGGCCGAGGACACGGTACTGCTCATCAGCCTGCCGAAACTCGACGGCAGCGCGCAGAAGACCAAATGGGGCAAGGCCCTGGTCGAAGGCCAGCAGACCCAGTTCGTGCAGATCTGGCCGGTGGATGTCAGCCAGTTGCCTAGCTGGATCCGCCAGCGCCTGTCCCAAGCCGGTCTATCGGCCAGCCAGGACGCAGTGGAGCTGATTGCCGCCCGGGTCGAAGGCAACCTGCTGGCCGCCGCCCAGGAAATCGAAAAGCTCAAGCTGATGGCCGAAGGTGGGCAGATCACCGTGGAAACGGTGCAGGCTGCCGTGGCCGACAGTGCGCGCTTCGATGTCTTCGGGCTGACCGATGCGATCCTCAACGGTGAAGCCGCCCATGCCCTGCGCATGCTTGAAGGCCTGCGGGGCGAAGGCGTCGAACCGCCGGTGATCCTCTGGGCCCTGGCCCGGGAATTGCGCCTGCTGGCCAACCTGTCCCTGCAATACAGCCAGGGCGTACCGCTGGACAAAGCCTTCAGCCAGGCTCGCCCGCCCGTCTGGGACAAGCGCAAACCGCTGATGAGCAAGGCCCTGCAACGCTATTCCGCGTCACGCTGGGCGCAATTGCTGCTCGAGGCCCAGCGCATCGATGCGCAGATCAAGGGCCAGGCCGCCGGCTCGCCGTGGATGAGCCTCAGTCGCTTGTCGCTGTTGATGGCTGGACAGCGGTTGACTCTGCCAGCTGAATAAAAGATCGCAGCCTTCGGCAGCTCCTACAGAGATATGCATTCCATTGTAGGAGCTGCCGAAGGCTGCGATCTTTTCCGCTCTTGATCCTACAAATATTGCCTCCATTTACCCTATGGACAACGCCCCAGCGCTGTCCCATGATTTACCCCGCAAAACCCACCCTACGAGAGTACCCATCATGAGCAAAAAGCCATCCAAGCATGGCCCCAACAAGGCCAAGTCCATCGTCGCCCAGCCCCTGTTCCGCAGCCGCCAGGAACGACCCGCCAAGGGCAAAGGCAGCTACCGCCGCGAAGCCTTCCAGTCTGACAACTGGGAGGCTTCTTGCTTTCTGGCCGCTTGAAACACCAGGACAAGCCCTACGCCCCTTTCGCATGTTAAGGTCAGCACCTGATTTGTATTTCTGGACCCGTGCATGCCCTTCTGTCTTTCCCATCGTTGGCCACTGCGCCAAATGATTGTTGCCGCAAGCGTTGCCCTGCTTGTCGCCTGCGCCGAAAAACCTACTGCCGCCGACGCCCAACCGCTCCAGACAGCCCCCGCCGTGACCGCTCCGGCCATCGTGCCGCCTCTGGTGCCGACCGGTGAAGACCTGGCCATTGCGCCCACCCAGACCTTCGCGCAATGGCAGGCCGGGTTTCGCAAAGAGGCCCTGGCCGCCGGGATCCGTGGCGACCTGTTCGACCGTGCGTTCATCGGCGTCAGCCCGGACATGAGCGTGATCAAGGCCGATCGCAGCCAGCCGGAATTCACCCGTCCCGTGTGGGAATACCTCGATGGCGCGCTGTCGCCACTGCGGGTCAACAAAGGCAAGAGCCTGATCCAGCAGAACGCCCAGGTCCTGCAAAGCATCGAGCAGCGTTATGGCGTCGATCGCGAGGCGCTGGTGGCGGTGTGGGGCATGGAGAGCAACTTCGGCCAGTTCCAGGGCAGCAAGTCGGTGATCAACTCACTGGCGACCCTCGCCTACGAAGGACGGCGCCCGGGCTTTGCCCATGCGCAACTGATCGCCGCGCTGCAAATCCTGCAACAGGGCGACATCACACCGGAAAAAATGCTCGGCTCCTGGGCCGGCGCCATGGGTCAGACCCAGTTCATTCCCACCACGTACAACACCCATGCGGTGGATTTCGACGGCGACGGTCGCCGCGACATCTGGGGCAGCTCCACCGACGCCCTGGCCTCGACCGCCCACTACCTGCAAAGCTCCGGCTGGCAACGTGGCCAGCCGTGGGGGTTCGAAGTCGATCTCCCAGAGGGCTTCGACTACACGCTGGCCGATGGCACGATCCGCAAGCCTGTTGCTGAATGGGAGCGACTGGGTGTTTCAGAATATGGTGGCCTGCCAATAACCCCGGATGACAAACAGCTGTCGGCGTCCCTGCTCCTGCCGGCCGGCCATCGCGGCCCGGCGTTCCTGATCTTCGATAACTTCCGCGCCATCCTCAAGTACAACAACTCGTCGTCCTATGCCTTGGCGGTCGGATTGTTGTCAAAGCGCTTTACCGACGGCGGACTGATCTACGGCCAGTGGCCCAAGGAGGACCTGCCCCTGAGCCGCAGCGAACGCATCGAGCTGCAAACCCTGCTGGGCAAGCACAACTACGACGCGGGCAACCCCGACGGCATCATCGGCGCCAACACCCGCAAGGCCATCCGCAGCGCCCAGCAGTCGTTCGGCTGGCCGGCGGATGGGTATCCGACGCAGCAGTTGCTGGAGGCGTTGCGTAGCCGCTGAGTCAGCCGTATGGCGGCTACCGCTATCGCGAGCAGGCTCGCTCCCACAGTGGCTGAATTCCGCCAGGGAAACACGGTCGAATGTGGGAGCGAGCCTGCTCGCGATGGCTGACTTTCAAGCGACAAGTAATCTAGCAGCTGACCACCACATCCTGCTCCAACACCAACCTCTTCTCCCCCGCATCCAGCGTCACCAACGCCCCCATGGGCAAGGTCAGGTTCGGATCGCAGTGCCCGCTGCGCCAGCCGGACAGCACCGGGATGCGCAATGGCTCGAAGGTCTGCTTGAGCAAGCGGTTCAACGCCCCGACGTCGACCCCGGCCACATCCCCCACCAAAACGCCGCGTAGCTGGTGCAACGTGCCAGCCAACCGTAGCTGCGTCAGCAGTCGGTCGATGCGGTACAGCGGCTCGTTGACGTCTTCGATGAACAGGATCACCCCTTCGGCGTCGATCTGATAAGGCGTGCCCATGGTCGCGGCAATCATTGACAGATTGCCGCCCAGCAGACGTCCGTGGGCGATGCCCGGCTCAACGGTAGTCAACGGGTAGGCGGCGGGATGGTTCAGCGTGCTGCCGGCCTTCAACTGTCCACGCAGCAGGCTGAAGAACGAGGTGACGGTTGGGGGTTCCTTGTCGCCCAGCAGATCGGCGTTGAGCAGTGGCCCGTGGAAGGTCACGAAGCCTGCGTAACGGCTGATGGCCAGGTGCAGGGCGGTGATGTCGCTGTAGCCTACGAAGGGTTTGGGGTTGCGGCGTAGGAGGTCGAAGTCGATGCGATCGAGGAGACGGGGCGTGCCGTAGCCGCCGCGCAGGCAGATGATGGCTTTGACTTCCGGGTCGGCGAAGGCGGTGTGCAGGTCGTTGAGCCTTGTCTCGTCGGTGCCGGCCAGGTAATCGTTCTTTTCGTAGACGCCGGGGAATATTCGCAGCTCATGGCCCCTTGCGCGCATCCATTGGATGGCTTTTTCCGTGTCCAGGGGGGCGGGGCCGGCGGGGGCGATCACGGCGATCAGGCCTTCTTGAGGGAGGGCTGGGACGGGGTGGTGGGGGGTTAGGGCCATGGGGTTCCCGGTTTTTTTGATCGTGTGTATATCCGTTTTTTTTGTAACGGCGGCTTATGGTTCCGCTCTTACAGCGGGTCACTTTTGGAAAAGCGCCAAACCCTCACTCCGGCATTGCTCCGTGGGCCCGCCGCGAAGGGCCATCCATGGCCCAGCGCGGCTATCCCGGCATCCATGCCGGGATGCCCACTGCGCAATGCCTGCGTTCGGCCAGCGTGGTTTAACGGGGCGCCCAAGATCAAAAGCCAAAGCAAAGCAAAGCAAAGCAAAGCAAAGCAAAGCAAAGCAAAGCAAAGCAAAGCAAAGCAAAGCGCGGCGCATCCAGCATTTACGTAGCTGCGCCACCGCTATCGCGAGCAAGCTCGCTCCCACATTGGATCTGCAGCAGCCACAAAACTCATGTACACCACTACCCCTTGTGGGAGCGAGCCTGCTCGCGATGAGGCCAGCACATCCAACATCCTCATCGACTGTGACATCGCCTTCGCGAGCAGGCTCGCGATGGGGCCGGCACATCCAACATCACCGCAAACTGACACACCGCTTTCGCGAGCAAGCCCGCTCCCACAGGGGAAACGCGGTCTCACCAAGAACCAGGTCGGCTCTAAGGCCGCCTCGCTTTGGCTTTTGATCTTGATCTGGGGCGCCCCGTTAACCACGMTGGCTGAACGAAGGTATTGCGCAGTGGGCAACCCGGCATGGATGCCGGGTTAGCCGCGCTGGGCCATGGATGGCCCTTCGCGGCGGCCCACGGAGCGATGCCTTCGTTCAGGCATGCCGAGCCTAGGCGAGGCACCRAGTGGTGGGGCAAGAGCGTTTTGCTTACTTTTGCGCTTCTCAAAAGTGAGCCGCCGTCAGGGCGGAACCGTAAGTGGCCGTTACCGCAGCAATGGATATGCACACCACCCCTAAGCAATCACCCGCAACACCAGCGACAATTTAGACGTTAAAGCGGAAGTGCATCACATCACCGTCCTTGACGATGTATTCCTTGCCTTCCAGACGCCATTTACCGGCTTCCTTGGCACCGGCTTCACCCTTGTACTGGATGAAATCGTCATAGGCGATGACTTCGGCGCGGATGAAGCCTTTTTCGAAGTCGGTATGGATCACGGCCGCGGCTTGTGGCGCGGTAGCCCCGACGCGAACGGTCCAGGCGCGGACTTCTTTTACGCCAGCGGTGAAGTACGTCTGCAGGTTGAGCATTTCATAGCCCGCGCGGATCACGCGATTCAGGCCAGGCTCTTCCAGGCCCAGGGCCTCCAGGAACATGTCCTTCTCTTCGCCGTCTTCAAGCTCGGCGATTTCCGCTTCGATCTTGTTGCAGACCGGTACCACGATCGCGCCTTCTTCTTCGGCGATAGCTTTTACCACGTCCAGCAGCGGGTTGTTCTCGAAGCCGTCTTCGGCAACGTTGGCAATGTACATGACCGGCTTGGTGGTCAGCAGGTGGAAGCCACGAACGATCTGCTTCTCATCGGCACCCATGTTCTTGATCAGGCTGCGTGCCGGCTTGCCCAAGGTGAAGTGGGCGATCAACTGCTCGAGCAGGGCTTTCTGGGCGACGGCGTCTTTGTCGCCACCCTTGGCATTGCGAGCGACTTTCTGCAGTTGCTTCTCGCAGCTGTCGAGGTCGGCGAAGATCAGTTCCAGGTCGATGATTTCGATATCGCGTTTCGGGTCGACGCTGTTGGAGACGTGAATCACGTTCTCGTCTTCGAAGCAGCGGACCACGTGGGCGATGGCATCGGTTTCGCGGATGTTGGCCAGGAACTTGTTGCCCAGGCCTTCACCTTTCGAGGCCCCGGCCACCAGGCCGGCGATGTCGACGAACTCCATGGTGGTCGGCAGAACGCGCTCCGGGATCACGATGGCCGCCAGGGCTTCCAGGCGCGGATCGGGCATCGGCACGATGCCGGTGTTCGGCTCGATGGTGCAGAAGGGGAAGTTCTCAGCCGCGATACCGGATTTGGTCAGGGCGTTGAACAGGGTGGACTTGCCGACGTTAGGCAGGCCGACGATGCCGCAATTGAATCCCATGGTGTTTCCCCTCGGATAAGTGTCAGGCCTTCTGGCTGTGCAGGTTTTTCATCGCGCGGTTCCATTCCCCGGCGAGGATATCCGGCAGCACGCCGAGGGCAAAGTCGATGCTGGCATCGAGTTTTTCCTGTTCGGCGCGAGGCGCACGACCCAGGACAAAGTTTGAAACCATACTGGCAACGCCCGGGTGGCCGATGCCGAGCCGCAGGCGGTGAAAGGTATTCTGATTACCCAGTTGCGCGATGATGTCGCGCAACCCGTTGTGACCGCCATGGCCGCCGCCTTGCTTGAGCTTGGCAACGCCTGGAGGCAGGTCGAGTTCGTCGTGGGCCACCAGGATTTCTTCAGGCTTGATGCGAAAGAAACCGGCCAATGCCGCCACGGCCTGGCCGCTGCGGTTCATGTAGGTGGTGGGAATCAACAGGCGAACATCCTGACCCTGGTGCGAGAAGCGACCGGTCAGGCCGAAATACTTGCGATCGGCTGCCAGGCTGACGCCTTGTGCGTGCGCGATGCGCTCAACAAAAAGGGCCCCTGCGTTATGCCGGGTCTGTTCGTATTCAGCGCCTGGATTTCCCAGGCCAACGATCAGTTTAATGGCAGTCACGATAGGGGCCCTTCCTGGAGTGTGGATAACGATGTCGCAATCAGGCGGTGTTGCGACAGTGGACGATAATGGCGGATTTACCGTTAAGTAAACTTCGCGTTCTCGCCCGCTGTCTCGCTACGTTCCAGTCCGCGATGTTTCCGGTCACTCCGGCGACAGAGTGAAATTACTCTGCAGCGCCTTCTTCAGTGGCTTCTGGAGCAACACGTGGAGCGTGGACGTTGGCAACTGCCTTGTCATCGCCGTGTGCCAGAGCAACAAACTCAACGCCTTTAGGAGCCTTGAGGTCGGACAGGTGAATGATCGTGCCGACTTCGGCGTCAGCCAGATCGACTTCGATGAATTCAGGCAGGTCTTTCGGCAGGCAGGTCACTTCGATTTCCGAAACAACGTGCGAAATTTCGCCGCCTTTCTTGATCGGAGCAGCTTCGCCAACGAAGTGTACAGGCACGATAGCGGTCAGTTTCTGGCCAGCTACTACGCGTACGAAGTCGGCGTGCATCACGTGGCCTTTGGCCGGGTGACGCTGCAGGGCCTTGATCACGACGTTTTGCTTGGTGCCGCCAATGTTCAGCTCGATGATGTGGCTGTAAGCCGCTTCGTTTTCGAGCAGTTTGGCAACTTCTTTGGCCAGCATGCTGATGGACTCAGGGGCTTTCTCGCCACCGTAGACTACAGCTGGAACCAGGCTTGCGAGACGACGCAGGCGGCGGCTCGCACCTTTCCCCAGGTCGGAACGCACTTCAGCATTCAGAGTAAATTCGTTCATGTTGTATCTCCAAAGTAACCACATTCACCCCAGCGCTTGCGACCAGCGCTTAAGGCGATATGGGCAAAAAAGCCCCGCCCCGACAGGTAATGCCGGGGCGGGGCGCTTTTCGTCAACGAGATGTCCTGGGAAGGGCAGGGCCCTTAGCGGAACATCGCACTGATCGATTCTTCGTTGCTGATGCGGCGAACCGCTTCGGCAACAACCGGTGCGATATCCAGTTGGCGGATACGCACACAGGCTTGTGCTGCAGCGGACAGCGGGATGGTGTTGGTCACCACCAGCTCGTCCAGCACGGAATTTTCAATGTTCTCGATCGCTCGACCCGACAGCACAGGGTGTGTGCAGTAGGCAAAGACCTTGGCAGCGCCATGCTCTTTCAGGGCCTTGGCCGCGTGGCACAGGGTGCCGGCGGTATCGACCATGTCATCGACCAGAATACAGGTACGCCCTTCGACGTCGCCGATGATATGCATCACTTCGGAGTGATTGGCTTTCTCACGGCGTTTGTCGATGATACCCAGATCCACGCCCAGGGATTTGGCAACCGCCCGTGCACGCACGACGCCGCCAATGTCCGGGGACACGATCATAAGGTTTTCGAAGCGCTGATCTTCAATATCATCCACCAGGACCGGGGAGCCGTAGATGTTATCCACGGGAATATCGAAGAAACCCTGAATCTGGTCAGCATGCAGATCAACCGTGAGGACACGGTCGATGCCGACTACGGTCAGCATATCAGCCACGACTTTCGCGCTGATTGCCACACGTGCGGAACGCGGACGGCGATCCTGACGGGCATAACCAAAGTAAGGAATAACAGCAGTGATACGAGTAGCCGAGGAGCGACGGAAGGCATCAGCCATCACGACGAGTTCCATCAGGTTATCGTTGGTCGGAGCGCAAGTCGGCTGAATAATGAAGACGTCTTTACCGCGAACGTTTTCATTGATCTCCGCAGTGATTTCGCCGTCGGAAAACTTACCGACAGAAATGTCACCGAGAGGGATATGCAGCTGACGTACGACACGCCGAGCCAGATCGGGGTTGGCGTTCCCCGTAAAGACCATCATCTTGGACACGCGCAGTACCTGAAGGCTGAGGGTATACCTGGATGAGTATAGGAAAATGGCAGGGGCGGCTGGATTCGAACCAACGCATGGCAGGATCAAAACCTGCTGCCTTACCGCTTGGCGACGCCCCTGTATCTGTTGCTGCGAGTGCCCAGCACTCGATTCCTTTAGAGCAGGTCTTGCAGCTTGCGATGCAACATCGAAACGTTGCTTCCTTTTGCTACAAACCCTGTAAGGGTCTCTGTCAGAAGGGCCGAGACTTTATCAGCTTCAGCTTTGCTTGGGAAGCCCCCAAACACACAACTTCCAGTTCCGGTGAGTTTTGCTTCGGTAAATTTACCTAACAAATTCAAAGCGTTACGAACATCTGGATAACGCCTTGCTACCACCGGTAAGCAGTCATTTCGACTGTTTCCCTTGGGAACGGGGCGCACTTTAATGGGAGGAGAGTTACGTGTCAACAGTGGATCTGAAAAAATTTCTGCTGTACTTACAGAGACTTGCGGCACCAGCACCAAGTACCAGGGTTCTTCGGGGTCCACCGGGGTGAGTTTTTCCCCTACGCCCTCGGCGAAAGCGGCGTGGCCACGCACGAAAACCGGCACGTCGGCGCCCAGTGTCAGGCCCAGGGCGGCCAGGCGATCCGCGTCCCAGCCCAGCTGCCACAAGTGGTTTAGACCCAGCAGCGTGGTGGCCGCATTCGAGCTGCCGCCACCGATGCCGCCACCCATGGGCAGGATCTTGTCGATCCAGATATCGATGCCCAGCGCACAACCGGATTGTGCCTGGAGTTTTTTCGCGGCCTTGACGATCAGGTTGCTGTCGTGGGGAACGCCTTCGAATTCGGTGTGCAGGCGAATCACGCCGTCGTCGCGCACGGCAAAGGTGATTTCGTCGCCGTAGTCCAGGAACTGAAAAATCGTCTGCAACTCGTGGTAGCCGTCCGGGCGACGACCGAGGATGTGCAGCATCAGGTTGAGCTTGGCCGGGGAGGGCAGGGTCAGGCGTGCAGCGCTCATGTCATTGCCCCAGCTTGCGCGGCTGCCATTGCTTGATCACCAGCGTGACGTCGAGGTTGCTGCCATGCAGCTTGATGCGTTCGGGCAGCCAATAGCCGTTCTGCTGGGCATAGCTGAGGTATTCGATCTGCCAGTCATCCTGTTCCAGGTTGGACAGGCGGCTGTCGGCGTCGAGGGTCAGGCGGCTTTTACTGTCCGGTGCCGGCAGCCCGCGAACCCACCAGGTCAGGTGGGAAACCGGCAGCTTCCAGCCCAGTTGTTCTTCCAAAAGCGCTTCGGGCGTGGGCGCCTCGTAGCGTCCCTGGTTGGCGACTTCCAGCGACACCTGGCCCGGCCGGCCGGTCAGGCGGGCCGCACCGCGACCCAATGGGCCCGACAGGCGAATGTCGTAGTAGTCCTGGCGTTGCAGCCAGAACAGCGTGCCACTGCCCGAGTCTTTCGGGGCGCGGATACCGATCTTGCCGTCGATCTGCCAGCCGTCGAGGCCGCTCAGTTGTTGCTTGTGCTCGCGCCATTGGGCCTGGTTGCCCTGGCCCTGGACGGATTCACGGGCGCCGAAGCCCGCGCAGCCGGCGAGCAGGGCAATGAAGCTGAAAACGATGAGATGGCGCAAAAACATAATCTTAAAGAGTCTCGGATCCGGTCAGGCGTTTGATGGTGCTGCGCAAGATTGGGCTGTCAGGCTGATCCTTGAGGAATCGGCTCCAGATCTGCCGGGCTTCGCGTTGTTTGCCATTGGCCCACAGGACCTCGCCCAGGTGAGCGGCGACTTCCTGGTCGGGAAAGCGCTCCAGGGCCTGGCGTAACAGGCGTTCGGCTTCGTCGAGATTGCCCAGGCGGTAATTCACCCAGCCAAGACTGTCGAGCACCGCCGGGTCTTCCGGATTGATCTGGTGGGCCTGTTCGATCAGCAGCTTGGCTTCGTCATAACGGGTGGTGCGATCCGACAACGTATAGCCCAGGGCGTTGAGGGCCATGGCGTTGTCCGGGTCACGCTGGATGATCAGGCGCAGGTCTTTTTCCATCTGGGCCAGGTCATTGCGTTTCTCCGCCAGCATGGCACGGGTGTAAAGCAGGTTCAGGTCATCCGGGTACTGCTTCAAGGCTTGTTGCAGCACGTTCCAGGCCTTGTCGCCCTGATTGTTGGCCGCCAGGGTTTCGGCTTCGATCAGGTACAGCTGGATGCCGTAGTCCGGTTGGGAGTCGCGTTGTACGGCGAGGCGGCTCTGGGCATCGGCGGTCTTGCCATTGCTCATCAGGATATCGGCCTGGCGCAACTGCGCCGGCAGATAATCGTTGCCCGGGCCGACCTGGGCGTACTCGATCAGTGCGCTCTCGGGGTCGTTGCGTTCTTCGGCGATGCGACCCAGGTTCAGGTGGGCCGAGTCGACGTGGCTTTCCCTGGCGATCAGGTCTTCCAGGTAACCCTTGGCCTCTTCCCAGGCCTTGGCTTCCAGGCAGACCAGCGCCAGGGAATAGCGCAACTCGTCGTCTTCCGGGTATTGCTGGACCAGGCTGGAGAACTCCACCTTGGCGTCGTCCATGCGGTTGTTTTCCACCAGCATGCGGGCGTAGGTGAGGCGCAGGCGTTTGTCGTCCGGGTACTTCTTGATGCTTTTTTCCAGCAGCGGCAGCGCTTCGTCGCCGCGGTTCAAGCCTTGCAGCAGGCGTGCGCGCAGCAGGATCGGCGCCACTTCGCCGGCTTCCGGCGGGTTGTCTTCCAGAAGGGTGAGGGCGCCCTGGGTGTCACCATCCTGTTGCAGCAGCAGGGCCTTGCCGAAAATCAGCTGGCCGTTGTTCGGGTGGCGTTGCAACAGACGATCGAAGCTTTTCATCAGGCCGTTGCGGGTTTCCTGGTCGGTATCGGCGGCGGACAGGGCCAGGAAGTCGAAATGGGTGTCGCCTTTGCCCAGCAGGACCTTCTCCATATACATCATGGAGTCGTCGTAGCGCCCGGCCCGGGCCAGTTGCACGGCGGCGGCGCGCTGTGCTTCGAGGTCGTCCGGGGCATTCTTGGCCCAGATCAGCGCGGTATCCAGCGCCGGCTGGTCGGCGCCCAGGTATTCGGCGATGCGAAATGCCCGCTCGGAGATCCCCGGGTCCTGGGTATTGATGGCCTGGGTCACGTAGTTGTCCAGCGCAATGTCGAAGCGATTGCGCTGGCCTGCCAGTTCGGCGCTCAACAGGCTGAAGATGGTTTCTTCGCTGAACGAGCCGTAGACCTTGGGTTTTTCAGGTACCTGCGCGCTGTCTTCGACCGGCGGCGTACCGTCCGTCGAAACGGGGGCCATGGACTGGCAGCCGCTGAGCAAGGCAAGAGCGAGGAGCAACGCGGAAGATCTATTCATATAGGAAGAGGACGACTAACCTGCGGTCAGATCATCATGACACAAGCCTTCGGTCAAACATAACCGCCCCGTCGATTTACAACCCCGGGCAGGGCGATAGAGATCGAGTGGTTGTTCTGAATCTGACGAAGTAGGACAATTGCCGGCTTCACGTCACTATCAGCGACCTTGAATGGCCTTCCTTGCACTCGGTATTAACCACAAGACTGCGTCAGTAGACGTCCGCGAGCGCGTGGCCTTTACGCCTGAGCAGCTGGTTGAGGCCTTGCAGCAGCTCTGCCGACTTACCGACAGCCGCGAAGCTGCGATCCTCTCCACCTGCAATCGCAGCGAGCTTTATATAGAACAGGATCACGTTTCGGCCGATTCAGTCCTGCGCTGGCTGGCCGACTATCACAACCTGAGCCTTGAAGAGCTGCGCGCCAGTGCCTATGTGCACGAAGACGATGCGGCCGTTCGTCACATGATGCGTGTCGCCTCGGGGCTCGATTCGCTGGTGTTGGGCGAGCCGCAGATTCTCGGCCAGATGAAGTCGGCCTACGCCGTGGCCCGCGAGGCCGGCACCGTCGGCCCGCTGCTGGGGCGTCTGTTCCAGGCGACGTTCAACGCCGCCAAGCAGGTTCGCACCGACACGGCTATCGGCGAGAACCCGGTGTCCGTGGCGTTTGCCGCTGTCAGCCTGGCGAAACAGATTTTCAGTGATTTGCAACGCAGCCAGGCACTGCTGATCGGCGCTGGCGAGACCATCACCCTGGTCGCCCGCCATCTCCACGACTTGGGGGTCAAGCGCATAGTCGTCGCCAACCGGACCCTGGAGCGGGCCAGTACCCTGGCCGAGCAGTTCGGCGCCCATGCGGTGCTGCTGTCGGACATTCCCGCGGAACTGGTGCACAGCGACATCGTCATCAGTTCCACCGCCAGCCAGTTGCCGATCCTTGGCAAGGGCGCCGTGGAAAGTGCCCTGAAGCTGCGCAAGCACAAGCCGATTTTCATGGTGGACATTGCTGTTCCCCGGGACATCGAGCCAGAAGTCGGCGAGCTGGATGACGTGTATCTCTACAGCGTCGACGATCTGCACGAGGTGGTCGCCGAGAATCTCAAGAGCCGACAGGGCGCGGCCCAGGCGGCCGAAGAGATGATTAGCGTCGGCGCCGACGACTTCATGGTGCGCCTGCGCGAGCTGGCGGCGGTGGATGTGCTCAAGGCGTATCGTCAGCAGAGCGAACGCCTGCGCGACGAGGAGCTGCAAAAGGCCCAGCGCCTGCTGGCCAACGGCGGCAATGCCGAAGAGGTGCTGGTACAACTGGCCCGCGGCCTGACCAACAAATTGCTCCATGCCCCCAGTGTCCAGCTCAAGAAGCTGACCGCCGAAGGCCGCCTCGATGCGCTGGCCATGGCCCAGGAACTCTTCGCCCTCGGTGAGGGCTCACCGGATAGCTTTTCGGATAAAAAACCGCAATGAAAGCGTCACTGCTCAACAAGCTGGACATCCTCCAGGACCGTTTCGAAGAACTGACCGCCTTGCTGGGCGACGGCGAAGTCATTTCCGACCAGAACAAATTCCGCACCTATTCCAAGGAATACGCGGAAGTCGAGCCGATTGTCGCCACCTATAAACAGTTGCTAAAAGTGCAGGGCGACCTTGAAGGCGCCCAGGCGCTGCTCAAGGACAGCGACCCGGACATGCGCGAAATGGCCGTGGAGGAAGTCCGCGAAGCCAAGGATCAACTGGTTGAACTGGAAAGCAGCCTGCAACGCATGCTGCTGCCCAAGGACCCGAATGACGGGCGCAATGTGTTTCTTGAGATCCGTGCCGGTACCGGCGGCGATGAGGCGGCGATTTTTTCCGGCGACCTGTTTCGCATGTATTCGCGTTACGCCGAACGTCGTGGTTGGCGAGTGGAGATCCTCTCGGAGAACGAAGGCGAACACGGCGGCTATAAAGAAGTCATCGCCCGGGTCGAAGGCGATAATGTCTACGGCAAGCTGAAATTCGAATCCGGCGCCCATCGCGTGCAACGCGTGCCGGCCACCGAATCCCAAGGGCGCATCCACACCTCGGCCTGCACCGTGGCGGTATTGCCCGAGCCGGACGAGCAGGAAGCCATCGAGATCAATCCGGCGGACCTGCGGGTCGACACTTATCGTTCCTCCGGCGCGGGCGGCCAGCACGTCAACAAGACTGACTCGGCGATCCGCATCACGCACTTGCCCTCGGGCATCGTGGTCGAGTGCCAGGAAGAGCGTTCCCAGCACAAGAACCGCGCGCGGGCCATGGCCTGGTTGTCGGCCAAGCTCAACGACCAGCAGACCAGCGCCGCCGCCAATGCCATCGCCAGCGAACGCAAATTGCTGGTGGGCTCGGGTGATCGTTCCGAGCGGATCCGTACCTACAACTTCGCCCAGGGCCGGGTCACCGACCATCGCGTCAACCTGACCCTGTATTCCCTGGACGAGATCCTTGCCGGTGGTGTCGATGCGGTGATTGAGCCGTTGCTGGCCGAATACCAGGCCGACCAGTTGGCTGCGATTGGCGAGTAAGCACAGGTGAAAAAATGACCATCATCGCCAGTCTGTTACGCGCGGCCGAGTTGCCGGATTCGCCCACGGCACGGCTGGACGCCGAGTTGTTGCTGGCCGCAGCCTTGGGCAAGTCCCGCAGCTTCCTGCACACCTGGCCCGAGCGGATCGTACCCAGTGAGGCAGCGTTGCTGTTCTCCGAATACCTGCGGCGTCGTCGCTCCGGCGAGCCGGTGGCGTACATCCTCGGACAACAGGGCTTCTGGAAACTCGACCTGGAAGTCGCGCCCCATACCTTGATCCCGCGTCCCGACACCGAGCTACTGGTGGAAACCGCGCTGGCTTTGTTGCCGGCCACACCGGCCCGGGTCCTGGACCTGGGCACCGGCAGCGGCGCGATTGCCCTGGCACTGGCCAGCGAGCGCCCGGCCTGGAAAGTCACGGCGGTCGACCGGGTGCTGGAGGCCGTGGCCCTGGCCGAACGCAATCGCCAGCGCCTGGACCTGCACAACGTCACGGTGCTGAGCAGCCATTGGTTCAGTGCGCTGCAAGACACGCGTTTCGAGTTGATCATCAGCAACCCGCCGTACATTGCGGCCAGCGATCCGCACCTGATCGAGGGCGACGTGCGCTTCGAGCCAGCCAGTGCCCTGGTTGCCGGGCCGGACGGGCTCGATGATTTGCGCCAGATCATTGCCCAGGCACCGACTCACCTCGAACCGGGTGGTTGGCTGATGCTCGAGCACGGTTACGATCAGGCCGAAGCGGTGCGCGATTTGCTGCGCACCCAAGGCTTTGTCGAAGTCCACAGCCGCAAGGACTTGGGCGGTCATGAGCGCATCAGCCTGGGGTGCCTGCCGTGCTGAACGATCAGGAATTGTTGCGCTACAGCCGGCAGATTCTGTTGCAGCACGTCGACATCGACGGCCAATTGCGTCTCAAGCAAAGCCGCGTGCTGATCATCGGCCTTGGCGGTCTTGGGGCCCCGGTGGCGTTGTACTTGGCCGCCGCTGGCGTGGGTGAGATGCACCTGGCGGATTTCGACACCGTCGACCTGACCAACCTGCAACGCCAGATCATCCATGACACCGACAGCGTCGGCCTGAGCAAGGTCGATTCGGCGATGCGACGCCTTGGGGCGATCAACCCCGAGGTTCGGCTGGTGCCTCACCGGGCGGCCATGGACGAAGACAGCCTGGCCGCGGCAGTCGCAGCGGTGGATGTGGTGCTCGACTGCTCCGACAATTTCTCGACCCGCGAGGCGGTGAACGCGGCCTGTGTCGCGGCGGGTAAACCGCTGGTCAGCGGCGCGGCGATTCGCCTGGAAGGGCAGTTGTCGGTGTTCGACCCACGCCGTCCCGAAAGCCCTTGCTACCACTGCCTTTATGGCCACGGCAGCGAAGCCGAGCTGACCTGCAGCGAGGCCGGTGTGATCGGACCGCTGGTGGGATTGGTGGGCAGCCTGCAAGCCCTTGAAGCCCTGAAGTTGCTGGCCGGTTTCGGTGAGCCGCTGGTGGGGCGCCTGCTGTTGATCGATGCCCTGGGCACGCGTTTCCGTGAACTGCGGGTCAAGCGCGACCCAGGTTGCAGCGTCTGCGGTGGCCAGCATGAGTGAAGCACCGGTCGGTGTGCTTGACTCGGGTGTCGGCGGGTTGTCGGTGCTGGGGGAAATTCGCCAGCTGCTGCCCAATGAGTCGCTGTTGTATGTCGCCGACTGTGGGCATATTCCTTACGGCGAGAAGACCCCGGAATACATCCGACAACGCTGCTCGATCATTGCCGACTTTCTCCTGGGCCAGGGCGCCAAGGCGCTGGTTGTCGCTTGCAACACCGCAACGGTTGCTGCCGTTGCCGATCTACGCCGTGATTTTCCCCATTGGCCCATCGTCGGGATGGAGCCGGCGGTCAAGCCGGCGGCTGCCGCGACCCGCAGCGGTATCGTCGGCGTGCTCGCCACCACCGGCACCTTGCAGAGCGCCAAGTTCGCCGCTTTGCTCGACCGCTTCGCCACCGATGTGCGAGTCATCACGCAACCGTGCCCGGGACTGGTTGAACTGATCGAAACGGGTGATTTGCACAGTCCAGCCTTGTATCAATTGCTGCAGCATTACGTCGACCCCTTGCTGGCAGCCGGCTGCGATACGTTGATCCTGGGGTGCACGCACTATCCGTTCCTCAAACCGTTGCTCGCGCGGATGATTCCGCAACACATCAGCCTGATCGATACCGGTGCCGCCGTGGCCCGGCAACTTCAGCGCCTCTTGGCCGAGCGAGGGCTGCTGGCTGAGGGGCCTGCCGGCGAAACGTATTTCTGGACGAGTGCAGACCCGATACATTTAAGAAAAATCCTACCGACGCTATGGCATTCGTCCGGCGTTGTGCGAAGCTTCGATCTATAAAAAAGAATGTGAAAACCGTGTGAAACGGGCTGAACTTCTGTTTTAGCGCGGATTTCTATAGCTTTGGGTGTTTGTAACAAAATCAACTAGTCTGTTCGAAAAGGATGTTTCTAATGAAGCGCTTATTCTGCTTTTCCGCGCTTGCGGCCGCATTGTTGGGGCACACTTACACTGCACAAGCAGCGGGTGTGGAATTTGGGGTTGGCCAGACCAGTGACTCGACCATGACCTATCGCCTGGGCATGCAGTTCGACTGGGACAAGAGTTGGCTGCAAAGTGATGTCGGTCGCCTGACCGGCTATTGGAGCGGCGCCTACACCTATTGGGAGGGGGACGAGACATCCAGCAATCACAGCCTGTCGTTTTCGCCTGTGTTTGTGTATGAATTTTCCGGTCAGAACGTGAAGCCTTACATCGAGGCGGGTGTCGGTGTGGCGTTGTTTGCCAATACCGAAGTGGAAGACAACAAGCTCGGTACGGCTTTCCAATTTGAAGATCGTATCGGCTTCGGCCTGCGCTTCAACGGTGGACATGAAGTGGGCATTCGCGCCACTCATTACTCCAACGCTGGCATCAAGTCGACCAACGACGGTGTAGAAAGCTACTCGCTGCACTACACGATGCCGCTGTAACAAAACAGTTTGAGAACAGTGGGAGCGAGCTTGCTCGCGATAGCGATAGACCAGCCAAGATAAAGTTGTCTGACTCACCGCTATCGCGAGCAAGCTCGCTCCCACAGTAGATCAGACCATTCCTTTATCGATACGCCGTCGCAATCCCTTGGCGTTCTTCCAGGCACTCCGGTGCGCCCATCTCGAACTCCCGGCAGATCAGTGGACGCTTTTCGTAGATGGTGCACATCATGCTGTCGCGATCCAGGGCCGCGCACCAACCGTCATCCAGCCGCAGCATCACCTCTCCCCCCCAGTCGTCCGTGTCGATAAAGCGCTCCGGGACCCCGGTGTCGGTGATCAGCATCACTTCCAACTGGCAGCAGCACGCCGCGCACGTCGAACACGTGACGGCCGGTGCCGGGATTTCATGGACGGGGATAGTTTTCATGGCGCGCAGTGTAAGGCAATCGGCGGCTCAGGGTTGTCCCTTGATCGGATAGCCGTTTTTCGCCTGGCATGAGCCGATACCGGTTGGCAGGCTTTCGGTCGACGAAGGCAAAGGCCAGAGTGCGGTCATGGACGCAATGGGAAGCGCGACTTCCCGCGGACGCTCGACCAACTGATCCAGTACATGCCGCGCTGTTTCGTCCGCCGACCAGTGAATCGGGGTTTGGACGCAATCGTCAGGCCCCAGCAATGGGCCGTCGAAGCCTGGGTGTACCAACGTCACATCGACACCCGCGCACGCCAAGTCTGCCCGAGCCGATTCGAACAGATGACGCATCCCGCCGCCACCCGCTTCGGTTTGCGAAGGCGGCAGGTAAGTCGCCGGGCTGGCAATACCCACCAGGTGAGCTTCGGTCCCGGCGCGCAACAAGGGCATGGCCACTTCGAGGCAGAAACTGGCGGCCAGCAGATTGCTGCGCACGATATGCTCGATCAATGTGTGATCAGTCGGCTGCCCGTCAACGTACTCAGCCGTCCCGGCATTGACGATCACCTGATCCAGGGCGCCCCATTGCCGGGCGATCTGTTCGCCAATCTCGCGCACGGCCTGGCTGTCGGTCAAATTGCCGGGCACGCTCAGCACTTGTCCTGGATAACGTACCGAAAGGGTTTCGCATGATCGGGTCGAGCGCGAACTGACGGCCAGGTATGCACCTGTCTGCAGTATCGCTTCAGCCAACGAAGCGCCGATTCCGTTGCCAGCCCCGGTGAGCCAATAGCGCCGTGGCAGTCTTAGACCCATTCCCTACTCCTTTCGATTGGACAGCGCACTGATACGTAGCTTTTCAGTAGAGTCCGTACGACTAGTAAGACTATATGTTATCGGATAAACAATGCATCCCGCGGGCTGGTAATTTCATGTTCGCTAATCGCCCATTCCTTCAACGGCTGCGCCCTGTCGCGCTGGCAGGTTTCTGAACGCTGCCAGCGCACGCGCCCTGGATTGCTTCAAGTCGACAATCGGTGCCGGATAATCCGCGGCGCCAAACAAGCCGCCCTGGGTATTTGGGCTATGGACCTGTTGCTTCTCCAGATCGTTCAGTTCAGGTAACCAGCGTTTGATGAACAGGCCCTCGCGGTCGAATTTTTCCGACTGGCTCAACGGGTTGAAGATGCGGAACCAGGGGGCGGAGTCGGTGCCGGTGGAGGCGCTCCACTGCCAGCCGCCATTGTTGGCGGCCAGGTCGCCATCGATCAGGTGCTGCATGAAAAAGCGCTCGCCTTCGCGCCAATCGATCAACAGGTTCTTGGTCAGGAACATGGCTACGACCATCCGCAAGCGGTTGTGCATCCAACCGGTCTCCAGTAATTGACGCATGGCTGCATCGATAATCGGCAGGCCGGTGCGTGCTTGCTTCCAGGCTTCCAATTCTGCGGGGGCCTTGCGCCATGGCAGCGCCTCGGTTTCTGGGCGAAACGCACGATGGCGCGACACGCGTGGATAGCCCACTAGAATATGTTTATAGAACTCACGCCAGAGCAATTCATTGATCCAGGTCACAACGCCGGCACTTCCGCTTTCGAATTCACCTTGGTTGGCTTGCAGCGCGGCGTGCAGGCACTGACGCGGTGACACCACCCCAGCCACCAGATAGGCCGAGAGCTGGCTGGTGCCGGGCCTGGCGGGAAAGTCCCGTTCGCCTTGGTAGTCGTCGATGTGCTGGTCGACAAAGGTGTCCAGGCGCCGACGGGCTTCGGTTTCCCCGGCAGGCCAGAGGGCGCGTAGCGCTTCGCTGGGCGGGGCGAATCCATCGATTTGTGTCGGCACCGGGTCGCGGGCTATGCCGGTGGGGGCCTGCCGGGCCGGTGTGGCGACCAGGCTCGGCAATGAAAAGTGCAGGCGGCTGTAGCAGACCTTGCGGAACTGACTGAACACTTGGAAATAATTGCCGGTCTTGGTCAGCACGCTGCCGGGCCTGAACAGCAATTGATCGAGGTGGCTGTGAAATTCGATGCGCTGGTCACTCAACGCGCGGGCGACTTCGGCGTCGCGTCGCGTTTCATTCAGGCCGTACTCTTCGTTGACATGCACGGCACCGACGTTCAGTTCGCGACACAGCTTGAGCAGTACCTGCGGGGCCTGGTGCCAATGCGCAGCGGCGCGGATCAGCAGTGGGATGTTCAATTCGGCCAGGGCCGCACTCAACGCGCTGAGGTTGCGCAGCCAGAAATCGATCTTGCACGGTGCGTCGTCATGGGCGCGCCATTGTTCGGGGCTGGTCAGGTACACCGCCACGCAGGGGCCTTGGGCTGCGGCCGCCGCGAGGGCGGTGTTGTCGTGCAGGCGCAAGTCGCTGCGCAGCCAGATCAGTTGCATGCTGTCTTCCATCTAAAGGAGTTCTCGGCGACTCAGTTCGCGGTGAGCCGATAACGGGTCTTCGGCCCAGGACACGTCAATCATCGACACGCCCGTGGATAACCTGGCGTGGTGGATCGACGCGGCCGGGCCGGCAATGACGATCGGGCAATCGATTCCACCCAGCAGCCTGGGCAGTTGGGACAGGTTGAGGGCGTGACTGGAATACAGCAGGATGCCACGGGCCTTGAGGCGCTCGACCGCCAGGGCCAGTTCGCCGGCCGGTAGCGGGCTGTCGAACACTTCCACCGGGCAGTCGGCGCTGCTGGCCAGCCAGGCGGTGAGCCACAGGTGCGGCTCCTGGGGCGAGTCCGAATGATTGACCAGCAACAGTGGCGCGCCGCGCAACTGACGGTTGTTGTGGTAGATCCGGCTGCCGAACTTGCTGCGCAGCCACGAGTACAGGAAGACCCGTTCCAGCTGCGCGCCGAACTGGCCTTGCCAGCGCTGGTGCAGCTCGGCCAGCAACGGCAAGAGCAACTGCTCGCACACGGTCCAGGGTGGGTACAGCGCCATCGCCTGGTTGACCAGGTCATCGATCTGGCGCTCGGCCAGTTGCGTCACCGCCAGCACCAGGGCGTGGCGCTGACGCTGCCAGTCATTCTCCGGCACCTGCGTGGGTTCGGTCGGTGGCTGCGGTGTGTCCAGCAAAGGCTTGATCTTGCTCACCGCAACGCCACGGTCGATCCAGGTGAGAATGCTGAGGATCCGTTGCACATGCTCGGCATTGAACAGCCGGTGCCCCTTGGGCGTGCGGTGCGGCACGATCAGGCCGTAACGGCGCTCCCAGGCTCGCAACGTGACGGCGTTGACACCGGTTTGCCGGGCGACCTCGCGTATGGGCAGCCAGCCTTGCGCCAAGGCCTTGGCAAAGTCGGCCCCCAGGTCTTCGCTGGCGCTGGAGTCGGGTTCGCTCTTCATCAAATAGCGTTTCGCAAGCTGAGGTTTTCCGGGTGCGGTTGCAGGTAGACCTGCTGCGCCAGGTAAGGATCGGGATGCTGGCGCAAGTGATGCTTGAGCAGTGTCAGTGGCACCACCAGGGGCACGATGCCGAGGCGATATTGCCCGATCAGATGCTGTACTTCCTGTTTGTCCTCGGCGTCGATGGCGCGCTTGAGGTAACCGCTCAGGTGTTGCAGCACGTTGGTGTGGGTGCGGCGGGTGGCGCATTTCTTCAAGGCGGCCATCAATGCGCTGAAGTAGCGTGGGCCCAACTCATTGGGGTCGGCCTTGCCCATGTTGCCCAGCAAATTGCCCAGGGCCTTGTATTGCAGCGGGTTGTGGGCCATCAGCAGATATTTGTAGCGCGAGTGGAATTCGATCAGGTCACGACGGGTCAAGCCTTGGCGACGCAAGGATTGCCAGGCGGCATAGGCAAATACCCGGGTCAGGAAGTTCTCGCGCAGCACCGGGTCGTTGAGACGCCCGTCTTCCTCCACCGGCAGGTCGGGATGGCGTTCGCAAAAGGCCTGGGCATAGATGCCGCGGCCGCCGCTGTCCTGGGTCACGCCGTTGTGGTCGTAGACCTTGACCCGCTCCAGTCCGCAGGACGGCGATTTCTGCATGAAGATGTAGCCGCAGATGTCATCCAGTTCCCCGGCCATTTGCCGCCCGTAGTCGGCCAGTGGTCGGGTCACGTTGAGGTCGCGATTCACAGTGCCGAGCGCCTCGGGATGTTCGGGGTCGCCCACCAGGCGAATCGGCTCCCGGGGGATACCCAGGCCGATGGCGACTTCGGGGCACACCGGCACGAAATCGAAATAGTCGACGAGGGTGCGGCTGCACAATTGCGATTGCTTATGCCCGCCATTAAAGCGAACTTCAGCACCCATCAGGCAGGCGCTGATGGCGATTCTGGGTTTGGCGATGGCTGAGCTGGGCATAGGCGACCTCTGATTGCTAAATCTTGTACAGTTTTGTATTTCTGTACAATATTTTCATCATAGGTCCGAACGTGCACAAGTCAACCGGATTTGTGTGGCGAGGCGACGTCAATCTGTGTCGCAGGCAGGCTGCTGTCTCTTTCGACAGCAGCGGATAGCGATGGATGACGCGCTTTACTGCAGGCTTGCATGCAGGCGGCGTGCAGCCTCCTGGCCGCTGAGCCATGCGCCTTCGACCCGGCCGGACAGGCACCAGTCGCCGCACACGTACAGGCCCAGGTCGGCATCGGCCAAGGCGCCCCATTCGTGGTTGCCGGCGGGGCGGGCGTAGAGCCAGCGATGGGCCACGCTGAAGCTCGGTGCGGGCATCGCGCTGTGCAGCAGTTCGGCGAAGGCGCCGTGCAGGTGTTCGATCACGGCTTCCTTGGACAGATCGATGTGTTGCCGGCTCCAGTCGCTGGTGGCGTGCAGTATCCAGGTGTCGAGCGTGTTGTCGCGTCCCGGCTTGCTGCGGTTGCGCGCCAGCCAGTCCAGGGGGCTGTCCTGTAGGAAGCAGCCTTCCATGGGCGTATCCAGCGGTGTTTCGAAGGCCAGCGCCACGGCCCAGGTCGGGTCCATCTTCACGCCAGCGGCCACTGCGGCCAGCTTCGGTACGGCCGCCAGCAATGCGGTGGCCTGGGGCGCGGGCGTGGCGATCACCACCTGGCCGAAGGGGCCGTGGGTGAAACCTTCCGCGTCCTGCAAGTGCCAGTGTTCCTGGCCGCGGTACACCTCGGTGATCCGGCAGGAAAACTGCACCTGCAACTTGTCGAGCAGGGCACGGGTGATAGCGCTCATCCGCGGCGTGCCGACCCAGCGGGTCTGTTCGTCCGGCGATGGGCTCAGTTGTCCGTTCTGGAAGTTGTAGAGTTGCGGGTTCCATTCCGCCGCCCAGCCGTTGGTTTGCCAGCGCTGGACTTCGGTGACAAAGCGGCGATCGCGGGCGGTGAAGTATTGCGCGCCCATGTCCAATGCGCCGGCGTCGCTGCGTTTGCTCGACATGCGTCCGCCGCTGCCGTGGCTTTTATCGAAGAGTTGAACGATATGCCCGGCCTCCGTCAGGGCCTGGGCGGCTGAAAGTCCGGCGATGCCGGTGCCGATGATTGCGATAGGTACAGTCATGAGGGCCTCGTTTACCTTTCTGTACAGACTACGCCGTCGTTTAAACCTGTACAATTCGGGTTTTTGGTATAAGTTTTACCGTTCGCGTTTGGACAGGTTGTCCTATTGTTAAACACAGACCCTGTCCGATACGAAAAATCCCTGCTTATAAAAATAGACTAATGGGCCGGGTAAAACGCGATTCGAGGAACATCTCATGCACATATTGCTGACCGGCGGTACTGGTTTGATCGGACGTCAGCTCTGCCGCCTCTGGTTGGGGCAGGGACATCGCTTGACGGTATGGAGTCGCCGACCCGAAGAGGTGACGAAAATCTGTGGCGCAGATGTGCGAGGCGTTGCCAGGCTCGATGAAATTGTCGAACCGGTGGACGCGGTGGTCAACCTCGCGGGAGCGCCGATTGCCGACCGCCCCTGGAGCCACAAGCGCAAGATGTTGTTGTGGAGTAGTCGCATCACGTTGACGGAAGTTTTGCTGGCGTGGCTGGAGCGTTGCGAGCAGAAACCGCAGGTATTGATTTCCGGTTCCGCGGTGGGCTGGTATGGCGACGGTGGCGAGCGTGAGTTGACCGAGGAGTCGGGGCCGGTGAGTGAAGATTTCGCCAGCCAGTTGTGTATCGCCTGGGAAGAAACCGCGCAACGGGCCGAGGCGTTGGGCATACGCGTGGTGCTGGTTCGTACCGGCCTGGTCCTGTCTGCCGAGGGCGGCTTTTTGTCGCGGCTGCTGCTGCCGTTCAAACTGGCGCTGGGCGGGCGTATCGGCAATGGTCGGCAGTGGATGCCGTGGATTCATATTGACGATCAAATCGCCCTGATTGATTTTCTTCTGCACCGCTTTGATGCCAGCGGTCCTTATAATGCGTGCGCTCCGAACCCAGTGCGCAACCGCGATTTTGCCAAGGCCCTGGGGCATGTATTGCATCGGCCAGCCGTGGTGCCGATGCCGGAACTTGCGTTGAAAGTCGCGCTGGGGGAGTTGTCATTGCTGTTGCTCGGCGGCCAGCGCGCCACGCCGGCCCGATTGCAGGCGGCGGGTTTCACATTCCGCTTCACTGATTTGCCTGCGGCCCTGGAAGACTTGTCCAGCCGCCTTTGAAATAGGACGTTGCATGACCGATCACGCGTTGCTTCTGGTGAATCTGGGTTCGCCTGCCTCCACTTCGGTGGCCGATGTGCGCCGCTACCTCAATCAATTCCTGATGGATCCGTATGTCATCGACCTGCCATGGCCGGTGCGGCGCTTGCTGGTGTCGCTGATCCTGATCAAGCGCCCCGAGCAGTCGGCCCATGCCTACGCCTCGATCTGGTGGGAGGAGGGTTCGCCGTTGGTGGTGCTCAGCCGCCGGCTGCAACAGGCCATGACCGCGCAGTGGACCCGGGGCCCGGTAGAGCTGGCAATGCGTTATGGCGAGCCGTCCATTGAATCGGCATTGGTGCGGCTGGCGAGCCAGGGTCACAAGAAGATCACGTTGGCACCGTTGTACCCGCAGTTCGCCGACAGCACCGTGACCACGGTGATCGAGGAGGCCAAGCGGGTCGTGCGGGAAAAGAAGCTCGATGTGCAGTTCTCGATTCTCCAGCCATTCTACGATCAACCCGAATACGTCGACGCCCTGGTGGCCAGCGCCAAGCCGTACCTGATGCAGGAGCACGATCATCTGTTGTTGAGTTTCCACGGCTTGCCGGAGCGACACCTGACCAAGCTCGACCCTACTGGGTTTCATTGCTTCAAGGATGCCGACTGCTGCAAGAACGCGCCGCCGGAAGTCATGGCGACCTGTTACCGCGCGCAATGCATCCGCACTGCCGAGCTGTTCGCCCAACGCATGGGACTCAAGGACGGCCAGTGGTCGGTGTCGTTCCAGTCGCGACTGGGGCGGGCCAAGTGGATCGAGCCCTATACCGAGGCGCGCTTGGAAGAGCTGGCTAAAAGCGGTGTGAAGAAAATCTTGGTGATGTGCCCGGCGTTCGTGGCCGACTGCATTGAAACCCTGGAGGAAATCGGCGATCGCGGCCGCGAGCAGTTCCGCGAGGCGGGGGGAGAAGAGTTGGTGCTGGTGCCTTGCCTCAATGATGAGGCGCAGTGGGCGCAGGCGTTGAGTACCCTTTGCGAACGGGCGCCGATAGCTCTGTAAACCTCGAAAAGCATCGCGTGCAAGCCTTGCTCCCACAGATTTTGTCTTGACCATTCAAGTATGGTCCACTCAAAACCTGTGGGAGCAAGGCTTGCCCGCGATGACAATAGTGCAGGCGGTGAATCTACAGCAGCGGCTCATCCGCCTGCTTCTGCTTCCAGCCGTCATTGCCCGGCAGCAGCAGGTTCAACGCGATCGCCACCACTGCGCACAGCGCGATGCCTTTGAGGCCGAAGTCGTCCGGCCCAGTGCCGGTGCCCACCAGTACACCGCCGATGCCGAACACCAGCGTGACCGAAACGATCACCAGGTTGCGCGCCTCGCCCAGGTCGATCTTGTGGCGGATCAGCGTGTTCATGCCCACCGCCGCAATCGAACCGAACAACAGGCACAGGATCCCGCCCATCACCGGCACCGGGATGCTTTGCAGCAGCGCACCGAACTTGCCGATGAATGCCAGGCTGATGGCAAAGATCGCCGCCCAGGTCATGATCTTCGGGTTGTAGTTCTTGGTCAGCATCACCGCGCCGGTCACCTCGGCGTAGGTGGTGTTGGGCGGGCCGCCGAACAGGCCGGCGGCGGTGGTGGCAATGCCGTCACCGAGCAATGTGCGGTGCAGACCGGGTTTTTTCAGGTAGTCGCGACCGGTCACGCTACCCACGGCAATCACGCCGCCGATGTGCTCGATGGCCGGCGCCAGGGCGACCGGCACGATGAACAGGATCGCCTGCCAGTTGAACTCCGGTGCGGTGAAGGCCGGCAGGGCGAACCAAGGTGCGGCGGCGATTTTCGCGGTGTCCACGACGCCGAAGAAAAATGCCATGGCAAAGCCAACCAACACCCCGGAAATGATCGGCACCAGGCGGAAAATGCCTTTGCCGAACACCGCCACGATCAGGGTGGTGAGCAGGGCCGGCATCGAAATCAGCATCGCGGTTTGATAATGAATCAGCTCGGTACCGTCGCCGGCCTTGCCCATCGCCATGTTGGCGGCAATCGGCGCCATGGCCAGGCCGATGGAGATGATCACCGGACCAATCACCACCGGTGGCAGCAGTCGGTCGATGAACCCGGTGCCCTTGATCTTCACCGCCAGGCCAAGAAAGGTGTAGACGAAACCTGCCGCCATCACGCCGCCCATGGTCGCGGCCAGGCCGAACTGGCCCTTGGCGAGGATGATCGGAGTGATGAAGGCAAAGCTCGAGGCCAGGAACACCGGCACCTGGCGTCCGGTGACGATTTGGAACAGGATCGTTCCCAGGCCGGCCGTGAACAGCGCCACGTTAGGGTCCAGCCCGGTGATCAGCGGCATCAGTACCAGCGCGCCGAAGGCGACGAACAGCATCTGCGCGCCGGACAGCACTTGGCGCCAGAGCGGATCGTTGAACTCATCCTGCATGCTCAAGCGTCCTTCTGCTTGGTGCCGAAGATCTTGTCGCCGGCATCGCCCAGGCCCGGGATGATGTAGCCGTGTTCGTTGAGTTTCTGATCGATGGACGCGGTGTAGATGGTCACGTCCGGGTGGGCATCCTGCACGGCCTTGATGCCTTCGGGAGCGGCGACCAGGACCATGGCGCGGATGTCCCGGCAACCGGCTTTTTTCAACAGGTCGATGGTGGCGACCATGGAGCTGCCGGTGGCGAGCATCGGGTCGATGATCATCGCCAGGCGCTCGTCGATTTCCGGCACCAGTTTTTCCAGGTAGGTGTGCGCCTGCAGGGTCTGCTCGTTGCGAGCCACGCCCACGGCGCTGACCTTGGCCCCCGGGATCAGGCTCAGCACGCCCTCGAGCATGCCGATGCCGGCGCGCAGGATCGGCACCACGGTGATCTTCTTGCCGGCGATTTTCTCCACCTGGACCGTACCGGCCCAGCCGTCGATCTCATAGGACTCCAGCGGCAGGTCCTTGGTGGCCTCGTAAGTGAGCAGGGCACCGACTTCCTGGGCGAGTTCACGGAAGTTCTTCGTGCTAATGTCGGCGCGGCGCATCAGGCCGAGTTTGTGTCTGATCAGCGGGTGGCGGATCTCGAGGATGGGCATGGGGAAGGCTCCGGCGGCGGGCAAAAAAACCGGCCTAGATTAATCTATCCGAGGGTGTTGTCCTATAGACAATACAGAACGTTAGTCCACAAACGCTTGATCTGGCCGGGCGGGGTGCGTACCTTTGCCGGTTTTTCCGATCCGCTACCCCTGGAGAGCGACATGTCCGCTGATCTCGAGCATATCCGTCAAATCATGCGAGAGGCTGACTGCCTGTACACTGAAGCCGAAGTCGAAGCGGCCATCGCCCGTGTCGGTGCGCAAATCAACGAGCAACTGGCCGATGCCAATCCGGTGGTGTTCTGCGTCATGAACGGCGGGCTGATTTTCTCCGGCAAGCTGCTGACCTGCCTGAACTTCCCCCTCGAAGCGTCCTACCTGCACGCGACCCGTTATCGCAACGAAACCAGCGGCGGCGATCTGTTCTGGAAAGCCAAGCCGGAAGTCTCGTTCATCGACCGCGACGTGCTGATCATCGACGACATCCTCGACGAAGGTCACACCCTGGGCGCGATCATCGACTTCTGCAAACACGCCGGTGCCCGCGCCGTGCACACCGCCGTGCTGATCGACAAGGACCATGACCGCAAGGCCCGTCCTGACTTGAAAGCCGATTTCGTCGGGCTGCCGTGCATCGACCGCTACATCTTTGGCTATGGCATGGACTACAAAGGTTACTGGCGCAACGCCAATGGCATTTTCGCCGTCAAGGGAATGTAATCGATGACCCGGCCAAGCTTTCTGGATCATGCACTGTTCGATGAATTGGCCGAAAAAGCTGCGGCCAGTCCTCGTGGGCGGCAGCACCATAACTTCCACGGGATGGATGAGCCGTGCCACCGCATGGCGGTGGGCTTGCAGCCTTCGACCTATATCCCGCCGCACCGCCACCTGAGCGCCGACAAGGCGGAAACCTTGCTGGTGCTCAAGGGCCGGTTGGGGGTGTTGATTTTCGATGAGGCCGGTGCGGTGGTGGACAAGCGCATCCTGCAGGCCGGTGGCGATAGCCTCGGCGTCGACCTGCCGGCCGGCGTGTATCACGGTTTGGTGGTGCTGGAAGCCGACAGCCTGATGTTCGAATGCAAGGCCGGCCCCTACCGGCCCGTGGGCGAGGGCGAACTGGCCCACTGGGCGCCCCGTGAAGGCGAGGCCGGCGTGGCGCAATACCACGCCTGGATGCGCGCCCAGTTCGACTAGTACTCCGTAGCGCGGGAGCTGGCTCGTGCTGGGTCTGTAGGAGCTGTCGAGTGCAACGAGGCTGCGATCTCTCCACAGCCACTTGAGTCTCAAGCGAAAGATCAAAAGATCGCAGGCTTCGCCAGCTCCTACAGAGCCAAGCGGGAACAATCTCTGGCCGAAGATCAGGCAAGGCTGGAACGAGCTGTGCCTCCAGCAGCCAGCCATTGCTCGCTCTTGACCCGCGCCTGCTCCAGGGTCTGCACATACGCCAATTGCCGCTGCTCGCGATGAATACCGGCACGGCGCAGCTTCAGGCGCACCCTTGGCGCCGTCGCGACCAGGATCAGGCCGATGCCCTGTTTGCGGTAATCCTTCAGGACGTTTTCAAACGCAGCCAGCGCGGTCATGTCCAGCATGGGTACGGCACTCATTTCCACCACCACCACGCGCACCCCCGGATCGAACTTGCGCAGCACGTCCAGGGCTTTTTCTGCCGCACCGAAGAACAGCGGCCCGCGAATTGCGTAGCAGCGCACATGCTCTGGCATGTCCAGCAGGGCCTGGTGGAAGTGGCGCGGCAGTTCGGCGCTGTCGGTCAGTTCGCTCATGCGCTTGATGAACAGCCCGGCGGCCAGCAGCAGGCCGACGGCGACGGCCATGACCATGTCGAACAGGACGGTCAGGCTAAGGCAGGTCAGCAGCACCAGTACGTCGCTGCGCGGGGCGATGCGCAAGGTATGCAGTACGTGTCCGGCTTCGCTCATGTTCCAGGCCACTATCACCAGTAGCGCCGCCAGGGCAGCCATGGGCAGGTAGCTGAACAAGGGCGCCAGCAGCACCATCGCCAGCAGCACCACAAGGCTGTGAATGATCGCGGCCAGCGGCGAAGAGGCGCCGCTGCGCACATTGGTCGCGCTGCGGGCGATGGCCGCCGTGGCGGTGATACCGCCGAACAGCGGCGCCACGACGTTGCCCAGTCCTTGGCCGATCAGCTCGGCGTTGGGGTCGTGCTTGCTGCCGGTCATGCCATCCGCCACCACGGCGCACAGCAGTGATTCGATGGCGCCAAGCATGGCGATGGCGAAGGCCGGGCCCAGCAATTGGCGGATCAGGTCATAGGAAAGCGTCAAGGGATGCCCCTGGCCATCTGGCAGGTTCCATGGCCACTCAAAGCTCGGTAAAAACGGCGGGATACCGGGGTGGCTGATGCCATCGACCACGTAGCTGAAACGCTCACCCAATGTCGCCACCGGCCAACCGCCGCGCTCCAGCGCCAGTCCCAATAGCGCCCCGACCAGCAAGGCAACCAAATGTCCGGGAACCCGCGGTACCCAGCGTGGCCAGGCAATCAACACCGCCAGGCACGTGACGCCGATGATGCCATCGCCGAGTCGGGCACTGGGCAGTGCCACGATCAGTTCGCCCAACTGTTCGATGTAGTGCTTGGCTTGCCCGATGGTGGTCAGCCCCAGCAGATCCTTGAGTTGCAAGGTGGCGATGACCACGCCGATCCCGGCGGTAAAGCCGAGGATCACCGGGTAGGGGATGTATTGGATCAGCCGTCCGGCGCGCATCAGGCCCAGGGTGATCAAGATCAGACCAGCGAGCATGGTGCACAACAACAGGCCGCCCAGGCCGTACTGTTGGGTGATGGGCAGCAGGATCACCACGAACGCCGCGGTCGGCCCGCTGACGTTGAAGCGCGAGCCGCCGGTGAGGGCGATCAAGGGGGCGGCCACCAGCACCGTGTACAAGCCATGTTGCGGTGGCACGCCAACGGCAATCGCCAAGGCCATGGCCAGTGGGATGGCGATGATGCCGACGGTCAGCCCGGCCACCAGGTCGCCACGCAGGCGTTCAAGGGTGTAACCGGCGCGCCAGGCCTGACGCCAGGCGGCAAACAACGGTGGGGCGGAGAATGACATGAATACTCCTCGCAAGGGGGGCTGCACTGGCCCTGTACAGATCGTTCCCACGCTCCGCGTGGGAATGCCGCCCTGGACGCTTCGCGTCCCATGTGACGCGGAGCGTCACTGGATGCATTCCCACGCAGGAGCGTGGGAACGATCATGCGTCGGTAGACCGGGGCTGATGGCTCTTTGAGTATGCCGTGCTCGTTGCGCGGATGTATTGATCTGGATCGTTATTTTTACCGCTTGGGCTCATGCTAGAGTGCCCGGCCAAGACCCTGGAGCTTGTCATGCGTGTATTGATCCGCTGCGCCACTTTGCTGTTGATCTCCAGCCTGTCCTTGGCGGCCTTGGCTGCGCCGATGCACAGCCAGTTCCTGCCGCCTGATGACCTGGTGGCGCACCAGGAGCAGCCTGAACAGCAGCAGTTGCTGCAAGTGACCGAGTATTCGGTGGTGCTGGGTAACCAGCGTCAGTCCAACCAGCAACCGATTCCGGTCACTTCGCCGCTGCTGGTCCGCCTCAAGGGCAAGCCGATGAACAAGGGTGCGACCCTCAGCCAGGTGATCCTTAACTTCGACGGCGAAAGCAAAAGCCTGAAGAAACCGGTCTTCGACGAGGCAAGCAAGACCTTGACGCTGTCTTATCCACAGGCCCAGTACCGGGTGGTCATCGATCTGCTGCGCAACAACACGGTCTATGTTCAGTTTCTCACTTACGCCAACGGCCATATCTGGGCCGACCTGCACACCGCTGCCGAACGCCTGCGTTGAGCCCCGGGGCCTGCCGGGGGTAAACTGCCCGCCCCGTGAACTGTGCGAGCTGGAGCCGGCAATGCGTAAAGACAAGAAACAAGTGATTGGCGACGAGATTGGCGATGAACAGATCAAGCTGTTCCTCAATTTCGAACCGGTCGATGCCACGTCGCCGTCGCTGCACAAATTGATCAAGGCCTACCGTGGCCTGCGGGTCGACGATTTCGAGCGTTTCCTGACGTTCTTCGTCGAGGCCGGCCATGACCTCAATGGCAAGGATGAGCACGGCAACGATTTCGTCGCGCTGGTTCGCGACCAGCGTAATGCCGAGGATTACATCGAGCTGGTCAACAAGGCTCGCGGTTAGATCAAAAGATCGCAGGCTTCGCCAGCTCCTGCAGGAGATCGCGAAGCCTGCGATCCTTTAAACAAAAACGCCCCGCTCTCATGGAGAACGGGGCGTTTTTTTATGCGATCAAATCAAGCGTAGCTTTGGGTCTCGCTGCTTTCTTCAACCAGCTCCAGCGCGATGTTGTTCTGCGCATTGATCTTGCGATACAGCGCCGCGTCGGTTTCCAGCACTTTTTCCCGGGCCGGGAAGATCTCTGCGAGCTTGGTAGCCCACTCGCCCTTGGCTTTGTCCGGGAAGCAGCGCTCGATCAGTTCCAGCATGATCGACACGGTCACCGAAGCACCCGGCGATGCGCCGAGCAGGGCGGCGAGGCTGCCGTCCTTGGCCGCCACCAGTTCGGTGCCGAACTGCAGGACGCCACCTTTCTTCGGGTCTTTCTTGATGATCTGCACCCGCTGGCCGGCCACTTCCAGGCGCCAGTCCTCGGCTTTCGCCTCGGGGTAGAAGCGACGCAGGGATTCCAGGCGCTGCTCCATGGACTGCATCACTTCGCTGATCAGGTACTTGGTCAGGTCCATGTTGTCCCGGGCCACGGCCAGCATCGGGCCGATGTTGCCGGCACGTACCGACAGCGGCAGGTCCATGATCGAGCCATGTTTGAGGAACTTGGTGGTGAAACCGGCGTACGGCCCGAACAGCAGGGATTTCTTGCCATCGACCACACGGGTGTCCAGGTGCGGCACCGACATCGGCGGCGAGCCCACGGCGGCCTGGCTGTAGACCTTGGCCTGGTGGTGCTTGACCACTTCCGGGTTGTCGCAACGCAGCCACTGACCACTGACCGGGAAGCCGCCGAAGCCCTTGCTTTCCTCGATGCCCGAGGCTTGCAGCAACGGCAACGCCGCACCGCCGGCACCCAGGAACACGAACTTGGCGTCGACATCGCGGCTGCTGCCGGAATTGACGTCCTTGATGCTCACGGTCCAGCCACTGCCGTTGCGCTTGAGGCCGGTAACGCGCTTGCAGTATTTGACCTGAGTGTCCGGGGCGCTGGTCAGGTGCTTGAGCAACTGGTTGGTCAGGGCGCCGAAGTTGACGTCGGTACCGTTCATGACGCGGGTGGCGGCGATGACCTCATCGGCCGGCCGGCCAGGCATCATCAGCGGCATCCACTCGGCCATCCGCGCCTTGTCCTCGGTGTATTCCATGTCGGCGAAGGCGTGATGCTGGTGCATCAGTTCGAAGCGCTTCTTCAGGAACGACACGCCTTTCTCGCCTTGCACGAAGCTCAGGTGTGGCACCGGGGCGATGAAGGACTTGGAGGAGCCGAACGTGCCTTTTTTGGTCAGGTACGTCCAGAACTGCTTCGACACCTCGAACTGGGTGTTGATATGCACGGCTTTCTTGATGTCGACATTGCCGTCGGCCGCCTGGGGCGTGTAGTTGAGCTCACACAGCCCGGCATGGCCGGTACCGGCGTTGTTCCACGGGTTGGAACTCTCCGCGGCACCGGAGTCCATCAGCTCGACGACTTCCAGCGAGATCGCGGGGTCGAGCTCCTTGAGCAGTACGGCCAGGGTGGCACTCATGATGCCGGCCCCTACCAGAACTACATCGACTGCTTCGTTATGCGCCATTTAACGCGTCTCCAAAATCTGCAGCACCAAATTGTCGGCATAGCGGCCAGGAGTGGCGGGGCAGGTCAGTTGCGCCCCAGTTATCCATGGCCAGGATCGCCATGTCCGAATCTTCGCAATTTTTCGCACCTACTGCGGATGCATGCAGCCTGGCCTCAAGAGTCATATGAACTCATTTAAGCGCCGGGCAGGCAATTCGACTTATGGCCGAGACATCCGTTCGTGCAACCAAATCCGTAGCGGACAGGCTTCAGGCGCCGGTTCTTGAGCGATATCCGGTCCTGTGTCGTTGGGCTGTTTCAGACGCTAATGGTGCTTGTTCAGACGCAAAACTATTCATTTGCTCGCCACACTCTCGTGAAGTTGTGAAAACCCGTTTTTTCACGCTCTTTTGAAGACGTGAACCTCAAAAAAGGGCTGTCCCAGCCTGGCACTGCGCCTGGTTTGGTTGCCTCATGTAATACATGACAGGCAAAACAGGCAGACAGCTCAGTGACCGAGCGTAATGACAGCTCTGCAGATTCGCGAAAAGTGGTGATTTGCCTGGAGGAACAGCAAGCACGCCAGCTTCACTCGATCTGTGTGGGCGGCTCTCTGTGGGCGTTGCGGGGTGCCAATACCAGCGCATCAGCGGTGTTGCGAGGCCCGATCAGGAGACGTCCTTATAATCGGGGGGAGATTGTATCGAAGAAACGCAGGGAAATGGTCGTGTTTAATGACTTTTATTAGCCGTCCGGTCAGATGGTCAACAGCTGCCGGTTACGTGCGCGAGCAGGAAGCGCTTGCACGCGGGCGCTGGCGGGCAGTGGCTGGTGCAGCCAGTTGAGACGGATCTCTTCGATTTCCACCCAGCCTTCGCCCATGGGTTGCAGGCTGCACTGCTTGAACGCCTGGCAACGGCCGTCGCGATCGAGCAAGGCGAAGCTGCGGTGATGAGGACGAGGGGTGAACAGGGAAATAAGGAAGCGCATGATCGGATACCGGGTCAGAGAGCTTGGGATAAGCCTGACAGCGGGCTATGACATGCCGGTGTAAGGACCGTGACAATGGGGTGACAGGAACCGGCAATCACGGCCCGTGTCAGACATTTCAGTATTCATCGTGCGACGCTAGTTCACGGCGATGGCGCACCGCTATACTGCCGGCCTGTTTGTGCCCGATTCTGGAGAGAAGAGCATGTTGCAACGCCTGTTGTTCGGTTTGATCGCTGTGACCAGTCTGACCCTCGTCGGCTGCGCCCACAGCCCGCAACAACTTAACCCGGAGCCCAAGCTCAACGCCCAGCTGGCGCCTGTGGGTCGTGGCCAGCCGGTGGTGGTGCGGGTGGTGGACGGTCGTCCGTCGCCGACGCTCGGCACCCGTGGCGGGCTGTATCCGGAAACCAGTGTGATCACGGTGCAGGGCGCGCAGATCCTGCCCAAGCTGCAGGCCCAGGCTGAAGCCGCCGTGCGTTTGCTGGGCTTCACGCCGACCGCCAATGCGTTGAATGCACCGCAACTGACGGTGACCCTGGCCGAGCTCAAGTACCAGTCGCCCAAGGAAGGCATGTACGTGACCGAAGCGACCATCGGCGCGACCTTCCGCTCCGACGTGCAGAACGCCAACCGTCGCTACAGCGGCCGTTACGGTGCGTCCCTGGACCAGCGCTTCGGCATGGCACCTAACCAGGACACCAACACCAAGCTGGTCAGCGATGTGTTGAGCGATGCCCTGACCCGGCTGTTCAAGGACCCGACCATTGGCCAGGTGCTGGCTGAGTAAGTAACAAGGCCTCATAAACCCTGTGGGAGCTTGCTCCCACAGGTTTTTTTTATGGGCGAGATTCTCAGGCTGCCTGGGAATAGAACTCCAGCACACTGATCCCGGTCAGCAGGTCTGTCTCTGGAAGATCGGCATGTTGATGGCCGCCCAGGGCGCAATACACCAGCCAATGTCGGTCCTGCACGTTGAAGGACAGGCTGTCGACGAGGTTCTGCTGTTCGTCGCTTGGGCTGATGAGATAGAGGCGGTCCTGGTTTTCGGCGTGCAGCATGACGGGTTCCGTGCAGGTTTGAAGGGCGACAGAGTGGCCTAATCAGATGACGAAACCGTGACGGGTGAAATTAACCCTGGGCTTGCTCCCTCGCCACAAAAGAACCCAGCGTTGCGAAGGGATCGTTACTGGTCGGAAAAAGCGGCGCAGGGGGGCAGGCTTTCGGTAGAATCCGCGCCCTGTTTGTAGGTCACGGACGTGCCCTGTCCGTTTTTTCGCTTGAGGTTCGTGATGTCGTCGCATCTGTTTTCGTTGTTCGCCGCCCACCCCGCCAAACTGATCAACCTGCTCGCGTTGCTGTTTGCCTGCCCGGGCGGCTGGGTGCTGCATGCCACGCGCCGCCGTGAACAACGGGCGCGGGCCTGCCTTGAAGCGCGCAGTCGCGATGGCAACGAACGCTTCGAAGCGCTGCTGGACCTGGCCACTCAGCGCATGAACCGGTTTTTCTACCGGTTTGGCTTTGGTTGCCTGGCGCTGGCGTTGCTGGTGTCGTGGATCAGTACGCAGTTCTAACGCAGTAGCCGTGGAAAGGGCGTTTGCTCCCGCTGGGCAGCTCCCGCTGGGCTGCGCCGTAGGAGCTGTGTAGGAGCTGTCGAGTGCAACGAGGCTGCGATCTCTTCCCAGACACTTGAATCTCAAGCGAAAGATCAAAAGATCAAAAGATCAAAAGATCGCAGCCTTCGGCAGCTCCTACACAAACCCAGCGGGAGCAAGCTCCCTCGTCGTGGCTTTAAAGCGCCAACCCAGCCTTGACCCGATACTGATTGCGCACCGGCGTTGCGTATTGCAGCACCAGGAACGGCCGGTGTTCCGGCGGGCAAGCGTCCAGCCGGCGCTGCCATTCCTGCTCGGCCTTGGCCAGCTCTTCGGCACCGAACATCTTGGCCGCCGTAGGCACCTGCAACTGCGGGTCGGCGTCGGCCCATTGGGCGTAAGCCAGGTAGTGCACCGGGAACAGCCGGTAGCCGCCGAGAATCTGCCGGTCCATCTCCTGGGCCAATTGCTTGGTGTCCTCGAACAGCTCGGTGATGGGCGCGGCGAAGTTCACGTGGACCCGACCCTTGTAGCCGGTGATGCCCTTGGCGATGCTCACGTCGTCCTCGCCCGGGGCCTTGGTGTAGGTGCCGGTGGTGGCGCGGATGTACAGCTCGCGGGCCTTGGCCTGGTCGCACGGGTCATATTCGTAGCTGATCGACACCGGCGTAAGGTTCAGTGACTGGATCACCTCGCCAAACGGCTCGTCCTTGCGGCTCATGTGGAACATCTTGAGGATCGCAGATTCGGTTCGGTCGTCACCGTCCTTGGCCCGTCCTTCGGCCTGGGCGATCCAGATCGAGGCGCAGTCGTTGCGGATCGAATGGTTGATGTACGCCGACAACAACTGGTACGCCGCCATTTTTTCCCGCCGCCCGGTGATGGAGCGGTGCACGATGAAACTCTTGTTCAGGCGCATCAGGTCGCTGACAAAGGGCTTTTGCAGCAGGTTGTCGCCAATGGCGATGCGCGGGGTCGGCAGGCCGGCGTGGTACACGGCATAGTTGACGAAGGCTGGGTCCATCACGATATCGCGGTGGTTGGCGATGAACAGGTACGCACTGCCGGACTTGAATTGCTCCACCCCGGTATAGGTCACGCCATCGGTGGCGCGCTCGATGGTGTGGTCGACGTAGAACTCCACCTTGTCCTGCAACGTGGCGACCGATGTCACACCGGCGAACTCACGGCGCAATCTTTGCGCTATAAGAGGTTTGAGCATCCAGCCGAAGGCGCCGGCCAGGCGTGGGAAGCGGAAGTGGGTGAGGATATCTAGAAACGCCTTGTCGCCAAGCAGTCGTGCCAGCACCGCTGGGACTTCGCTATCGTCGTAAGGTCGGATGGCATCGAATTCGCCCATCATGCTCTCTTGTTGGAAACGGCTAGGGTAAGTAAAGGTTCGAACGAAAAAACGACAGGGCACGGTCTGGAAGATAAGCCAGACAAAAATAGCCCTGCAAATAGACCGGCGATTATACGCACAAGTCACCTGGGAGACCGCGATGCTGGAAAGCGCTCATTATGAATGTCCCTATTGTGGGGAGGACGTTGAGACATCCCTGGACTTGTCCGGCGGCGATCAGACCTACATCGAGGATTGTCAGGTGTGTTGCCGGCCAATCACCTTTGTGTTGCAGGTCCATGGTGAGGAATGGCATCTCGAGGTCTTCAGAGAAGACGACTGACGGGGGCAACACCGATGCGGCGAATCTACGAGTTGGAAAACCTGATGGAGGGCGAGTTGTTGCAAGGGATGCTTGCCAGCGAAGGAATCACGGCGCACTTGGTGGGGCGCGATCTGGTCGGTGGCGCGGGGGAATTGCCGATGTATGGATTACTCGGGCTGGCGGTGGAGGACGAGCAGGCGCAATACGCCCGGGAGTTGATCGCCGCGTACAATGCCGCACTGCCGTTGCCCGGCGATGAACCGGACAGCTATCCCGGCACGCTGGTCTGTTAGGCTGGCGGCCGTTTGTTCGATCAAGAGTCGTGTTGCCCCATGTGTGGACGTTATGCCCTGTTTCGCTGGAACCCCACCTTCGCGGCCCTGCCCGGTTTTCCCGCCGATCAGAAGGCCCAATGGAATATTTCGCCCAACGATTCGGTGCTGATCCTGCGGGCCGGCGCCGAGGGCCAGCGCGAATTGGCCCGGGCACGCTGGGGCCTGACGCCGCCGTGGCTGACCGACCTGTCCCGCACCCCGGCCCATGCCCGGGCCGAAACCGTGGCCGAGCAGCCGATGTTCCGCGAGGCCTTGCGCCTGCGCCGTTGCCTGCTGCCGGCCAATGGTTTCTACGAGTGGCGCGGCGGTACGCGCAAGCGTCCGTACTGGTTGACGCCGGGGGAGGGTTCGTCACTGTTTTTTGCCGCGATCTGGGAAGCGTATCCAGTGCAGGAACAGGTGTGGCTGAGCACGGCGGTCATCACCCAACCGGCGGCGGGTCAGCGCCGGCCGTTGATCCTGGACGAAGAAGGCCAGCGCCTGTGGCTCGACCCCGAGACACCGCTGCATGCCTTGCAAGGGCTGCTGGCAAGCGAGCCGGCGCCACTGCGCGAGCGAGTGCTGGCCAACATGGTCAATGATCCGAAGCTCAATGGGCCGGAGTGCTTGACCCCGGCTTGAGCTTTGCGGCGCTTGTACCAGCCTCATCGCGAGCAGGCTCGCTCCCACAATAGATTTTGGGCGTTACTCGTGATGCGGTTCACCCAGGAAGGTCAACGAGGTGAACACGCCACGGGTGGCCACGTCCTTGTTGTCCTTGAGTGCAATCTCCATCTGCGCCGCGATCACATTCAAGCCTTCGTTGCGCACCAGCACCTTGGCCCGACCTTCTGCGTCGGTTTCAGTCGATACTGTGTTCGGCGCGCTGCGGTAGTCACCCACCAGTTTCACACCCGCTGCCGGTTTGCCGTCCAGCAGCACCCGTACCGGCAATGACTGGCCTGGCCCTACGGTCAGTGGGTCGACTTCCGGCAGGATCACGAACTTGATCGGTGCCAGTGTCGGCAGTTTCGCCCCCGGCTCATAGATCGCCAGGCTGTATTTGAACGTGTGGGTCGATTCGATCGCCCCGGGCACTTTGCTGCGGCCTTCGTTGATCCACTTCTTGTCCGCCGTCTGGGACCACATGCCGTTGTCCAGCGCCACGGCCAGCACCGCCGGCGGCTTGAGCGGTTGCAGGCGGGCGTGGTCCGGCAGGCGCTCGACGGTGACGGGGATCATCTTGCCGCCCAGGTCATAGGCCCAGGCGCCGCTGATTTTCTGCGCCTTGAAGGCATTGTCTTCGGCACCGTGGCCGTAGATCACTTCGATGTTGCCGCGACGCTGTTCGGTCCACAGGCCATGGGCCGAGGCCTGTGTGGCCAGGAGCAGGCCGAGCAGGGCGAAGGTCTTGGGGTATTTCATGCGGATTTTCCTTTTACAGAGCGAGGGTGAGACTGACGGTGAAGTTGCGCGGCTCGCCGGGGGCGACCCAGTAGTTGCTGTAGGAGCGCTCGTAGTACTTTTCATCGAAGACGTTGTTCAGGTTCAGCCCCACGGTGACGTCATCGCTGGCCTTGTAATGGGCCAGCAGATCCACGGTGTGGTAGGCCGGCAGTTCGAAATCCTTGCCCGCTTCGCCCGAGCGATCGCCGACGTACGTGAACGCCGCGCCAACATCCGAACCGCGCAGGTGCCCGTCCTGGAATTCGTAGACGCCCAGCAGGCTGCCGCTGTGTTTGGCAACGCCAAGGATCCGGCTGCCCGTGGGGATTTGCTCATCACCCTGGGTCACTTCGGCATCGATGTAGGCGAAGGCGCCAATCACCCGCACGGCGTCGGTTACCTGCCCAGTGACTTGCAGGTCGATGCCCTGGCTGCGGGCCTTGCCCACGGCGCGGCTGAAGTCGGTCCCGGCGACCGGGCTCAGGACGTTTTCCTTCTCTATATGGAACGCCGCCAGGGTGGTGCTCAGGCGATCGTCGAACAATTCGCTCTTGATCCCCACTTCATAGCCGACGCCTTCCTCGGGGTCGAAGGATTTACCGCCGGCATCCAGGCCATTGTTGGGTTTGAACGAGGTGGAGGCGTTGGCGAACAGGCCAACCTCGGGCGTCAGTTGATACAGCAGGCCGGCCCGCTGCGTCAGGGCATCGTGACGTTGGCGGTTGGTGCGATTGCGGGTGTGATCGTCGATGCTCTGCTCGAAATGCTCATAACGCACGCCGAGCATCCCTCGCAGCTTGTCGGTGAAAACGATCTGGTCCTGCAGGTTCAGCGCGCGGCTTTGCACATGTTCGAAGAAGTCGGTGCCGGACCGAGCGCCATTGGGTTTCGGCTGGCCGTAGATCGGCTGATAGATGTCGATGGGGTAGGTGCTGCCACCGATGGTGGTCACGCGCTCGTTCTTGCGGTAATCCTCGTATTCGCTGCCGATCAGCAGTTCGTGCTGCCAGGGGCCGAGGTCGAACAGGCCGCGCAATTCCAGTTGGGTGATGCTGTCGTGCCAATTGTTGTCGCGCTCGCGATAGCGGCGGTTCACCGTGTGGCCATCGGCGTTCAGTGGGCGCGCTTCGGAGGCGAAGCCCCAGAGTTCACCCTGCTTGTAATGGCTGGCCAGACGCAGTTGCCAGGTGTCATTGAGCTGATGTTCGAGGGCGGCCTGGAGCATGTTGTTGTGATTGTCGATGTCGCCGTCGTTGGGTTCGCCCAAGAAGGTCGAGCGGGAAACGCCGCTCCAGCGGTTGTTCGGGGCGACGATGCCACGGTCGAACGTGGAGCTGTGGCGCACGATTTCGCTTTCCACCAGCAACCGCGTGTCGGGGTTCAATTGCCAACTGATGGAAGGCGCGACGAAGACGCGCTGGCTGTCCACGTGATCGCGAAAGCTGTGATTGTCCTCGACCGCCAGGTTGACCCGCGACAACAGGTTGCCTTCGGTGTCCAGTGGCGTGTTGACGTCCAGCGCGGTGCGGTAGCGATCCCAACTGCCGGCGCTGGTTTGCAAGGTGGTGAAGGCTTCGGGCTGGGGTTTCTTGGTGACAATGTTCACCGTACCGCCGGGATCGCCCCGGCCATACAGGCTGGCGGCCGGGCCCTTGAGTACTTCGATGCGTTCGATGTTCGCCGCGTCCGGTGTGCTCGGATAACCACGGTTGGCGCTGAAGCCGTCCTTGTAGAACTCAGATGTGGTGAAGCCGCGCACGCTGTATTCGTAGAGCGTCAGGCCGCCGAAGTTGTTCTGCTTCGATACACCGCCGGCGTATTCCAATGCCCGTTCGACGTTGGTGCTGCCCAGGTCCTTGAGCACGCTGGCGGGAATCACGCTGATCGATTGCGGGATGTCGCGCAGGGCCGTGTCGGTTTTGGTGGCACTGGCCGAGCGCGTGGCGCGATAGCCTGTGACGGGCCCGGTGGCGGACTCGTAGTCGGACGTCACGGTGATGGCGTCCAGTTCCAGAGGCTGGACTTCTTCGGCGTAGGTGGGATCGGCGAGCAAGCCCAGGGCGAGACTGGCAACGGAAATCCGTTTCAGGGATGACATGTTATGTTGTTCCAATTTTTAGTATTGAAACAATATAACACTACTAATGAGAATTTATGCTATTCCTGATTTTCAGAGAGATGGAGCCCTGTCGAGTGCAACGAGGCTGCGATCTTTCCCCAGACACTTGAGTCTCAAGCGAAAGATCAAAAGATCAAAAGATCGCAGCCTTCGGCAGCTCCTACAGAGCCCAGCGGGAGCAAGCTCCCTCGCCACAGGGGGAAGGCTTGAAGCGGCTTACTGCTCTTCCTTGAGCACCACCGGCGCTGGCGGTGGGCGCAGGCCGATTTCAGCGGTGAGCTTGAGCTCCTTGCCGTTACGCATGACCTGGATCGTCACCTTGTCAGTGGGCTTGATCCGCGCCACCTGGTTCATCGAGCGGCGGCCATCGCCGGCCGGCTCGCCATCGATGCTCAGGATCACATCGCCCAGTTGCAAGCCGGCCTTCTGCGCCGGGCCGTCGCGGAAAATCCCCGCCACCACGATGCCGGGCCGCCCGGACAAGCCGAAGGACTCTGCCAGTTCCTGGGTCAGCGGCTGGACTTCAATGCCCAGCCAGCCGCGAATCACCTGGCCGTGTTCGATGATCGACTTCATCACCTCCATCGCCAGCTTCACCGGAATGGCGAAACCGATGCCCTGGCTGCCGCCGGACTTGGAGAAGATCGCCGTGTTGATCCCGGTGAGGTTGCCGTTGGCATCCACCAGCGCGCCGCCGGAGTTGCCGGGGTTGATCGCGGCGTCGGTCTGGATGAAATCCTCGTAGTTGTTCAGGCCCAACTGATTGCGCCCGGTGGCGCTGATGATGCCCATGGTCACGGTCTGGCCAACGCCGAACGGGTTGCCGATGGCCAGGGTCACGTCGCCGATGCGGATGCTGTCGGAGCGGCCGATGGTGATGGCCGGGAGGTTCTTGAGGTCGATCTTCAGCACCGCGAGGTCGGTTTCCGGGTCGCTGCCGATCACCCGGGCCAGGGTTTCGCGGCCGTCCTTGAGGGCCACCACGATCTGGTCGGCACCGCTGGTGACGTGGTTGTTGGTCAAAATATAACCTTCCGGGCTCATGATCACGCCCGACCCCAGGCTCGACTCCATGCGCTTCTGCTTGGGCGAGTTGTCGCCGAAGAAGCGCCGGAATTGCGGGTCTTCGAACAGCGGATGGCTGGGTTTGTTGATGACCTTGGTGGTGTACAGGTTCACCACGGCTGGCGCGGCGGTGGTCACGGCGTCGGCATAGGACACCGGCCCCTGTTGCACCGCCTTGGTTTGCGGCGCCTGCTGCAAGTTGACGTCGAGGCTCGGCAGGCCCACCCATTCCGGGTAGCGCTGGATAATCAGTAGAGCGACAAGCACGCCGGCCAACAGCGGCCAGCCGGAAAAACGCAGCGCCTTGAGCATTAAGCACGTCCTACAAAGGTTGCAGGCGGTATGAGACCGCCCATAATGTCGCGCATTATACGAGGCCGCGCGCGCCTCTGAACGGGATATTTAGGAGTCTTTTCATGGCCGTAGCCCTGAACACCCTGGTTGAAGAAGCGGACCGTTACCTGGCCAGCAGCCGGATTGCCGATTACTGCCCCAACGGCCTGCAGGTCGAAGGTGCGCCCCAGGTGATGCGCATTGTCAGTGGCGTCACCGCCAGCCAGGCGTTGCTTGACGCTGCCGTCGAGGCCGAGGCCGACCTGGTGCTGGTGCATCACGGTTATTTCTGGAAGGGCGAAAACCCTTGCATCACCGGCATGAAACAGCGTCGCCTCAAGACGTTGCTCAAACACGACATCAGCCTGCTGGCCTATCACTTGCCGTTGGACTTGCACCCGGAGGTGGGCAATAACGTGCAGTTGGCCCGCCAGTTGGACATCACCGTCGAGGGGCCGCTGGATCCGGACAACCCCAAGATCGTCGGCCTGGTCGGCTCCCTGTCCGAACCGATGACGGCCCGGGATTTCGCGCGCAAGGTCCAGGAAACCATGGGGCGTGAGCCGTTGTTGATCGAGGGCGAGCAGATGATCCGCCGAGTCGGCTGGTGCACCGGTGGCGGCCAGGGCTATATCGATCAGGCAGTGCTGGCCGGGGTTGACCTGTACCTCAGCGGCGAGGCGTCGGAGCAGACGTTCCACAGCGCGCGGGAAAATGGCATCAGCTTCATCGCCGCCGGCCATCATGCCACCGAGCGCTATGGCGTCCAGGCGCTGGGCGACTACCTGGCGCGACGCTTCGCCCTGGAGCACATCTTCATCGATTGCCCGAATCCCATTTGATTCACTGATGAACCTTTATGGGAGCGAGCCTGTGGGAGCAAAGCTTGCTCGCGATGACGTCGGCACAAGCAACGCCGCTATCGCGAGCAAGCTTTGCTCCCACAGGGTTCACTGCCTCCCACAAAATTCACTGCAACGCCCGAACCGGCAGGCATATCCATATGCTGTTTCGATCTAGTTGGCGCCCTGATTAGAAGAGGTCGCTGTGCTAGGATTCCCCGCTCGAACACGGCCCGCTGGCCGTTCATAAGAAAGTTTTCGTGAGTAGCCATGGTCGACAAACTGACGCATCTGAAACAGCTGGAGGCGGAAAGCATCCACATCATCCGCGAGGTGGCCGCCGAGTTCGATAACCCGGTGATGCTGTACTCCATCGGTAAAGACTCCGCCGTGATGCTGCACCTGGCACGCAAGGCGTTCTTCCCCGGCAAGCTGCCGTTTCCGGTGATGCACGTCGACACCCGCTGGAAATTCCAGGAAATGTACAAGTTCCGCGATCGCATGGTCGAGGAACTGGGCCTGGACCTGATCACCCATGTGAACCCGGACGGCGTGGCGCAGGGCATCAACCCATTCACCCACGGCAGTGCCAAGCACACCGACATCATGAAGACCGAAGGCCTCAAGCAGGCCTTGGACAAATATGGTTTCGACGCCGCGTTCGGCGGTGCCCGTCGCGATGAAGAGAAATCCCGCGCCAAGGAGCGCGTGTACTCGTTCCGTGACAGCAAGCATCGCTGGGACCCGAAGAACCAGCGCCCGGAGTTGTGGAACGTCTACAACGGCAAGGTCAACAAAGGCGAGTCGATCCGGGTATTCCCGCTGTCGAACTGGACCGAGCTGGACATCTGGCAGTACATCTACCTCGAAGGCATCCCGATCGTGCCGCTGTATTTTGCCGCCGAGCGTGAAGTGATCGAGAAGAACGGCACGCTGATCATGATCGACGACGAGCGCATCCTCGAGCACCTGTCCGACGAAGACAAAGCCCGTATCGTCAAGAAGAAAGTGCGTTTCCGTACCCTTGGCTGCTACCCGTTGACGGGCGCGGTGGAGTCCGAGGCCGAAAGCCTGACGGACATCATCCAGGAAATGCTCCTGACGCGAACTTCCGAGCGCCAGGGCCGGGTCATCGACCACGATGGCGCAGGCTCGATGGAAGATAAAAAACGTCAAGGGTACTTTTAAGCTTCGAGTTACAAGCGGCAAGCTGCAAGTTAAAGGCGGTATGCGTAATTTTGCAGCTTGGTGCTTGCAGCCGGTCGTTGCGAGCCGCGATTGAGTGACTCGTAATGGATTTCGAGAAGTTGGTTGTTTGGCAGAGAAGCAAGTGTCTGGCGGTGGAAATCTACCGGGAGTTTGCCCAATGCAGGGATCTTGGTTTCAAGGACCAAGTTACCCGATCAGCACTCTCGGTGCCCTCCAATATTGCTGAAGGAATGGAGCGTCCCAGCGCCAAGGAAAAGGTACGTTTTCTTTGGATCGCAAAGGCTTCTTGTGGAGAGTTACGAACACAGATCCTCATAGGCAGCGACATTGCTTACATCGCCCAGCCGCTGGCTGATAACTGGATTGCAGAAACTCGCGAGCTCTCAAAAATGCTCTGCGGCTTGATCAACAAAATTTCTGACTAGCTGTATGCCGACAAGCTTGCCGCTTGAAGCTTACAGCTCGGAGCTTGAACACAATGAGCCATCAATCTGATTTGATCAGCGAGGACATCCTCGCCTACCTGGGCCAGCACGAGCGCAAAGAGCTGCTGCGCTTTTTGACCTGCGGTAACGTCGACGACGGCAAGAGCACCCTGATCGGGCGCCTGCTGCACGACTCCAAGATGATCTACGAAGATCACCTGGAAGCCATCACCCGCGATTCGAAGAAAGTCGGCACCACCGGTGACGATATCGACCTGGCGTTGCTGGTCGACGGCCTGCAGGCCGAGCGCGAGCAAGGCATCACCATCGATGTCGCCTACCGCTATTTCTCCACCGCCAAGCGTAAATTCATCATCGCCGATACCCCAGGCCATGAGCAGTACACCCGCAACATGGCCACCGGTGCCTCCACCTGTGACCTGGCGATCATCCTGGTGGACGCGCGCTACGGCGTGCAGACCCAGACCCGTCGCCACAGCTTCATCGCCTCGTTGCTGGGCATCAAGCACATCGTCGTGGCCATCAACAAGATGGACCTCAAGGACTTCGACCAGGGCGTGTTCGAGTCGATCAAGGCCGACTACCTGAAGTTCGCCGAAGGCTTGAAGATGAAGCCCACCACCATGCACTTCGTGCCGATGTCCGCCCTCAAGGGCGACAACGTGGTGAACAAGTCCGAGCGTTCGCCGTGGTACACCGGCCAGTCGCTGATGGAGATCCTCGAGACCGTGGAAGTGGCGGGCGACCGTAACTTCACCGACCTGCGTTTCCCAGTGCAGTACGTCAACCGTCCGAACCTGAACTTCCGCGGTTTCGCCGGCACCCTCGCCAGCGGCATCGTGCACAAGGGCGACGAAGTGGTGGTGCTGCCGTCGGGCAAGAGCAGCCGCGTGAAATCCATCGTCACCTTCGAAGGCGAGTTGGAACATGCAGGTCCTGGCCAGGCGGTAACGCTGACCATGGAAGACGAAATCGACATCTCCCGTGGCGACTTGCTGGTACATGCCGACAACGTGCCGCCGGTCACCGACAGCTTCGAAGCGATGCTGGTGTGGATGGCCGAAGAGCCGATGTTGCCGGGCAAGAAATACGACATCAAGCGCGCCACCAGTTACGTGCCAGGCTCGATTGCCAGCATCGTCAACAAGGTCGATGTAAACACCCTTGAAGAGGGTCCGGCCAGCGCGTTGCAACTCAACGAAATCGGCAAGGTGAAGATCGCCCTGGATGCGCCGATCGCCCTGGACGGTTACGAGAGCAACCGCACCACCGGCGCGTTCATCGTCATCGATCGCCTGACCAACGGCACGGTCGGTGCCGGCATGATCGTCGCCCAGCCGCTGGCTCACGGCAGCAGCACGCACCACGGCAAGCTGGCCCATGTGTCGGTGGAAGAACGCGCCCAGCGTTTCGGCCAGCAGCCGGCCACGGTCTTGTTCAGTGGCCTGTCGGGCGCTGGCAAAAGCACGCTGGCCTATGCGGTCGAGCGCAAGTTGTTCGACTCGGGCCGTGCGGTCTTTGTCCTCGATGGCCAGAACCTGCGTCATGACCTGAACAAGGGCTTGCCGCAGGATCGCTCCGGACGTACCGAGAACTGGCGCCGTGCGGCTCATGTCGCCCGTCAGTTCAACGAAGCCGGCCTGCTGACCCTCGCCGCGTTTGTCGCCCCGGATGCCGAAGGCCGCGAACAGGCCAAGGCGCTGATCGGCAAGGAGCGTCTGCTGACGGTCTACGTCCAGGCCTCGCCAGCGGTGTGCGCCCAGCGTGATCCGCAAGGGCTGTATGCCGCCGCCGGCGACAACATCCCGGGTGAGTCCTTCGCGTATGACGTGCCGCTGGATGCCGACCTGGTGATCGACACCCAGGCGCTGACGTTGGAAGAGAGCGTCAAGCAGGTGCTGGATCTACTGCGCAAGCGTGGGGCGATCTAAGGCAAGTCGCTGTAACAAAAAGCCCGCAGATGAGTGATCATCCGCGGGCTTTTTCATTCCTAAAGAACAACTCGAGAGCAAGGCTTGCCCGCGATGAAAACGCCGCGGTCTCTTGAGGACCGCAGCGCCTGGATCGCGAGCAAGCTTTGCTCCCACACAGCCCGCTCCCACAAGGGGATCAGTGCCGGCTGGGATACTCCCGATGCATCTGCGCAAGCAACGCATCCTTGTCCTGCCACAACTGGTTGATCCAGCCCTGGAACTCCAGGCGATACACACCGTCCTGGTCGTAGTTCTTGCCAATGAACTGCGGCGGGATCTTCAGTTCCTGGAAATGCACCACCACCTCTCCAACGTTGCCACAGAGCAAATCCCAGTATCCCGGACGACCGCCCGGATAATGAATGGTCACGTTGATGATCGACTCCAGTTGCTCACCCATGGCATCCAGTACAAACGCGATGCCGCCGGCCTTGGGCTTGAGCAGGTAGCGAAACGGTGACTGCTGCTGGGCATGCTTGCCGTCGGTGAAGCGTGTGCCTTCGACGAAATTGAAAATACCTACGGGGTTGTTGCGAAACTTCGCGCAGGTCTTGCGGGTGGTCTCCAGGTCCTTGCCTTTCTTTTCCGGATGCTTTTCCAGGTAAGCCTTGGAGTAGCGCTTCATGAACGGGAAGCCCAGCGCCCACCAGGCCAGGCCGATCACCGGCACCCAGATCAGTTCCTGTTTGAGAAAGAACTTCAATGGTCGGATGCGTCGGTTCAGCACGTACTGCAACACCATGATGTCGACCCAGCTCTGGTGGTTGCTGGTGATCAGGTACGAATGCTGGTAGTCCAGGCCCTCCAGGCCGCTGAGGTGCCAGCGAGTGCGGCGCAGCAGGTTCATCCAGGCCTTGTTGTTGCTGATCCAGGCTTCGTGGATGTGGCCCATCAGCCAGTCGGTGAAGCGCTGGGCGGCGGGAAAGGGCAGCAACAGCTTGAAGATCGCCACGATGAACAGCGGTGTGCAGCAGGCGATGGTGTTCAGCGCCAATAGCAGCGAGGCGATGACGCCGCGTAAGGGGGCGGGTAGGAAATCCAGCATTGATCAAATATCCATGGGTCGGTTGGCGGCCTGGATCGCGGTCAGGGCGATGGTGTACACGATGTCGTCGACCTGGGCGCCGCGTGGCAAGTCATTCACCGGTTTGCGCAAGCCCTGCAGCATCGGCCCGAGGCTGACGCAATCGGCGCTGCGCTGCACGGCCTTGTGGGTGGTGTTGCCGGTGTTGAGGTCCGGGAAGATGAACACCGTCGCCCGGCCGGCCACCTGGCTGTTGGGCGCCAATTGCCGTGCCACGGTTTCGTTGGCGGCGGCGTCGTATTGCAACGGACCATCGATCAACAGGCCGTGCTGGGCCTCGTGGGCCAGCAGGGTGGCTTCGCGAACTTTTTCCACTTCTTCGCCACTGGCCGACTCGCCGCTGGAGTAGCTGAGCATCGCCACCCGCGGCGTGATGCCGAACGCCGCGGCCGAGTCGGCACTTTGCAGGGCGATTTCCGCCAGCTCCGCAGCGCTGGGGTGCGGGTTCATCACGCAGTCGCCGTAGACCAGCACTTCCTCGGGAAACAGCATGAAAAACACCGAGGACACCAGCGAGCATCCTGGCGCGGTCTTGATCAGTTGCAATGCCGGGCGGATGGTGTTGGCAGTGGAATGGATGACGCCGGATACCAGCCCGTCCACTTCATCCAGGGCCAGCATCATGGTGCCGATGACCACGGTGTCTTCCAATTGCTGCTCGGCCATCGGTGCGTTCAGGCTCTTGCTCTTGCGCAACCTCACCATGGGTTCGACATAACGCTCGCGAATCGAATCCGGGTCGAGAATCTCCAGCCCCGGCGGCAGTTCGATGCCTTGGGCGCGGGCCACCGCTTCGACGTCGGCCGGTTTTGCCAGCAACACGCAGCGGGCAATGCCCCGGGCCTGGCAAATGGCGGCGGCCTGGACGGTCAACGGTTCGCTGCCCTCGGGTAGCACGATGCGTTTGTTGGCGGCCTGGGCGCGCTGGATCAACTGATAGCGGAACACCGCTGGCGACAGGCGCATTTCCCGTGGCGTGCCGCAGCGCTGGTGCAGCCACTTGGCGTCCAGGTGGCTGGCGACAAAATCGGTGATGATCTCCGCACGTTCGCGGTCATCGATGGGGATTTCCTTGTTCAAGCTGTTGAGCAGGTTGGCGGTGTCGTAGGAGCCGGTGCTCACCGACAGCACCGGCAACCCCGCCTGCAAGGCGCCGCGACACAAGTCCATGATGCGCGGGTCGGGCAGGGTGTCACTGGTCAGCAGCAGGCCGGCCAGCGGCACGCCGTTGATCGCTGCCAGGCTCACGGCCAGGATGATGTCGTCGCGATCGCCGGGGGTCACCACCAGCACGCCGGGCTTGAGCAGTTCCACGGTGTTGCGCATGGTACGGGCGCAAATGATGATGTTGCTCATGCGCCGGGTTTCGTAGTCGCCGGCATTGAGCACCTGCGCGCCCATCAGGTCGGCCACGTCGCGGGTGCGCGGGGCGTTGAGTTCGGGGCGAAACGGGATGCAACCGAGCAGGCGGAAATCGCCGCTGCGCAGCAAGGGCGAGTGTTCCTTGAGCCGTGCGGAAAACGCCTCCATGCTTTCGTCGGTGCGGACCTTGTTCAGGATCACCCCGAGGACTTTCGGGTCCTTCGGCCCGCCAAACAACTGCGCCTGCAACTCTACCCGGCCAGACAGTTCGGTCAGCACTTCGTTTTCCGGCGCCGACACCAGGATGACCTCGGCGTCCAGGCTCTTGGCCAGGTGCAGGTTGACCCGGGCGGCGTAGCTGGCGTTGCGGGTCGGGACCATGCCTTCGACGACCAGCACGTCCTTGCCGATGGCCGCCTGCTGATAAAGGGTAATGATTTCTTCCAGCAGCTCATCGAGCTGGCCGTCGCCGAGCATGCGCTCGACGTGCGCCAGGCCCAGGGGCTGCGGCGGCTTGAGGCCATGGGTGCGGGCCACCAGCTCGGTGGAGCGTTCCGGCCCGGTGTCGCCGGGGTGAGGTTGGGCAATGGGTTTGAAAAAGCCGACTTTCAGCCCGGCCCGTTCAAGGGTACGCACCAGCCCGAGGCTGATGGAGGTCAGACCCACACCAAAATCGGTGGGTGCGATAAAAAAAGTTTGCATGCGAATTCTCTAAGGGGGAATGGCGCGGCCTATGACTGGCCGTCTACCCACAATTCAGTCGCCAAGGTTATCGCTAACCGGGCCCTGTGCGCACCAGCCGCAATCAAAGGGCTGGCCTATTTTTTCAATACGTTGCCCGGGGTCCAGCACCCAGGCCCGGGACTGCCACGGTGGCTGGTGACGCAGATGCTGGGTATGGCCACAAGACAGCTCGGCCACCCAGTGCCCGTCCTCGTCCTGATGGAAGCCGGTGACCGTCGGTCTGTTCGAGCAGGCCCGTTTGTCCGGGTTCCGTTCGCTTTCGGGCAAATCCTTGTTTAGACTTGTCCGTTCTTCATTCTTATGCAAAAGGTCTCGCCCCATGCTGATCGCCGCCAATAAGGCTGTCTCCATCGACTATACCCTGACCAACGACGCTGGTGAGGTCATCGACAGCTCTGCCGGCGGCGCTCCGCTGGTCTACCTGCATGGCGCAGGCAACATCATCCAGGGCTTGGAAAAAGCCCTGGAAGGCAAAACGGTCGGTGACGACCTGAACGTTACCGTCGAGCCGGAAGACGCTTACGGTGAATACTCCGCCGAACTGGTCAGCACCCTGAGCCGCAGCATGTTCGAAGGCGTCGATGAGCTGGAAGTGGGCATGCAGTTCCACGCTTCTGCCCCCGATGGCCAGATGCAGATCGTCACCATTCGCGACCTGGAAGGCGACGATGTCACCGTTGACGGCAACCACCCGTTGGCCGGCCAGCGCTTGAACTTCAAAGTCAAGATCGTCGACATCCGTGACGCCAGCCAAGAAGAAATTGCCCATGGTCACGTCCATGGCGAAGGCGGCCATCACCACTGATTTGTGCGCTACGCTCAAATGACCAGTGAACTGGAAAGGCGCCATACGGCGCCTTTTTAGTCGGTTGCTGTTAGCATCAACCATGGCTGTTTCGAAAAGATCCGCAAACCTGGAGTTCGTCATGAGTGCTTTCCACGACCTTAAACTCAAAGCCCTGGATGGTCAGGAGCTTGCTCTGGCGCCGTTCAAGGGGCAAGTCGTGCTGGTGGTCAACGTCGCCTCCAAATGTGGCCTGACGCCTCAATACGCGGCGCTGGAAAATCTCTATCAGCAATACAAGGCCAAGGGCTTCAGCGTGCTGGGCCTGCCCTGCAATCAGTTCGCCGGGCAGGAACCGGGGACTGAGCAGGAAATCCAGGAATTTTGCAGCCTCAACTACGGCGTGACGTTCCCGCTGTCCAGCAAGCTGGACGTGAATGGCCATGATCGTCACCAGTTGTACCGTCTGTTGGCGGGTGAGGGGGCCGAGTTTCCCGGGGACATTACCTGGAACTTCGAAAAGTTCCTGCTCGGCAAGGACGGCCGTGTGCTGGCGCGTTTCTCACCGCGCACGGCGCCGGATGATCCTGCCGTGATCCAGGCGATCGAAAAAGCGCTGGCTTGATCCCCAAGAAATTGCAGATGTAGGAGCTGGCGAAGGCTGCGATCTTTTGATCTTTTGATCTTTCGCTTGAGATTCAAGTGTCTGGGGAAAGATCGCAGCCTCGTTTCACTCGACAGCTCCTACATAGCTCCTGCGCAATTCCTACGCGGCCTCCTTTTGATCCTTAATCACTCCAATCAATAGTGCTACCGAGCGCCACGGACTCTGCATATTATCGTCGTCATATCGACCTGCGACCTTGTCCCGTGGAGTGCCTCATGCCTGCAAAAGCCTTGTTCAAACCTTTCCACCTCGGCGCGCTCGAGTTGCCGTCCCGGGTGGTGATGGCGCCGATGACCCGTTCGTTTTCGCCGGGCGGCGTGCCGAACGCCAAGGTCATCGAGTATTACCGTCGCCGCGCGGCTGCCGGGGTCGGCCTGATCATCACCGAGGGCACGACGGTGGGACACAAGGCTTCCAACGGCTACCCGAACGTGCCGCATTTCTATGGCGACGCCGCGTTGGCCGGCTGGAAGAACGTGGTTGATGCGGTGCATGCCGAAGGCGGCAAGATCGTTCCACAACTGTGGCATGTGGGCAGTGTGCGACGCATCGGCACCGAGCCGGACGCCAGCGTGCCGGGCTATGGCCCGACCGAAAAGCTCAAGGACGGCCAGGTGGTGGTCCACGGCATGACCCAGGCGGACATTGACGACGTCATCGCCGCGTTCGCCCAGGCGGCGAAAGACGCTCAAAGCATCGGCATGGACGGGGTGGAAATCCACGGCGCCCACGGCTACCTGGTGGACCAGTTCTTCTGGGAAGGCAGCAACCAGCGTACCGACGGTTACGGCGGCAGCCTGGCCAACCGCTCGCGCTTCGCGATCGAATTGATCCGTGCCGTGCGCGCGGCGGTGGGCGAGGGTTTCCCGATCATTTTCCGCTTCTCCCAATGGAAACAGCAGGACTACACCGCGCGTCTGGTGCAGACCCCTGAGGCCCTGGGCGAATTCCTCAAGCCTTTGTCTGACGCCGGCGTGGATATTTTCCACTGCTCGACACGGCGCTTCTGGGAGCCGGAGTTCGAAGGCTCCGAGCTGAACCTGGCCGGCTGGACCCGCAAGCTCACCGGCAAGCCCACCATCACCGTCGGCAGCGTTGGCCTGGATGGCGAGTTCCTGCAGTTCATGGTCAACACCGACAAAGTCGCGCAACCGGCCAGCCTGGAAAAACTGCTGGAGCGCCTGAACAACGACGAGTTCGACCTGGTGGCGGTGGGGCGTGCGCTGCTGGTGGATCCGGACTGGGCGCAGAAAGTCCGTGAAGGGCGGGAGCAGGAGATCTTGCCGTTCAGTCGTGAGGCGTTGATGACGTTGGTTTAAGCGGCGTCTTGTAGGGCCTCATCGCGGGCAAGCCTTGCTCCCACAGAGTTGTCAGTCGTTCACGCATAATGTGTTCGCTGAAGATCAATGTGGGAGCAAGGCTTGCCCGCGATGCTTTTCAGCGTTGCGACACGGCCTGGGGCAGCGACGATTCGACCTGGCAAACCCCCCGCAACTGCGCCTCGAACTGCTCGATCACCGACGCCCAGCCCTGGCGACTGGCATGCTGGCGCGCATTGAGCCGCACGCAACGCAAGGTCTCGCGCTCTTCCAGCAGCCAACGGGCGGCGTCGCAGAACGCCTCCTCATCCCCCGGCATCGCCAGCACGCCGTTGTAGCCGTGGCGAATATGTTGCGCCGCCGCAGCCTGATCGTAGGCCACCACGCCCAGCCCGGACGCCAGCGCCTCCAGCACCACATTGCCGAAGGTTTCGGTCAGGCTTGGAAAGACAAACACATCCCCGGACGCATAATGGCTGGCCAGCGCCTCGCCGCGTTGCGAGCCACAAAAGATCGCTTCGGGCAGTTCCTGCTCCAGGGCGGAGCGCTGCGGGCCGTCGCCGATCACCACCAACTTCATCCGTCGCCCCGGGAAAGCGCTGCACAGCGTGGCGAAACTGCGCTTGAGCAGCCCGAGGTTTTTCTCCGGAGCCAGGCGTCCGACGTGGATTACTGCGATGTCATCGTCGCCCAGGCCCCACGCCTCACGCAGGCTCGCCGAGCGCTTGACCGGATGAAACAGTTGGCTGTCCACGCCGCGCGACAGCAGCGCCACGCGCTCGAAATGTCGTCGCTCCAGTTCCAGGCGCTGGCTGAGGCTGGGCACCAGGGTCAGGCTGGAGCGGTTGTGAAACCAGCGCAGGTAATGGGTGAGTACGCGACTCAACAGCCCGAGGCCGTACTGCTGGGTGTATTGCTGGAAGTTGGTGTGAAAGCCGCTGACCACCGAGATACCCAGGCGTCGGGCCGCGCGCAGTGCCGACAGACCCAGCGGCCCTTCCGTGGCGATGTACAGCACGTCCGGACGATGGCGTTTCCAGCGCCTGAGCAATTTGTGCATCGACGCCTGGCCCCACTGCAAACCCGGATAGCCCGGCAACGGCCAGCCCCGGCACAGCAGCAACTGCTCGTCACTGGCCTGGCGTTGGTCGTCGATTTGGCGCGGCCGTATCAGCTCGACCTGATGCCCGCGGGCGCGCAGGCCTTCGTACAGGCGGCCCAGGGTATTGGCCACGCCGTTGATTTCCGGCGGGAAGGTTTCAGTGATCAGGGTAATGTGCAGAGGTGTGGTCATGACCCCAGTGTCGACCGGGGCCATTTCGTCATTGTGACGACAAGATGATGGATTTGTGACCGGCTCAGCCCTGACGGGCCAAAGCGGTCTCGGCGCCTTGCTCACGGACCCAGAACAACGTCGCCCCGGCCACGGCCGCTGGCATCATCAGGATGTTGACCACCGGGATCAGCAGCACCAGGTAAACGCTGCCACCAAAGCCCAGGCTCTGCCAGCGTTTTTCCCGCAGCCAGGCGAGCATCTCGTTCCAGCCCAGCTTGTGGTTGTCCGCCGGGTAGTCGATGTACTGGATTGCCATCATCCACACGCCGAACAGCAGCCACAGCGGTGCCGCCACCAGATTGACCACGGGGATGAACGACAGCACGAACAACCCCAGGGCACGGGGCAGGAAATAGCCGAGCTTGCGCGCTTCCCGGCCGAGGGTCCGCGGGACCATGGCGATCAACTCGGCCCAACTGAAGGCCGGGAAGTCGTCGGTGCCACGGATGACCACTTCGACTTTTTCCGCGAGAAAGCCGTTGAACGGTGCGGCGATGACGTTGGCGAGCATGGTGAAGGTGAAAAACACCATCAGCACGACGAGCATCACGAACAGTGGCCAGAGGACGTAGCTGAGGAAACTGAGCCAGTCTGGCAGCGACGGCATCAGCGTATCGACCCACAGGCTGAACTGATGGCCGGCCAGGTAGATCAATCCGACGAACAGCACCAGGTTGATCGCCAGGGGCAAGAGTACGAACAAGCGCAGGCCCGGGCTCAAGACCAGCTTGAGGCCCTCTCGCAAATACTGCGGGCCGGACAGGACGGGGGCGGGCATAGGTGGCTCCGAGCGAAGGTGAACGCGCCGACCTTACCGGCTTTGCCCCGCCCGGGAAAGCGGCGACATGGCGTGTAACAACGTTTCTTGAGGCGAAGGCGTCTATTGAAAGGACCGCCGGGGATAGAGCTCACCTATGAGCTGGATTGTTAAACCGTATTTCCTTAATCTTCGCTCCCTCGATACGCTGCACCCATTCTTTTTCAGGACCGTCGAACCCAAGCCTTCCCCAAGTGCGTCAACGGTCCTTTTTTATTCGCGCCGCTCACCCGGCGTTCCGGCCCGCAAGGTCCGGTCAACAGGAGCAGGTCATGTCTGAAGTGCGTCATTCGCGAGTGATTATTCTCGGTTCCGGCCCTGCCGGTTACAGCGCTGCGGTTTATGCGGCCCGTGCCAACCTCAAGCCACTGCTGATCACCGGCATGCAGGCCGGCGGTCAATTGACCACCACCACTGAAGTCGACAACTGGCCGGGCGACGTCCACGGCCTGACCGGCCCGGCGTTGATGGAGCGCATGAAGGAGCACGCCGAGCGCTTCGAGACCGAGATCGTTTTCGACCACATCAATGCCGTGGATTTCGCCGCCAAGCCATACACCCTGACCGGCGACAGCGCGACCTACACCTGCGATGCCCTGATCATCGCCACCGGTGCCAGCGCTCGTTACCTGGGCCTGCCGTCGGAAGAAGCCTTCATGGGCAAAGGTGTTTCCGCCTGCGCCACCTGCGACGGTTTCTTCTACCGCAACAAGCCAGTGGCGGTGGTCGGTGGCGGCAATACCGCGGTCGAGGAAGCACTGTACCTGGCCAACATCGCCAGCACGGTCACCCTGATCCACCGTCGCGAGACTTTCCGCGCCGAGAAGATCCTGATCGACAAGCTCAATGCCCGCGTCGCCGAAGGCAAGATCATCCTCAAGCTCAACGCGACCCTGGACGAAGTGCTGGGCGACAACATGGGCGTGACCGGTGCCCGCCTGAAAAACAACGACGGCAGCTTCGACGAGATCAAGGTTGACGGCGTCTTCATCGCCATCGGCCACACCCCGAATACCTCGCTGTTCGAAGGCCAGCTGGAACTCAAGGAGGGCTACCTGGTGGTCAAGGGCGGCCGCGACGGCAACGCCACCGCCACCAGCGTCGAGGGTATCTTCGCGGCCGGCGACGTGGCCGACCACGTCTACCGCCAGGCGATCACCTCGGCCGGTGCCGGTTGCATGGCAGCCTTGGACACCGAGCGCTACCTGGATGGCTTGCAGAACGCTTCGTTCTGATTCAGCGGGTACAAGAAAACCGGCTTCGGCCGGTTTTTTCATGCCTGGATGTTCTACACGCCCCCTGTGGACAACCTCTGTGGGAGCGAGCCTGCTCGCGAAGGCGTCAGACCGGCTAGCGCTGATGTTGGCTGATACACCGCTATCGCGAGCAGGCTCGCTCCCACAAGGTTTTGTGGGGGCAGAAGCAGTGTATTTCAGGCCAGCTTCGCCAGGCACGCCTCCAGGATATCCAAGCCTTCCTCCAACACGGCCGGCTCGGTCGTCAACGGCGCCAGCAGCCGGATGATGTGCCGCGATTTACCACTGGGCATCAGCAGCAACCCGGAGTCTCGCGCCAGGGCCAGCAGTTGCGTCAACTGCGCTGAGGCCGGGGTGCCGTCGGCGTGGGTCAGCTCGATGCCGCGCATCGCGCCGACGCCGGTCAGGCGTCCGAGATAGGGCGTCAGCCCACGGCTGCGCCAGGATTGGTAGCGGCTGACGATCGCCTCCTCCTGTTGCGAGCCCCAGGTGTGCAGGTTGGCGTCGGTCATTTCATCCAGGGTCGCCAGGGCGGCGGCGCAGGCGATGGGGTTGCCCGAGTAGGTGCCGCCCAGGCCACCCTTGGGCAAGTTGTCCAGCAGCGCCTTGCGTCCCACCACCGCACCCAAGGGCACGCCGCCGGCAATGCTTTTACCGAGCAGGATCAGGTCCGGTTCGATGCCCAATCGTGAGAAGGCAAAGCGCTGGCCGGTGCGGCCGAAGCCCGATTGGATTTCATCGGCGATCAGCACAATGCCCTTGTCGTCGCAGAACTGCCGCAGGGTCTGGGCGAAGGGCACGTCCATCGCCAGGAAGCCGGCTTCGCCCTGCACCGGCTCGACAATGAAACAGGCCACGTCATTCACGTCGATCTCGACGCTGAACAGCCGCTCCATGGCCTTCAAGGCTTCTTCGCCGGTGACGCCGTTGTCCTTGCTGGGGTATGGCAGGTGATACACCGGCCCGGGCAGTACGCCGACTTTCTGCTTGTAAGGCGCGACCTTGCCGTTGAGGTTGAGGGTCGCCAGGGTGCGGCCGTGAAAGGCGCCATCAAACGCAATCACCGCGGTACGGCCCGTGGCGCCGCGTACGATCTTCAAGGCGTTCTCCGCTGCCTCGGCGCCGCTGTTGGTGAGCATGCCGCTGACCGGATAATCCACCGGGATAAACGCCGCCAGGCGCTCCATCAATTCAATGTACGGCGTATGGGGGGCGGCATTGAATGCGTAATGGGTCAGCCGGGTGGCCTGTTCGCGGATCGCCTCGACGATGCGCGGATGGCAATGGCCGAGGTTCAACACACCGATGCCGCCGACGAAATCGATGTAGCGTTTGCCGTTGGTGTCCCAGACCTCGGCGTTCTTGCCGTGGCTGAGGCTGACGGGATGCACGATGGAGATCGATTGGCTGATGGTTTCGCTGCTCATGGATGACGGCTCGGACAGTGGAGAAATTTCCATTATCTAAGCCGCGAGCAGAGGGGCCCGGCAAACGAAATAAAGTTGCCGGGTCAATCTTAAAAGTCGGGATGTGGAGCGGGAGGATTTATTTGCGGGAGGAAGACCTGTGGGAGCATGGCTTGCCCGCGATGAACGATAACGCGGTTCGGCTGTTAAACCTCGGCGCGCCCATCGCGGGCAAGCCATGCTCCCACAGATGAATGCCCTCGCCACAGAAGAGGGCTGCAAGAATCTGTGGATCAGCGCCGCTGCAGCGGCTGTGCCTCGAACGTCACACCGGCCAGCCCATGGGCCATCAGCGCGCGGATATTGCCGTGATCGCTGCCTTCGGGCGTGGCCAGCACCGAACGGTAATGTTCGCCGAACGCCAGGAGCGCTTCTTCATCGCTCAAGCCTTCGAGCAGCGCCAGGCCCAGGGTCTTGCACGAACCTTCGTTCTGCCCGGCGGCGTTGTGCACGCCACCGTTGTCGAAGGCCTGGGGCTGGTAGTCGTAACCGGCGGCGATAAAGGCCAGGGTGTCGGCGAAGGCATGTTCGCCGCTCTTGAGGCGGGCACGCAGGGTATTGAGATCAGGCATCGGGTTTTCCTTTGGCGAACGCCGCCTGTTGTTCGGCGCTGGCTTCTTTCTGGTATTGGGCTTTCCACTCGGCGTACGGCATGCCGTAGACCACTTCGCGGGCGTCGTCGAGGCTGACCTCGACCTGGCGTTCATCGGCGGCGGCCTTGTACCACTTGGACAGGCAGTTGCGGCAGAAGCCGGCGAGGTTCATCAGGTCGATGTTCTGCACATCCTTGCGGCTGTCCAGGTGGGCAACCAGCCGACGGAAAGCGGCGGCTTCGAGTTCGAGGCGTTGTTGGTCGTTCATGGTGGTCTCTGCGAGACAGCTTCAAGGGGCAAGCTTCAAGCTGCAAGAGTGGATTTGCGGTGGTCAGGCTTGAAGCTTACAGCTTGAAGCTTTTGGCTGCTACGAAGTAGCCCGGCTTGCCGCAAGGGTAATCGACACCGACTCGGCAAATCGCAAGGCGTGGGGCTTGTCGACTTCGACTTCGGCGTACAGCACCGATTCGTTGGCCATGACCAGGTCGAGCAATTCCTGGGTCAGGCGTTCGAGCAGGGCGAAGCGGTTGCCTTCCACGTGGGCGATGATCGCCTTGGTGATGGTGCGGTAGTTCAGCGCGTGGTCGATGTCGTTGTCGCGTACTGCTTCCTGGGCGGCATAGAGGATGGTCAGGTTGATCAACACATCCTGCTTGTTGAGGATTTCATCCTCGTTGATGCCAATGAAGGTACGCAGGCGCAGGTCCTTGACCTTGATGCGTGCCATGGCTGGCTGAAGTTGTGGCATTTAATTGCTCCGTCGAATCAATTGCAGGAACTCCTGGCGCGTGGTGCTGGAATCGCGAAAGGCGCCGAGCATCACCGAGGTGTTCATGGTCGAGTTCTGTTTTTCGACACCGCGCATCATCATGCACATGTGCTGGGCCTCGATCACCACCGCCACGCCGGCGGCCTGGGTGACCTGCTGCACCGCGTCGGCGATTTGCCGGGTCAGGTTCTCCTGGATTTGCAGGCGGCGGGCGAACATGTCCACCAGCCGGGCGATCTTCGACAGCCCCAGGACCTTGCCCGTAGGAATATAAGCCACATGGGCCTTGCCGATGAAGGGCAACAGGTGATGTTCGCAGAGTGAATAGAGTTCGATGTCGGCGACGATCACCATTTCATCGCTGTCAGAGGCGAACAGCGCGCCGTTGACGATCTGCTCGACGCTTTGTTCATAACCATGGCAGAGGTACTGCATGGCCTTGGCGGCACGGACCGGGGTATCGAGCAGACCCTCGCGCTCGGGGTTTTCCCCCAGGCCTATAAGGATCTCGCGGTAGTTCTGGGGCAGGGATAGCGTCATGGTGCATCCTCGAAACAAGGCTATTTGACGTGCCGCCCGCCGTTGACGGTCAGGGTCGTGCCGGTGACATAAGGGTTGTCCAGCAGATAACGCAGGCTCTGGTAGATCACTTCGCTGCCGGGTTCGATGCCCAGCGCGGACTTGGCCAGGGCCTTGGCGCGGTAAGCCGCGTCATCTTCGGGGTTGAACAGTAGCAGGGCCGGGGCGATGCCGTTGACCTTGATCGCCGGGGCGAACTTCGCCGCGAACGACAGGGTAAGACTTTCCAGGCCAGCCTTGGTGGCACAATAGGCGATATGCCGGGCGCTGCCCTTGCGGGTCACATCATCGCTGATGTGCACGATATCCGCCGGGGCTGAACGCTGCAGCAGCTCGGCGCAGTGCAGGTTGATCAGGTAAGGCGCAAGCATGTGCACGCCGAACATGGCGTTGAAGGCCGCGGCTTCGCTGCCCGGGCCCTCGGCCAGCCAGGCCGAGGCGTTGTGCACGATGGCCCGCAGCCGGTCGGTGTGCTGCTTGAGTTGTTCGATAAAGGCAAGGATCCCCGCTTCTCCGGAGAAGTCGGCAAACAGCATGACCGCGCCCAGGTCCCGCAACGTTTGCACGCCTGGGCGTTCGGTGCGATAGGTCGCGATCACCGGTTGCCCGTCTTCCAGCAATCGCCGGGCGCAATGCAGGCCGACGCGCTGGGCTGCGCCAGTGATCAGGATCGGAGCGGTGGCGTTGGACATGGGACGGCTCGGTTCACGGCAAGAGCAAAACTATAACAGCGACGGGTAGTGTGTACCTATTGATGGCTAATCCAGCGGATATATCGCCGTATTCCACTGTGGGAGCGAGCCTGCTCGCGATGTGCTGGGTCAGCCAACACAAATATCGCCTGACACACCGCTATCGCGAGCAGGCTCGCTCCCACAGAGAACGCTGCCAAGGCTGGCAGCATCACCGATTCTGTGTGAAAGGCTTGGCCGGCAACGTCCGCTGTGGCGCGCCGTTGAGCCAGTTCGCCAGCAGATGGGTCGACATCGGTATAAACAGATAGACCATCAGCGGCGTCAGCATGAGTGTGCTGATGAGTACGCGGCTCAGCAGGCCCAGTTCGCCCAGCAGCGGCCCCAACAGGAAATTGAACAACAGCGACACGGGGAAAAACGCCAGCCAGATGGCCACGGCCTGTTTCCAGCGTGGCGGACGCTGACCGACTGCGCCGAACCAGCCATCGATGCCACGCACCCGGTGTTCGGAGGGATGGGCAAACAGATCGCTGCCCCGTCCCAGCCAGGCCGTACGCGAGGCCGAGTGTTCCCAGGCGTGCAGCGTCTGCTCGTCGGCAAAACGGAAGATGATCTGGAATTCATCGTCCTCGGGCGGTGGTGCGAGCACGCCGGAACCCAGGTAGCCGGGAAAGTCAGTTGCCAGTTGTTCGCCTTCGCGCAACCAGGCGATCAGATCCTGATAGCGTCCATTGGCGACGCGGCGGGCAACCATCAGGGTAACGGGTGAGGTAGACATTATGTATCTCCGAAAGACAGGCGCGGTACTCCGGGTAGGAGGTTCGCGGGGGACGCCCCGGGGTGGTGGGTAGCGTCTGGTCGCCAAAAAACAGGCAAGGATTATTCCCGATTGCGCGTAAAACAACAAAACCGCACATCGAGTACGTTTATCCTTGTCATGACATGTCCTGGGAGGGGTAGACTAGGATCCAATTTGCCAGCCGGAATTGTCTGCCAAAATGAGTGTAATCACAGAGGATGGCTTCGTTTTCCAGGCATCAGGTGCCTTGAAGCGGGAAGACCTGTTTCCCATTCGCGAAGTCGCGCGCATGACCGGCGTTAACCCCGTGACCCTCCGTGCCTGGGAGCGGCGCTACGGGTTGATCCAACCTACCCGCACCGAAAGCGGGCATCGCCTGTACTCGTTGGGCGATATTGAAAAAGTGCGCAGCATCCTGGCTTGGATAGAGCGCGGGGTGGCCGTCAGCAAAGTGGGAAAGATCCTGGCGAAGACCGAGTCGGTGCAACCGGTCTCCACGCTGATTTCCTCCGATCTGGTCAGGGTGGATCACGCCCGCTGGCAACAACAGGTGGCGGACGCGGTTAGCAACTTTGACGATGTGGAGCTGGATCGCGTCTACGGGCAGGTCTTTTCCACCTATACCGTGCCAATCGTCTTCCAGGACATCCTGATGCCGCTTTGGCGACAGCTATTGCAACGCCAGCAGACGTTCGGGCAAGCCAGCGAATGGGTGTTTCTCGATGGTTTCCTGCGTTCGCGCATCATCCAGCGGCTCTTGCTCAAGCGCGAAGGTGCGTCGCCGCGTGTCCTGGTCTGCGCGATTGCCGATCATTGCCATGAACTGGAGTTGCTGGTTACAGGGCTGTTCCTGTCCAAGGCGGAAGTGGGCGTCAGGCTGTTGTCGATCGGCCTGCCGTTCGAGGAACTGACCCTGGTGTGCCAGAAGATCCAGCCGGTGGCATTGGTGCTGGTTTCCAATCATGCGCCGGCTCCAGACTTGCCCAAGCGCCTGGGCAAGTTGGCGATGAGCCTGGATTGTCCGTTGATGCTGGCCGGTGAAGCATCCGATCTGGCACAGGAGAGCCTTGTCGGGTCGTCGATCGGTTGTCTGGGGAGTGAGGGGACAGTGATGCGCCAGCGCCTGCGTCAATTTCTGGCAGGCAACCTGGATACCTGAATCAGAGGTGCATGGTCGGATGGGTCAGGCGATGTTGCTGCAGGATGTACTGGCGCAGGCGCTCCGTCTCGTCCTGGTCATTCTGGCTCAGGTGGTAGGCAAACAGGCCGCGATCGGTTTCCCGTTCGAAGGTGCCTCGCAACGAAATTCTCTCGTAGCCTGATGGGCTGAACCACAAGGCAAACTGCTTCGGCGGTTTGGTTCGACTGCGGTTCTCTACCAATACGCCTTTGCAGGAGACTTCGTGGACCCACAGCGGTCCCGGCTGACCCTTGATATTTTCCAGCGCCACCGGCTCTTCGAGCGCCAGGCGCCATGGGCGTATCTTCGGTCCGTCCTCGTAGATGCTCGGCACACCCAGGCGCAGGTGCATCGCATGGAATTCGTCTTCCACCAGATGCAGCGGAAAGGTCATTTGCTGGTTTTCGAAATTGGCTTGCAGCGTAACCTGCTCATTTGCCGCCAGACGTGTCAGCAAGTCACGGATCTGCGACCCACCGTTTACCAGCAAGCTCGACGTGACATCCCGCTCGTTCAACTGCGGGTTGTGTTGCATGGTCCGGATGAAATCCAGTTCATCCTGCGTCAGGAGGGCATCGCGCTGCATGATCTGCTCGAAATGATAATTTACGTGTTCACTGGTGATTGTAGTGACTGACCATTAATTCGTGGGTTTGTTTGAACCGTTCGTCGCTTCGAGTCGGGCAATGGTCTCCCGTGCGTCGGCCAGCTCCTTTTCCAGCTGGGCGACGCGTTGTTGAGCCTTGACCTGGGTCGTGACGTCTTTTTGCACACCCACGAAATAGGTATGCCCGTCAGCCTGGTTTTTTACCGTGGACAGTGACAACTCATTCCAGAACGGCGTGCCGTCCTTGCGGTAGTTGCGCAGCACCTCACGACAGGCACCGCCCTCCTTCAAGGCTTTGCGAATGGACTCCAGCGAGGGCTGGTCCCGATCACCCGATTGCAGGAACCGGCAATCCTGATAAAGGATTTCGTCGCGGTGATAACCGGTCAATCGTTCGAAGGCCGGGTTCACGTAGATCAGGATATTGTCTTCACCTTCTTTTTCGGCGATGACAATCCCGTCGTTCGAAGCATTGATGACCAGTTGCATCAGTTGAGCGTTGATCATGGGGAGAACCCTTTGAACATCCTTGTAGGATCAGCATTCTAAAAGAAATCGATAGGCTGTCCACTGGCCATTAGGGCTGTTGAGAGCCATTCGCAGCCTGACAGGTGCAACTGTTATTATCCTGGCTCTTTTTTCAGGTTCAGGATCAGATTGATGAAAGTCGCCATTCTTTCCGGCTCGGTGTATGGCACCGCCGAAGAAGTCGCCCGGCACGCCGCCAAACTGCTTCGCGAGGCAGGCTTCGAAGCCTGGCACGACCCTCGCGCAACCCTGGCGGATGTACAGGCATTCGCACCAGAGGCCGTGCTGGCAGTGACTTCCACCACCGGCATGGGCGAGTTGCCGGACAATTTGATGCCGTTGTATTCGGTCATCCGCGACCAGTTGCCCGGGTTCTTTCGCGGTTTGCCTGGCGCGGTGATCGGCCTGGGCGACGCCAGCTATGGGGATACTTTCTGCGCCGGCGGCGAGCAGCTGTGCGAGCTGTTCGCCGAATTGGGCGTACGCGAGGTGCTGCCGATGCTGCGTCTGGATGCCAGCGAAAGTGTCACGCCGGAAACCGACGCCGAGCCATGGCTCGCTGAGTTGATCGACACGTTGCGCGCTTGAAGCGGATGCGCTGACTCGTTCGGCCAGTAAGCTGGCTGCCAATGCAACTACCGCCTCTGAAAGAGCTGACTAGACTGATTTTCTTGCGTACGACGTTTCGATCGAGACATGTAACAAGAAACCAGAGGTCAGAGCCGTGAGCGTAGCGCCCATCCAAACGACACTCAGCATCAAGGATCAGGTCAGTGCGGCCGAATGGCAAACCCGGGTGGACCTTGCCGCCTGTTATCGGCTTGTCGCGCTGCATGGTTGGGATGACCTGATCTTCACCCATATTTCCGCAAAGGTTCCCGGTACCGAGGATTTTCTGATCAACCCGTTCGGGATGATGTTCCATGAAATCACCGCCTCGAGCCTGGTCAAGGTCGATCAGGCCGGCAACAAGTTGATGGACAGCCCCTACGAGATCAACCCGGCCGGCTACACCATCCACAGCGCGGTGCATGAGGTGCGCCATGATGTGGCCTGTGTTCTGCACACCCACACGGCAGCCGGCGTGGCGGTATCGGCCCAGAAGCAGGGGGTGCTGCCGATCAGCCAGCAATCGCTGTTCGTGCTGTCGAGCCTGGCCTATCACGCCTACGAAGGGGTGGCCTTGAATCACGAAGAAAAGGCTCGCCTGCAGGCAGACCTGGGCGAGAGCAACTTCCTGATGCTGCACAACCATGGCTTGCTGACCTGCGGCGGGACCATCGCCGATACCTTCCTGATGATGTTCATCTTTCAACGGACCTGTGACATCCAGGTCCTGGCGCAGAGCGGCGGGGCCGAGCTGATCGCCATCGAGCCGCAGATCCTGGCGGGTGCCCGGGCGATGATCGCCGGGGTGACCAAAAGCGCCCAAGGCATGGGCGGCGCGTTGGCCTGGCCGGCGTTATTGCGCAAGCTCGATCAACAAGATGCCGGGTATAGAAGTTGATGGCCCTGGCCCAGATTCCACTGCGTATCTGGCGCCAGCGCAGCCAGATCTTCATGTTCCGTGGCCATGCCATCCGTTACTGGGTGGCCGGGCAGGGCGAGCCGCTGCTGCTGATCCACGGTTTTCCCACCGCCAGTTGGGATTGGCATTACCTATGGCAACCGTTGGCGCAACGCTACCGGGTGATCGCGTGTGACATGCTCGGTTTCGGCGACTCCGCCAAACCGACGGATCACGTCTACAGCTTGCTGGAGCAAGCCGATTTGCAACAGGCCTTGCTGGCGCACCTGAATGTGAGAGGCGCGCTGCATGTGCTCGCCCACGATTACGGTGACAGCGTGGCCCAGGAGCTGCTGGCGCGGCATTACGAGGCGCGTATCCACCTCGCCAGTTGCGTCTTTCTCAATGGCGGCCTGTTCCCGGAAACCCACCGTCCGGTCTGGGCCCAGAAACTCTTGCTCAGCCCCCTGGGCTGGCTGCTGGGGCGAGCGTTTTCCCGGGAAAGCCTGGTCAGCAGCTTTCGGCAGATTTTCGGCCCCAGGACCACCCCCACTGAAAGCGAACTGGATGATTTCTGGAGCCTGGTAGAAGCCCATCGTGGTCCGCGGATCATGCACAAGCTCATCGCCTATATTCCCGAACGCTGTGTGCAGCGTGATCGCTGGGTGCAGGCGATGCAGCGCGGCGACGTGCCGTTGCGGGTGATCGACGGCGCGGTCGACCCGATTTCCGGTGAACACATGGTGGCGCGCTACGAGGCCCTGATTCCGAACCCGGACACGGTGTTGTTGCCCGACATCGGTCATTACCCACACACCGAGGCGCCGGTGCAGGTGCTCAAGCATTACCTGGCGTTTCGCGAAGCCATCGCCGAGCCGTGCAGACAAATGGCCTGTTCATGACGACACCCTGTGGGAGCGAGCTTGCTCGCGATGGCGTCAGCACAGCCAGCATCTATTCTGATTGAAAGACCGCTATCGCGAGCAGGCTCGCTCCCACAGTAGATCGATTGTGAATACGGAACTTGTGGGCAACAAAAATCCCTTGTGGGAGCGAGCCTGCTCGCGATTGCGGTGCCGGAAGTCGAATATGCCGCCGTGGCCTGGGCCTGCATCATCCCCTCACCTTATCGGCCACCATTCACTTGCAACCGTGTTGATTGTGACCGGCCAACTTGTGCCGGACACTCGTGCCCATTGTCCTGTCCGCCTGCTGGAGTTCTGCCATGAGTGAGTCTGTGCGCTTCGAAGATAAAGTCGTGATCGTCACGGGAGCCGGCGGGGGCCTGGGCCGCGCCCATGCGCTGCTGTTCGCCAGACAAGGCGCGAAAGTGCTGGTCAACGACCTTGGCGGCTCGGCTCAAGGGGAAGGGGCCAACGCCTCGGCGGCAGACCGGGTGGTCGCCGAAATCCGCGAGGCGGGTGGTATCGCCGAGGCCAACCATGACTCGGTGACCGATGGCGACAAGCTGGTACAAAATGCCCTCGACGCGTTCGGTCGCGTCGATGTGGTGGTCAACAACGCCGGGATCCTGCGGGACAAGACGTTCCACAAAATGGACGACGCCGATTGGGACCTGGTCTACCGCGTCCACGTCGAGGGCGCTTACAAAGTGACCCGCGCCGCGTGGCCGCACTTGCGTGAGCAAAACTACGGACGGGTGATCTTCACCGCTTCCACCTCGGGCATCTACGGCAACTTTGGCCAATCCAACTACGGCATGGCCAAGCTCGGCCTTTATGGCCTGACGCGGACCCTGGCCATCGAAGGCCGCAAGAACAACATCCTGGTCAATGCCATCGCTCCCACCGGCGGCACGCGCATGACCGAAGGCCTGATCCCGCCGCAGGTGTTCGAACAACTCAAGCCCGAACTCGTCAGCCCGCTGGTGGTGTACCTGGCCAGCGAAACCTGCCAGGAAACCTCCGGTTTGTTCGAAGTGGGCGGCGGCTGGATGGGCAAGGTGCGCTGGGAGCGCAGCCTGGGGGCGGGCTTCGATCCGCGCAAAGGGTTTTCACCCGAAGACGTCGCCGCCCATTGGCAGCAGATATGCGACTTCGAAAATGCCGTACACCCGAACGACAATCTGGAAGCGCTGAAGGAAATGATGGCGAATCTGCAACGCCACGCCATCTAAGCCTCATTGCCCGAGCACGGTTGCCGTCAGCCACGGCAACCGTGCTCATGGACAATACTTTTTCACCAGGGCCGCCAGGTTCGCGGCGGTCTCAATGTCCATCACCCCGTCATATCTGGCCGGACGGAAGTGCAACTGGAAGGCGCGCACCAGGCGCTGAAAACCTGTGTCCGTTGTGGCAGCCGACGTGTCATAGCCATACTTCTTGAACAGTCCAAGTTGTTGTTCACGAGTCGGCAATCCGTTGCCTTGATACACCTCCCTGTACGCCTTCTGCGTGGGCTCATCAAACCAGGCGCCGATGCCTTTGGCGTACAACGCCTGCCAGGGAAACATCGGGCCCGGGTCGCTTTTCCTGCCAGCGGCAATGTCCGAATGCCCCACCACATTGACGGGGCTGATGTCGGGATAACGCTTGAGGATGTCCAGCGCCAGGACTTCGATCGCCTCGATCTGCCGGGATTGATACGGCGGGAAGCTGAACTGCCCTTGGTTATCGGTGGCGCGATTGACGATCTCAACGCCAATCGAAGTGTCATTCAGATTGGTTCGGCCACCCCAACTGCTCACTCCTGCGTGCCAGGCGCGCTGTTTTTCGTCCACCAGGTTGAAGATCTGTTGGTCGTTGAAACCTGCATTCAAATAGCTTGGGTCGGTGATGTCCGGAATCAAGTAGTGGGCACTGACGGAGGCGCCGGTCAGCGCGGTGACGGAGGATGAGAAGTTAGCCGCGGTGTAATGGAAAACCAGGAAACGAATTCGGCTGTTGTAGCCTTTTTTTGATCGATAGCTGTTGTAGTTGATTGGCGTCATGGAAACTTCACTAAGTTAAAATCGAAGCAAAATGCTGCGACTGACTTTCAGCCTACCAGTGGATTTTTCATGGGCTTGTAGTGAGTTTCCTGCTTTGTTGTAGGAGCAGGCATTTAGATATCTAGGAATTGATTGTTCATAGAAGTAAGAAGGTAGAAGCGATTCTGGGATAACTAAACAACCGCCTGAAAAACTCGTTCGGGGAAAATAAACCACATAAAAAAGGCCGCTGCAAAAAAGCAGCGGCCTAAACATGACGTTGCAAAGGAGCTACAAACCAACGTCGGTAAACACGGGATGATGGACCGATACGCCAATCCATCCGAAGACGGTGCCAGGCATGAGGGATGCCATGAGGCTTGTGCTTGCAGGCCCGTTGCCCTGAAAGCCCGGCAAGCATAGGCATCGAGCCTTGCGGGAAACAGCCCGGATCCGGACATGCACCGTTGCAGGGCGCGTAACAGTCGAAGGCCGGGCATGAGTATGCGCGGCGCTGATGACCCATCATCCAGTCCATCCATGCACGGCGCAAAGGCCCGTCCCGCATGGGCTGTAATCCTTTTTAGGTACAGCGCGAATACCTCCTTGGTGCGCTTATCGCCCATGGCGTGCGGCAGTAGGGTGAAGCCTCTGTCACTCACCGGGGAAGACGCATGACAACAATAACAATGCGCGCCATCTTCAAGCCGCAGGCGCTGGCCGTCGCGGTGGCCTTGGGTTGCTGTGCCCAGGCGCAGGCCGTTTCATTCAACATTGGCGAGATCGAGGGTCAGTTCGATTCGTCGTTGTCCGTGGGCGCAAGCTGGGGCATGCGCGATGCCGACAAGGACCTGGTTGGCACGGTCAACGGCGGTCGGGGCCAGTCCTCCACCGGTGATGATGGACGGCTGAATTTCAAGAAGGGCGAGACCTTTTCCAAAATCTTCAAAGGCCTGCACGACCTCGAACTCAAGTACGGCGATACCGGCGTGTTCGTGCGCGGCAAGTACTGGTATGACTTCGAACTCAAGGACGAAAACCGTCCATTCAAGGACATCAGCGACAGCAATCGCAAGGAAGGCGCCAAGTCCTCTGGGGCGCAGATTCTCGATGCCTTCGTCTATCACAACTATTCCATCGCCGATTTGCCGGGCACCGTGCGCGCCGGCAAGCAGGTGGTCAGTTGGGGGGAAAGTACCTTCATCGGCAACTCCATCAACAGCATCAACCCGGTGGACGTATCCGCGTTCCGTCGTCCCGGTGCGGAGATCAAGGAAGGCTTGATCCCGGTGAACATGCTGTTCGCCTCCCAGGGCCTGACAGACAAGCTCACCGTCGAAGGTTTCTACCAGTTGGAGTGGGACCAGACGGTGGTGGATAACTGCGGCACGTTCTTCGGCAATGACGTGGTGGCCGATGGTTGCACCAGTGGCTACACCGTGGGCAGCCCGGCGATTGCGCCGTTCGTGCCATTGACCCGGGCATTTGGCCAGGAGATCCAGGTGTCCAGCGAAGGGGTGATCATTCCCCGCGGCGGTGACCGCGACGCCCGTGACTCTGGTCAGTGGGGCACGGCGTTGCGCTGGCTCGGTGATGACACCGAGTACGGCCTGTACTTCATGAACTACCACAGCCGCACGCCTACCGTCGGGACCACCACGGCGGGGCTCTCGACGCTGACGGCGCTGCCGGGAATGGTCGCGACCGCCAACAGGCTGGCCCCCGGCAGCGGTGCGGGCCTGGCGCAGAGTGTGATGCTGGGACGCGGTCAGTATTACCTTGAATACCCCGAAGACATCCGCCTGTACGGCGCCAGTTTCTCCACGACGTTGCCCACCGGCACCGCCTGGACCGGGGAAATCAGCTACCGCCCCAACGCACCGGTGCAGGTCAATACCAACGACTTGACCCTGGCCCTGGTCAACCCGATTGCCGGTGGCGCGGCGTCGCCCATCGCGACCACGCCGGGTGCGGACAACACCGGCTACCGGCGCAAGGAAATCACTCAGGTCCAGAGCACCCTGACGCATTTTGTCGATCAGGTACTGGGTGCCGATCGCCTGACCCTGGTCGGCGAGGCGGCAGTGGTGCACGTCGGCGGGCTGGAATCCAAGGACAAGCTGCGTTATGGCCGCGACTCGGTCTATGGCCAATATGGCTTCCAAGGTGACACCGATGGTTTTGTCACTTCGACTTCCTGGGGCTATCGCGCCCGGGCGATTCTCGATTACTCGAACGTGATCGGTGGTGTGAACTTCAAGCCCAACGTTTCCTGGTCCCACGACGTGGCCGGTTATGGCCCTAACGGTTTATTCAACGAAGGCGCCAAGGCTATCAGCGTCGGTGTCGATGCCGACTACCGCAACACCTACACCGCCAGCTTGAGCTACACCGACTTTTTTGGCGGCGATTACAACGTTCTCGAAGACCGCGACTTCCTCGCGTTGAGCTTCGGCGTGAACTTCTGATCTGGCTGACAAGGAAAACCCAATGCGCAAGATGATCCTGCAATGCGGTGCCCTGGCCCTGAGCCTGCTGGCCGCGAACGTGATGGCGGCGGTCTCGCCGGATGAAGCGAATAAACTGGGTACCAGCCTTACGCCGTTGGGCGCGGAAAAAGCCGGCAATGCCGATGGCTCGATTCCGGCCTGGACCGGCGGTATCCCGAAAAACGCCGGTGCCGTGGACAGCAAGGGCTTTTTGGCCGACCCGTTCGCCAATGAAAAACCGCTGTTCACCATCACCGCCGCGACCGTGGACAAGTACAAGGACAAGCTGTCCGAAGGCCAGGTCGCGATGTTCAAGCGCTACCCGGAAACCTACAAGATCCCGGTCTATCCGACCCACCGCAGCGTGGGCCTGCCGCCGGAAATCTACGAGTCGGCCAAGCGCAGCGCCCTCAACGTGAACGCCATCAACGACGGCAATGGCCTGGCCAATTTCACTGGCAACCGCTACTACGCCTTCCCGCTTCCCAAGAGCGGCGTGGAAGTGCTGTGGAATCACGTCACCCGTTATCACGGCGGCAACTTGCGGCGCATCATCACCCAGGCTACGCCGCAGACCAATGGCAGCTTCACGCCGATCCGCTTTGAGGAAGAAATTGCCGTGCCGTTCCTGATCAAGGATGCCGACCCGGAGAAGGCCAGCAACGTATTGACCTATTTCAAGCAAGAGGTGACTGCGCCGGCGCGCCTGGCCGGTAACGTACTGTTGGTGCATGAGACCCTCGACCAAGTGAAGGAACCGCGTCTGGCCTGGATCTACAACGCCGGCCAGCGGCGGGTGCGTCGTGCCCCGCAAGTGGCTTACGACGGCCCGGGCACCGCCGCCGACGGGTTGCGCACCTCCGACAACTTCGACCTGTTTTCCGGTGCGCCGGACCGCTACGACTGGAAGCTGGTCGGCAAAAAGGAAATGTACATCCCGTACAACAGCTACAAGCTCGATTCGCCAAGCCTCAAGTACGACGATGTGATCAAGGCCGGCCACATCAACCAGGACCTGACTCGCTATGAATTGCACCGGGTCTGGGAAGTAGTCGGCACGGTCAAGCCGAGCGAGCGGCACATCTATGCCAAGCGCCACATGTACTTCGACGAGGACAGCTGGCAGGCGGCGCTGGTGGATCACTACGACGGTCGCGGCCAACTGTGGCGGGTGGCCGAAGGTCATGCCCAGTTCTACTACGACCATCAGAATCCGGGCTACACCCTCGAGGCGCTCTACGACATCATTGCCGGTCGCTACATTGCGCTGGGCATGAAGAACGAAGAGAAGCACAGCTACGAGTACGGCTTCGAGGCCAGGGCCGCCGACTACACGCCGGCAGCGCTGCGTTCGACCGGGGTTCGGTAGGGTCTGACTGTTGGAAAGATAACTGTGGCGACGGGATTTATCTGTGGGAGCAAGGCTTGCCCGCGATGGCCGCACCGCGGTCTGAAAGCTTGCCCGCGTTATCGTTCATCGCGGGCAAGCCTTGCTCCCACAGTGAATCCTTTCCCCACAAGGTTGTGCCTGACTTGATGATCGTGATCGACCGGCAGCGCCCCTGCCGGTCGTTTTTTTATGGGCGCCAATCAGCGCGCTGAATACTTCTCCAAAGCTCGGCGACACAGGACTAGGGTGGTGAGATAACAATAAACAGGATCTGCACACATGACCGCCATGACCCCGTGTCCGGACCGTCCTGGATTGTTGCCTCGCCTGTCCTCGACGCACGTGCCGCGGCGGTCCCTGAGCGAGCCGCTGCTGACGTCTGAAGCGCGGGTGAAACTGCTTTGCGCGCCAGCGGGCAGTGGCAAGAGTGCGTTGTTTGCCGAGTGCTTCCTGCAGGCTCCCGCCGGGTGTCGGCTGCATTGGTTGCCGCTGGGGGGCGCGGCGTTGAGCGCGGTGCAAATGTGCGAGCGCCTGGCCCAGGCCCTCGGGTTGCCGATGCTCGATGAAGCGGGACTGCTGGCCCACCTGGCGCGTTTGCAGACACCCACGTGGTTGTTCCTGGATGACTACTGCCGGGTGCCGAATCCCGAACTGGACCAGTTGCTCGATCGTCTGTTGAACACCAGCAGTCCGGCGTTGCACCTGTGGCTGAATAGCCGCCGCCGCCCCCACTGCAACTGGCCGCGGTTGTTGCTCGATGACGAATTGCACGAGTTCGATGCACAGGCATTGTTCTTCACCCCTGACGATGTCCTGCCATTGCTGCGTCATCTGCCCGGCCCCCTGGCTGCCCGCACTGCCCACGAGGTGATCCAGCGCAGTGGCGGCTGGTGTGCCGGGGTGCGCATCACGCTGCTGGAGCGTTGCGAGTGGGCGCGCAGTCATGCAACGCCGGGACGGCCGGGGACCTTGGTCGACTACCTGGAGTACGAACTGTTCAGCACGCTGACCCCGGATCTGGCGCAGGCCTGGCGTGTGCTGGCGCATCTGCCGCGCTTCAATGCCCGGCTATGCGAGCATCTGTTCGGCGACACCGTGGGCGCGCAATGCCTGCCCTTGCTGCTGGACCTGGGATGTTTCATCGAGCCATGGGAGCAGACGTCGGACTGGTTGCAGATTTTTCCGGCCCTGGCCCGGCTGGTACGTGAAGAGCCCTGGCCGCAGGGGCGTTCCTGGCATCGACGGGCCTGCCAGTGGTTTGCTGCCGAACAGGACTGGCAAATGGCGTTCGAGCAAGCCATGTTGGCCGAGGAGTTCGAGACCGCCGTCAGTTTCTTGCAGCATTTGAGCTTCGAGCACGTCTTGCAGCGTCGCAACGTGGTGCTGTTGCTGGGCCTGCACGATCAACAAGGCGAAGCACTGACCCTCTGTACGCCGCAATCGGTGGGGTTGGTCACCGCTGCGCTGTTGTTCGCCGGCCGCTTCGACCAGGCGTCGACATGCATTGAGCAACTGGCCAGGTTCATGCCGCAGCCTTCGGCCTGCCGGCAGCGACAGCTGCTGGCCAGGTGGCAGGTCTTGCGGGGCTGGCTGCTGCACCTCTCGGGCGATGGCGAACAGGCGCGCGAGCACTTCCTCCAGGCCCAGGCCAGCCTGGACCCCGAGGCCTGGGCCCAACGGGTGCTGTGCCTGGGTGGGCTCACGCAGCAGGCGCTGCTTGAAGGCGAACTGGCTTCTGCGCATCGGATCAACCGCCAGGCACTGTGCCTGGCGCGTGCGCAAGGTTCACTGGTATTCGAAGGATTGCTGGAACTGGACCACGCCCAAGTCCTGGAACAGCGTGGCGCGCCTCATCGGGCCGATCATCTGCTGGCCGCCGTCCAGGCGCTTCTGGATAAACCAGGCCAGGATTTTTCCCCGCTGTTGGGGCGTATCGCCCTGCGGCGCGGGCGCCTGGCATTGCGCATGGGGTTTGAAGAGCGCGCCGCCGAGCAGTTTCAAACGGGCCTGGAAACAGGCCTGCACAGCCTGGACAAACAGGTGCTCTACGGCTTTCTCGGCAAGGCCAGCCTGGCTGCCAACCAGGGCGACTATGGCGAGGCCTTCATGCAACTGCGCGATGCCGAGCGGATCATGCAGCAGCGGCACATCCCCGACACCGTTTACCGTGGCGTGTTGCTGCAAACCAGCTGCCAGTTCTGGTTGCAACAGGGGCGGGCGGAACTGGCCCATGAAGCCTTGACCCGCGTCTTGCGCCATTTTCGCGGGCCGCAGGCCAAGCACGCGCCTCCCGCGACCCTGGAATTGATTGCACGACTTGAATACCTGCTGGTGCTGGCCGAGGTCTACCTGCAACGGGCGCAGGAGCCGCAGGCGCGCCTGCAAGCCATGATCACCCGGGCACAGCAGAGTGAAATGCACAGCCTGGAAACCGAACTGCATCTGGTATTGACGGAGGTTGTCTGGTTGTCCGGCGATCGTTCCCAGGCCCGGACACTCCTGCAAGAAGGGCTCAAGCGAGTCACTTGCTGGCGGGCCCAGCAAGCCTTGTGCGAGCTGCGCTTGCGCCAGCCCGAGCTGGTGCGTTGGGCACAATCGGCAGAGCAGGTCGAGCCGCCCGTCAGCGCCGAGGACACCTTGCTCAGTCATCGCGAACTGGAGGTCCTGGAACTGATTGCGCAAGGTCATTCAAACCAACAGATTGCCGAACGGCTGTTCATTTCGTTGCACACGGTGAAAACCCATGCGCGGCGAATCCACAGCAAGTTGGGCGTGCAGCGGCGTACGCAGGCAGTGGCAAAAGCCAAGGTCATGGGCGTGATGGGTTAGATGCAATGATTCGACACTTCACGCGCGCTTACACTTGCCTTTTTTACAGTCACGCGCCGGCCTGTGTATAACGGCGAGACTGAAGTTCAAGCCTAAGTTGCGTCTTCAGTTGAATCGAGATACCGCGCTGTTGTATCAGTCGCACAATCAATAACGGCCCGGACAGGAAGTTCGAGGCGATGAAATGACAAGGATGCCTTATGAATACCCCGTTGTTTTCTTCCCACTCTGAAAGACTCTTTGCACTTAAGAACACGCGCGTGGATTTTGCCGTGCAAGTGCTATTGGGGCATTACCTGGAACCGTTGGGCGTCAACCCATTCACTGCCTATGTGAATACATTGAAAGACTTTCAGAACCCTGTCGTGCAAACCTCTCGAACGTTGTTCGATGAAGCACTGGCCTGCGTTGAAAAGCAAAGCCTGCCCACCTATACGCAGGGCATCAGTAATATTTTCAGCAAGCGTTATTCCTTTGCCGCCGAGGACCGGGTCAGGACGCTGGACTTGATAGCGTTTGAGACAATCGTCACGGACATTGTTGCAAGTTTGACGGACAAGCCTGCAATGGATTTATCCCCGCGTCCCCTCAGGCCCTTGTCCGTCGAGGACGTGCACGGGGCATTGAAAGTCCATGTGCCCAACGTCGATCCGGCTGGCGTCTACGTGACCAGTTTTATTGCGCATGGCCCCGGCAAGCGCATGGTGTCGTCGTCCGAGCAACTGATTGAGTATCTACTGGGCCACTTCAAGAATGATGTGATTCCCTATCACTCCAAGGGCCGTCACCAGGGGATTTATACCGTTCCCTTCAGCGGCGAAGAGCGTTATCTCCATCCGCAACTGATCACCTCTCACCTGAATGATTTAGTGATCAGGATTGTCCCGGATTTACTGGGCTGATCCTGGACCCGCTTCATACCCCATCCGCCAACTCACGGCCCGGGTCGCCGCCAACAGGCGTTGCGCCGCCGGGCCGTTTTCGTCGGCGTGAAACAGCGAGGCCGGACCCACGATCGTCATCACCGCTTTCACCTCGCCGACGGCATTGAATACCGGAGCGGACAAGGCATCCACCCCCGGCATCAGCAAGCCATGCACATGGTGCAGGCCGCGACTGCGAATCTGTTCGCACAACACGGCATAAGCGCGGTCGTCGGCGAGGGCGTGGTGCTCGGTGCCTTGTACTTCCTGCTCGCGCAAGCCGATGGTTTCGCGCTCCGGCAAATAAGCGCTGAACACCAGCCCCGTGGACGAACTGAGCAGTGGCAATACCGAGCCCAGTTGCGTCACCACGGTCACGGCCCGCACGGCGGGTTCGATGCGCACCACGGTCGCACCATGGTTGCCCCACACCGCCAGGAAGCAGGTTTCGTTCAAGTCGTCGCGCAATTCGGCCAGGGGCAGGGCGGCCACTTGCAGCACATCCATGCCGTTGAGCGCTGCCAGGCCTACGCGCAGGGCCTCGCGGCCCAGGCCATAGTGGTTGGTGGCGGCGTTCTGCTCGGCAAACCCGCTGGCGATCAAGGCCTGCAGATACCGATGAACCTTGCTCGCCGGCATTTGCACGTGTTCGGCCAGCCGCGACAGCGACGTGGAGGGCGACAGTTCGGCCAGGGCCTTGAGGATGTCGGTGCCGACTTCGGCCGAGCGGACTTTCTGTTTACCGTTGCTGAGCGGGGTTTCCATGGAGGCGCAGGGTCCAGAGGCGAATGGGCGTCTTTATAGCTTGACGGTCGCTGTCGAGCAAATTACGTTATGCGTAATTGAATTACGATAAAAATAACCCGGTGCGCCTCAACCACTCCGTTGAGTGACGGGCCGCATTCCTGGAGGCTCCATGAACCTCGATTCCCCAGCGTCGGACCTGGCTTACCAATCAGGCTTGGGCAACGAATTTGCCAGCGAGGCATTGCCCGGCGCACTGCCCGTCGGCCAGAACTCGCCACAGAAAGCCCCGTACGGTCTCTATGCCGAGTTGTTCTCCGGCACGGCGTTCACCATGGCTCGCAGTGAAGCGCGGCGTACCTGGATGTATCGCATCCGGCCGTCGGCCAATCACCCGGCCTTCACCAAGCTCGAACGGCAATTGGCGGGGGGCCCATTGGGCAACGTCACGCCCAATCGCCTGCGTTGGAACCCGCTGGAGATTCCCGCCGAGCCCACCGATTTCATCGACGGGCTGGTGTGCATGGCGGCCAATGCCGGTGCGGACAAGCCGGCCGGCATCAGCCTTTATCAGTACCGGGCCAACCGCTCCATGGAGCGGGTATTTTTCAATGCCGACGGTGAATGGCTGATCGTGCCGCAACTGGGACGGCTGCGGATCGCCACCGAGTTGGGCGTGCTGGAACTGGCACCGCTGGAAATCGTCGTGCTGCCCCGGGGGCTGAAATTTCGCATTGAACTGCTCGACCCGCAGGCCCGTGGTTACCTCGCCGAAAACCATGGCGCGCCGCTGCGCCTGCCGGACCTCGGGCCGATCGGCAGCAATGGCCTGGCGAACCCGCGCGATTTCCTGACGCCGGTCGCCCATTACGAGAACCTCGCGCAACCGACCCCGCTGGTGCAGAAATTCCTCGGTGAGTTGTGGGGTTGCGAGCTGGATCATTCGCCCCTCGACGTGGTGGCCTGGCACGGCAACAACGTGCCGTATAAATATGATCTGCGCCGCTTCAACACCATTGGCACGGTCAGCTTCGATCACCCGGACCCGTCGATTTTCACCGTGTTGACCTCGCCCACCAGCGTCCACGGCCTGGCCAACCTCGATTTCGTGATCTTCCCGCCACGCTGGATGGTGGCAGAGAACACCTTCCGTCCACCGTGGTTCCACCGCAACCTGATGAACGAATTCATGGGCCTGATCCAGGGCGCCTACGATGCCAAGGCCGAAGGTTTCCTGCCGGGCGGCGCGTCCTTGCACAGTTGCATGAGTGCCCATGGCCCGGACGGCGAGACCTGTACCAAGGCGATCAACGCCGATCTTCAGCCGGCGAAAATCGACAACACCATGGCGTTCATGTTCGAGACCAGCCAGGTGCTGCGTCCAAGCCGTTTCGCCCTGGACTGCCCGCAACTGCAAACCGACTACGATGCATGTTGGGCCTCACTGCCTGTCACGTTCGACCCGACCCGGAGATAACCCATGACTCAACTTTCCCCTGCCCGTAGCTGGGTCGCCTGTGCCAACGGCCATGCGGACTTCCCGCTGCAGAACCTGCCATTGGGTATCTTCAGTGTCGATGGCGGAGCCCTGCGCAGTGGTGTGGCGATTGGCGAGCGGATTTTCGATCTGCAGGCGGCGCTGCACGCGGGCTTGTTTGACGGCGCGGCACGCCAAGCTGTCGAGGCCATGGCCGACGGCCAGTTGAATGGGTTTTTCGACCTGGGCCGAGGCGCCCGGGTTGCCCTGCGTGAACGACTGCTGGAACTGCTGCGCGAGGACAGTCCCCTGAGGGGCAAGGTCGAAGCCCAGGGCGCGAAATTGCTGCTCCTCGCTGCCGACTGCCAGATGCACTTGCCGGCCAGGATCAACGACTACACCGACTTCTACGTCGGTATCGAGCACGCGCAGAATGTCGGCAAGCTGTTCCGCCCCGACAATCCGTTGCTGCCCAACTACAAATACGTCCCCATCGGTTACCACGGTCGCGCCTCGACCATTCGCCCGTCCGGCACCGGCGTGCGCCGTCCCAAGGGCCAGACCCTGCCGGCCGGCCAGAGCGAGCCGACCTTCGGCCCGTGTGCGCGGCTGGACTATGAGCTGGAGCTGGGCATCTGGATCGGCAAGGGCAATGCCCTGGGCGAACCGATCCCCATCGGCGATGCCGCCGAGCACATCGGCGGGTTCTGCCTGCTCAACGACTGGTCGGCCCGGGATATCCAGGCGTGGGAATACCAGCCCTTGGGACCATTTCTGTCGAAGAGTTTCCTGACCAGTATTTCGCCATGGGTGGTGACGGCTGAAGCCCTGGAACCGTTCCGTCGCCCGCAACCGGCACGCCCGCAAGGCGATCCGCAACCGCTGCCGTATCTGCTGGACAAGCGTGACCAGGCCGGCGGTGCCTTCGACATCGAGCTGGAAGTCCTGTTGCTGACCGAGGCCATGGGCGAGCAAAACCTGCCGGCCCAGCGCCTGACCCTGAGCAACACCCAGTACATGTACTGGACCGTGGCGCAAATGGTTGCGCACCACAGCGTCAACGGTTGCCAGTTGCAGGCCGGCGACCTGTTTGGCTCGGGCACCCTGTCGGGCCCTGAAAACCATCAATTCGGCAGTCTGCTGGAAATCACCGAAGGCGGTAAAAAACCGATCGAACTGGCGTCTGGCGAAGTGCGCCGATTCCTTGAGGACGGTGACGAAATCATCTTGCGGGCCCGTTGCCGCCGCGAGGGTTTCGCGTCCATCGGCTTCGGCGAGTGCCGGGGCAAGATCCTGCCGGCGCGTTGAGGGGCTGGGCATGGAACTCTATACCTACTACCGCTCCACCTCGTCCTATCGGGTGCGCATTGCGTTGGCGCTCAAGGGTCTGGATTACCAGGCCTTGCCCGTCAACCTGATCGCTGCGCCTGGGGGCGAGCATCGCCAGCCGGCCTATCTGGCGATCAATCCCCAGGGCCGGGTGCCGGCGTTGCGTACCGATGAGGGCGCGCTGCTGGTGCAATCGTCCGCCATCATCGAATACCTGGAGGAACGTTATCCACAGGTGCCGCTGCTCAGCGCCGACCTGACGGTGCGCGCCCATGAGCGTGGCGTCGCCGCGCTGATCGGTTGCGACATTCACCCCCTGCACAACGTCAGCGTGCTCAACAAACTGCGGCAGTGGGGCCACGATGAAACGCAGGTGACGGAGTGGATCGGGCACTGGATCAGCCAGGGCTTGGCGGCGGTGGAGCAGTTGATCGGCGACGACGGCTATTGCTTCGGTGCAGCGCCGGGGCTGGCGGATGTGTACTTGATCCCGCAGTTGTACGCCGCCGAGCGGTTCAATGTTTCGTTGCAGGCATATCCGCGGATCCGTCGTGTTGCGGCGTTGGCGGCTGGACATGCGGCGTTCCAACAGGCGCACCCGGCGAAGCAGCCGGATACTCCATAAGGGCCCGTCTCTTGTCCCTGTGGGAGCGAGCTTGCTCGCGAAGGCGATTCAACCGTCGACAACGATGTGCAGCCTTACGACAGCTCAATGCACAACTGAATTCGGCGGCAAATGCCCCAGCCGCTCCGTCAGTCGGATGCGCTGGATCGGATCGTCGCTGAGCATCAGGGCATGCTCCAGGTCGAAGCGTTCGGCGTTGGGGCAATCGAGTCGCTGATACAGGCTGGCCCGGGCCAGGTAGTCGGCGGCGCTGGCGTTGCCCAGTTCCAGCACCCGTTCGGCGTCGATCAAGGCCGCGATGTAATCGTCGTTCGCCAGATGCAGTTGACGCAGGTTGCGCGACAGGCGCTGAAGCATCTGCATCGGCTCGGCGTTGACCAAGTGTTCAGCCTTGAGCTGCATGTTCGCGCCGTATTGGCGCTGTAGCAGTTCCCGGCAGTCATTGGGGTACAACCGGCGGCCACCGCACGGATCGAGCAGGTGATCGGCGCCGGGCACCTTCAACAGGAAATGCCCGGGGAAATTGACACCGACCATCGGAATTTCCAGGCCTCGGGCCAGTTCCAGGGCAATCAGGCCGAGCGCCAGGGGTTGCCCGCGTTTGCGTGCCAGGACTTTGTCCAGCAGCGCCGCTCGTGGTCGCAGAGGCGTGAAGTCGTCCTGGGCGAAGCCCAAGTCATTGAGCCGTCGCAGCAAGGGCTGGCCCAGTTCGCTGACAGGCAACATCGGCAGGCCATGGCTGACCCGCTGTTGCAGCTCCTTGAAATCCTTCAGCAAGGCCGGTACCTCGACCTCGCGATCATGTTCGGCAGCGATCCACAGCGCCGCTTCGAACAGCGCTGGTGGCGAGCGGTGCAGGCAATCAAAAAAGGCTTGGCGCGGTTTCATCAAACTCTCCGGGCTATGCTCCCGTTTTAGCCCTGCCGTGGATTTTCGTCCAGTCTCGGACAGAGGCTGTAACAGGTTATGCCGAAAAAGACTGACCACCGAGGCGACTTATTCCTGCGTGCTCCAGCAAATTTCGACTGCACGCCTATACTGGCGAAACAAACAAAAGTGATTCGGGAGCCTTTCGATGTTTGCTCTCATGCAAAGCTCCCGCCTTGAATCGCTGCACCTAAGCGTAGACCCGGCAACCGGGTTGAAGGCGGTGATTGCCATTCATTGCAGTCGTCCGGGGCCTGCCCTGGGAGGCTGTCGTTACCTTGCCTACCCCGACGACGAAAGTGCCGTGGTCGATGCCGTGCGCCTGGCCCAAGGCATGAGCTACAAGGCGGCGCTGGCCGGCTTGCCCGTGGGCGGCGGGGTGGCGGTGATCATGCGTCCGGCCCATGTCGAGAGTCGGGCGGCGCTGTTCGAAGCCTTCGGCCGTTGTATCGAGCAATTGGACGGGCGCTACATCACGGCCATCGACAGCGGCACGTCGGTGGCCGACATGGATTGCATCGCCCAGCAGACTCGCCATGTCACCAGCACCACGGCCTCGGGAGACCCCGCGCCGCACGCGGCAATGGGGGTCTTTGCCGGCATCCGTGCCACCGCCATGGCCCGTCTGGGCAGCGATAACCTTGAAAGCCTGCGGGTGGCGATCCAGGGCTTGGGCAATGTCGGTTATGCCCTGGCCGAACAACTGCACGCGGCCGGTGCCGAGTTGCTGGTCAGCGACATCGACCCCGGCAAGGTGCAATTGGCGATGGAGCAGCTGGGCGCCCATCCGATCGCCAACGACGCGTTGCTCAGCACACCCTGCGACATCCTTGCTCCTTGCGGCCTGGGTGGGGTGCTCAACAGCCAAAGCGTGGCACAACTGCGCTGCTCGGCCGTTGCCGGCTCGGCCCATAATCAGTTGAGCAACCTGCAAGTGGCCGACCAGTTGGAAAGGCGTGGAATTCTCTATGCGCCGGACTATGTGATCAACTCCGGTGGCCTGATCTACGTCGCGCTGAAGCATCGCGGCGAAGAACTGTCGACGATCACCGCGCATTTGTCGAAGATCGGTGCCCGGCTCACGGAAGTCTTTGCCCACGCCCAGGCAGAGAAGCGCTCACCGGCCCGGGTGGCCGATGAGCTGGCGGAGCGTTTGTTGTACCGCTGAAAATCAAAAGGAAGTAATGGGTAGCAGTGAAGCAGCCTATCTGTGGGAGCAAGGCTTGCCCGCGATGCAGGCGCCGCGACTGTTCAGGCTAACCGAGTCATCGCTCATCGCGAGCAAGCTTTGCTCCCACAGATGCAATTACCTCAGCAGATACACCGGAAAGCATTCGCACAAATGCATCACCCGGCGCCGGGTGTTATCCAGGCGTGCTGCGTTGTCCGGCTGTTCCAGCAGGTCGGCGATCAAATTCGCCACTTCGGCACATTCCGCTTCGCCAAAGCCGCGGGTGGTCAGTGCTGGCGTGCCGATGCGAATGCCGCTGGTGATCGCCGGTTTCTGCGGATCGTTGGGGATCGCGTTTTTGTTCAGTGTGATGTGGGCACTTTCCAGCAGCGCCTCGGCGTCTTTGCCGGTGATGTTCATCGAGCGCAGATCGAGCAGGAACATGTGGCAATCGGTACCGCCGGACACCACCCGCAAGCCGCGGCGGGTCAGGACGTCGGCCATGACGCGGGCGTTGTCGATCACCCGCTGCTGGTAATGCTTGAACCCGTCGCCCAAGGCTTCGTTGAATGCCACGGCCTTGGCAGCGATGACGTGCATCAGCGGGCCGCCCTGGTACACCGGGAAAATCGTCTTGTCGAGCAGGGCGGCATATTGCGCCTTGGCCAGGATCAGACCGCCGCGCGGGCCGCGCAAGGTCTTGTGGGTGGTGGAAGTGATGAAGTCGGCGATGCCAACCGGCGACGGGTACACGCCCGCAGCGATCAACCCGGCGTAGTGCGCCATGTCCACCATCAGGTAGGCGCCGACTTCATCGCAGATCTTGCGAAAGCGCTGGAAGTCGATGGTCCGCGAATAGGCCGAGGCCCCGGCGATGATCATCTTCGGCCGGTGTTCCCTGGCCAGGGCTTCCATTTCTTCGTAATCGAGGGTTTCGGTTTCCGTGTCCAGGCCATAGGAAAATGCCCGGTAGTTCTTGCCGGAAAAATTCACCGAGGCACCGTGGGTCAGGTGGCCGCCATGGGCCAGGGACATACCCAGGATGGTGTCGCCGGGCTCAAGTACCGCCAGGAAAACCGCCTGGTTGGCCTGGGAGCCGGAGTGCGGCTGCACGTTGACGTATTCGCAATTGAACAACTTGCGAGCGCGTTCGATGGCCAGGTTCTCGATTTCATCGACGACCTTGCAGCCGCCGTAGTAACGCTTGCCCGGATAGCCTTCGGCGTACTTGTTGGTGAGCACGGACCCCTGGGCCTGGAGCACTTCCTCGCTGACATAGTTTTCCGAAGCGATCAGTTCCAGGTGGGTTTCCTGGCGGTTGCGCTCGCGGTCGATCAGGCGGGCAATGGCGGGGTCGAAATTGTGCAGGCTCATGGTGTGATTCCTTGGGTAAGTGCTTCGGCCAGTGGCGCAATCACGTAGTGCGGCAACACCCGTGGCTGGCTTCAGTCGAGTCGGTCAGGCTGGTGGATGGCCGGCGTTCGATTGGTTGCATCGAGCGGTCATGGTCGGCTGCCCTCGGCGATAACGACGGCTTTGCGTTCGCGGGTGTAGGTCAGCACGAAGTGCGCCACTAGGCCGAATATCAAGCCCCAGAACGCGGCGGCCAGGCCGAGGTAACTCATGCCCGAAGCCGTCACCAGGAAGGTGATCAGTGCCGCTTCGCGTTGTTTCTCGTCAGCCATGGCGCCGGTCAGCCCGGCACTGATCGCGCCAAACAAGGCGAGGCCGGCGAGGGAGGCGATCAATTCTTTCGGCAGTGCAGAGAACACCGAGGCCAGGGTGGCGCCAAAGGTACCCATCAGAATGTAGAACACCCCGCAGGCGATCCCGGCCATGTAGCGTTTGTCGCGGTCTTCGTGGGCTTCGCGGCCAGTGCAGATCGCTGCGGTAATGGCCGCCAGGTTCAAACCATGGGAACCGAACGGGGCCATCAGGATCGAGCCAATCGCCGTGACCGAAATGATCGAGCGTGCTGGCGTGTTGTAGCCCGAGGTGCGCAACACCGCCATGCCTGGCACGTACTGGCCGGTCAAGGTCACCAGCGCCAGTGGCAGGCCGATGTTGATGATTGCATGCCAGTTCCATTCAGGAGCGATGAAGACCGGTTGGGCCACGGCGATGGTGATCGAGGTGCTGTTGAGTTCACCGAAGGACGCGGCTACCGCGCAACCGACGATCAGCACCGACAGGATCGCGTAGCGTGGCGAAAAACGCTTGAAGATCAGGTACGCCGCGATCATCGCCAACACCAGCGCCGGCTGCAGTTTGATCGAGGTGAACAGCTCGGCGCCGAAGCGGAACAGGATACCGGCGAGCATGGCGGCGGCAATGGCCTTGGGCAGGCGGCTCATCAGTTTGTCGAACGCACCGGACAGGCCGACCAGCGCGATGATCACCGACGCTACCACATAGGCACCGATGGCCTGGGGCAGGGTCACGGTGGGCAGCATCGACACCAGTAACGCTGCCCCCGGTGTCGACCACGCGGTGATGACCGGAACACGCAGGCGCCAGCTCAGGAACAGGCCGGTAATCCCGCTGCCAATGGAAATGGCCCAGATCCATGAAGACACCACGTCGTTGGGCAGGTGCGCTTCCTTGGCAGCCTGGAACACGATGATGAGCGGGCCGGCGTAGGAAATGATCACGGCGATGAAGCCCGCGATGATCGCCGACAGGGATAGATCCTTTCTGAGTGTGTCCATGATGCCTCGACTGGGCGCGGCAGGTCGCGCGGTGATCAGGGGAGAATTGAGTCGATTGGTTCGATTCTTTATCAGTGTATTTGAAAGAATTGAGTTGATTCAATTGAGGGGTGATTTGTTTTACTTGTTTTACCGTTTATTTCTGATTAATTGATTGATTTATATAGATATAATTTTTTCTATAATTTGTATCAGGCGGGGTTACTGATTTGTGTATCGACTCAATCGACTCAATTTTTAGGTTCTGTCGATTTGTCAGGGGTTTTACCTCCATGTGATATGCTCGGATATTCATCATTTCTACGATGGCAGCGATCATTCATGTGGGTTCCCCAGCTAAGCGAGTCCAACCAGCCGATGTATTTGTCGATTGCCGATGCGTTGGCGCGCGATATCAGCAATGGCGTGTTGAACGAAGGTGATCGCTTGCCGACTCTGCGCGAGCTGGCCACCACCCTGAATGTCACCCCCGGTACCATCAGCCGGGCCTATAGCGAGGCCCATCGGCGCCGGCTGGTGCAAGGGGAGGTGGGGCGTGGCACTTATGTACTCGGCCAGAAGTCGCTGGAATCGCCGGCGAGCACCGGCGTTGCGCCGCTGAATCTGGGGCAGGCCGAATTACTCGACCTCTCCATCATCAAGCCGTCCAGTGAAACCTTGGAGTACTGGTTGCGCGATGCGCTGGTGGGCATGGCCAAGAGCACTGATTTCGCGCGCGCACTGGATTACGCGCCGGATGGCGGTCACCCGGCGCATCGCGAGGCGGGGGCGCAATGGTTGCGTCATTCGTTGCCCGACGCGCAATGGCAGCAAGTGGTGATCACGGCCGGTGCCCAGCATGGCTTGATGGTGGCGATGAGCGCCCTGACCAACGCCGGTGACCTGGTGCTCTGCGAAGCGCTTTGCTACCCCGGCATCATTTCCCTGGCCCATGGCCTTGAGCGCCGCCTGCGTGGCGTGCCAATGGACGATGAAGGCATCATTCCCGAAGCACTGCGTGAGCTGTGCCTGCGAGAGAAACCGGCGATGCTGGTCTGCGTGGCGACCTGCCAGAACCCGACGGCAGCGATCATGTCGCAGAAGCGTCGGGCCCAAATTGCGGCACTGGCCGAAGAGTTCGACTTCATCATCCTGGACGATGACATTTACGGCTTCCTTGCCACCGATCCTTCGATCAAGCCGCTGGCGGCATTTGCGCCGGAGCGTTCGGTGTACCTGACCAGCTTGTCGAAGTCGATCATGCCGGCGCTTCGCATCGGCTATCTCTATAGCCCGCCGAAATTGCTGTCACGCTTGACCTCGATGGTGCGCAGTAGCGTCTGGATGCCATCGCCGTTGACCGCGCAACTGGCCAGCAATGTGATCACCGAAGGGCTGGACAAAAAACTGGTCCGTATCCAGCGCAACGAGGCGGCGGGGCGACAAGCGATCGCCCGGGAAATCTTTGCCAATTTCGAACTCAAGACCCAGCCATATTCCTATCACGTCTGGTTGACGCTGCCGGAGCCATGGACCAGCGACGAGTTCACCATGCTCGCCCGGGCCAACGGCGTATTGGTCCTCAGCGGTACCCAGTTCCAGGCTGAGCGCTCAGGGACCACCCGCTGTGTACGGCTGGTGTTGATGTCCCCCACCAGCCAGGACGAATTGCGTTTCGCCCTGACCAAGCTGGCCAGCCTGATCGATTCAGACCCGCGCCGTTATTATTGAAAAAGATCGCAGCCTTCGGCAGCTCCTACGCGGTGTAGGCGCTGCCGAAGGCTGCGATCTTTTTTGGTCATTCGTCCGACGGATTGAGCAGTTCTGACAAGGCGTCCGGCTGGCTCTTGAATGCCTTGGCGAACACATCGCGATTCTTCGCCATGTAGATCCCGGCTTCTTCGACCTGTTGCTCGCTCAGCGATGGAACGGCTTTTTGCAACACCTCTGCCAGTAATTCGGCGAGTTCCAGCATTTTGTCATGACGGTCAGCTTCGGCTTTATCCATGAACAAGCGCTCCAGATCTCGGCTGCTGCGGTATACCACTTCGACGGCCATTCACCACCTCACATGCCTTCACATTGGTTGTCTTTGTGACTACTGTATTTATATACAGGCAAAAGGATAAGCGAATCCTGTTGCTTTGGATAGTGGCTTTTTAATGTAGACCGGTTTCTGCATGTGAGAGCAAAGCTTGTGGGAGTGAAAGCTTGTGTGGGAGCAAAGCTTGCTCGCGATAAGGCCGCATGACGATCACAAAAGTGCCGGATACCAGCCTATCGCCATCTCACCCTCAGTCGCTGGCCTTTTTTCTGCATGCAGAACAACCGTCACGTCCAATCCGCATCATCCGGTCGAGTCGACCTAAGGAAACTACATCGTGAAAATCAACTGGGCCGAGAACCTGCGCCAGAACGTCCATCAACTGGCCGAGTCCCTGGGAAACCTGTTCGTCGAGACCTTCCACTACCTGGCGCTGTTCGCCATTGGTGCGGTGACCGCGTGGGCGGCGGTGATGGAATTCTTGCAGATGATCGAAGCAGGACACATCAAGATCGATGACATCCTGCTGCTGTTCATCTATCTGGAATTGGGGGCGATGGTCGGGATCTACTTCAAGACCAACCACATGCCGGTGCGGTTTCTGATCTACGTGGCGATCACGGCGCTGACGCGGCTGCTGATTTCCAACGTTTCCCACCACAGCCCGCCAGACCTGGGGATCATCTACTTGTGCGGTGGCATCCTGCTGCTGGCGTTTTCGATCCTGGTGGTGCGCTACGCTTCGTCGCAGTTCCCCTCGGTGAAGATCGAGCACCCGCACCGCAAGGTCGGCGCGGGTTCCAGCGAGCATGCCGAGGTGGAGAAAGGAGAAATCTAGATCCCGGCGGCAGAGGGCGCCGGCCCCTGTGCGTGCGGTGGTGGCAGCTTGATGCTGTCACCGCCGGTCATGGCTTCGAGGATGGCCACGGCGCTGTGGCCCTGCTCGATGGCGATGCCGAACTGAATGCTTTGCACCAGGCGCTTGAGCCGCTCCGGGTCGTTGCGCTGCTGCGCGCTGATCATGCGTTTGGCAACGATGCGCCCGCTCTTGGACAGGGTCAGCATGATGCTGCCGTCCAGGCCCTGAATGCTCAGGTTGATTTGATAATGCGGCGCAAAGGCGTCGGTAATGATCTGAAAAGGGTTGTCCATGATGCGTCACCGCCTGATTGAACGTGCAGTTGTTGACCGGCCATGATCGGGATTAGTTCGCAACACCGGACCATCGGCCATTCCATGATCGTGTTCATCTCAAGATTCCGGGGGCCAGGTAGGCCCAAGATCAAAAGATCGCAGCCTGCGGCAGCTCCTACAGGGAGTTAGCAAGTGGCATGCCGGAAAAACTGTCGGACAATGATCACGGCGCCTGGGCGCCAAACGCTCTGGAATGCGGCTGTGGCCGCTGCCCGTTTCGGGGCAATAACGCGCGGATGTTCGCTGACGGTGCAGGAGGGGAGGCGATTTGCGGTGGGTAGGCAGGGCAGGGGTAACTCCCGACATTAACAGCGCTTTTGCCTGTTGTCTGGCTTTATTTGCATATGAATATTTATCTTTTTTTAGGGGTTGAATTGTTCTTCCGCCAGCCCGACTCTGTATTCAAGGGGCCGTTGCATCAACGTCGACGGCCCCCGGCGAGCTAGCTGAAATAAGGGATGAACTATGCAAATCCAAGTCAACAGCGATAACCATATTCAAAGCAGCATCCGACTGGAGGAGTGGGTACGTACTACCATCGAAAGCACGCTCGAACGTTATGAAGAGGACCTGACACGGGTCGAGGTTCATCTGCGGGACGAGAACGGCGATAAGCCTGGTCCCCATGATCTGCGTTGCCAGCTTGAAGCACGGCCGAAGGGCCATCAGCCGATTTCCGTGACGCACAAGGCCGAATCGCTGGAACTGGCGATCGAAGGCGCGGCCACCAAACTTGAAAATGCCCTGGAGCATTTGTTCGGCAAACTGCGCGGCAAGCGCGCCGTCATTGATGAGCCGAGCGAATCCGTAGCCTTGGCCGATGCGATGCTGGAAGAGGAATTCCTGGAAAACGAACGGGCCGCGCTTCACGGCTGAAACCTCGTTCATTTCACTTGCGACTGAAAACGGGCCTGCAATCGCAGGCCCGTTTTGTTTTTATCGGTTTCCACTCCTGCATTGATCACCTTCTCCTGTGGGAGCGAGCTTGCTCGCGATGGCAATAGCCGGCGCTAGCGCAAGAACGCCTGCCGATACTCCCCAGGCGTCGCGCCCAGGGCCTGACGGAATCGATTGGTGAAGTGGCTGGCGCTGGCAAATCCGCAGGCCAGCGCCACGTCGCCCAGCGGTTGTGAGGTGGTGCGCAGCAAATGCCGCGCGCAGGTCAAGCGTCTGGCCAGCACATATTGATGAGGCGGCAGCCCGAAGCTTTCGCGGAACATCCGCGCGAAGTGGTATTCGGACAACGCACACAGCGCCGCCAATTGGCCGAGGCTGATGGCATCGGCCAAGTGGCTGTCGACGTAATCCACCAGCAACCGCCGTTGATGAGCGGCCAGGCCGCCTTTGAGGCGAAGTCCCTGGCGCTGGCCCACCTGGCTGAGCAGCAGGTGATTGAGCAATTCATGGGCCAGGCTGGTGGTCAGCAGGCGTTCACCGGGTTCGTCCCAGTTCAGTGCGATCAACTGGCGAAAACGCTGTGCCTGTCGCGGGTCGTCGAGGAAGGTTTCCTCGTGCAGTTGCACCTGCCGGGGCTCGCGGTCCAGCAGCGTGACGCAACCAAGGGCAAATTGTTCCGCACTGAAATACAGGTGGGCGAGGCGAATATCGCCGTTGATGACCCAGGCTGATTCATGCCCGGCCGGCAGGATGCAGAGTTTGTCCGGTGCCCCAGTAGTGTCGGGCCGCTCGCGGCGAAACGTACCGGTGCCGCCAGCGATGTAGCACGACAGCGTATGGTGCGTTGGCGCCTCGTAGTCCCGGGCGTCGTGGTGATTGCTCCACAAAGCGGCCGCCAAGCCGTCCCCGAGCTCGGCGCTGTGCTCCAGGCGAGCATTGGGCGAGCTGTTGAGGGCTTGAAAGACTTGCAGGGTTTGCAGTGTGGACATGATCGGTTCTCCAACGCTTGCATCCTACTCCGTCGGCCGGTCCGTGCCAGCCTGTCAGCTGACAAAACCGCAAGTTTACGCAAGCGCCGGGTCAATGGCGGCGGGACACTGAACGTCATTGTCAGGAGCCGTCACCATGAACCTCTCGTTGTACCTGCTTACCGTGCTCATCTGGGGCACCACCTGGATTGCCCTGAAACTGCAGTTGGGCGTCGTCGCCATCCCGGTGTCGATTGTCTATCGCTTCGGCCTTGCGGCCCTGATCCTGTTTGCGATGCTCTTGCTCAGCCGGCGCTTGCAGGTGATGAACCGGCGCGGCCATTTGATTTGCGTTGCCCAGGGCCTGTGTCTGTTCTGCATCAACTTCATGTGCTTCCTGACCGCCAGCCAGTGGATTCCCAGTGGGTTGGTCGCCGTGGTGTTTTCCACCGCTACGCTCTGGAATGCCCTCAATGCCCGCGTGTTCTTCGGTCAGCGGATTGCCCGTAACGTGCTGTTGGGTGGCGCCCTGGGGCTTTCGGGGCTGGCGCTGCTGTTCTGGCCGGAACTGGCTGGCCATAGTGCAAGCCCGCAAACCTTGCTTGGCTTGGCGCTGGCGTTGCTGGGCACCTTGTGTTTCTCGGCAGGCAACATGCTGTCGAGCCTGCAACAGAAGGCCGGCCTCAAGCCGTTGACCACCAACGCCTGGGGCATGGCCTATGGCGCGGCGATGCTGGCGGTGTGGTGCGCATTCAAAGGCATCCCGTTCGACATGGAATGGAACACGCGCTACATCGGCTCACTGTTGTACCTGGTGATCCCGGGTTCGGTGATCGGCTTTACTGCCTATCTGACGCTGGTGGGGCGCATGGGGCCGGAGCGGGCGGCGTATTGCACCGTGTTGTTCCCGGTGGTGGCGTTGAACGTGTCGGCGTTTGTCGAGGGCTATCAGTGGACGGTGCCGGCGTTGGTGGGGCTGGTGTTGGTGATGCTGGGGAACGTGCTTGTGTTTCGCAAGCCTCGACCACAGCCCATGAAGGCCGCCTTGGGCGCACGTTGAAATGACCGCGTTGGCCGGCCCGCTCAGGCGGGCCGGCCTAAGGGTTTACTTCCAGACTTGCGGGTTGACCAGGTTCTGCGGTCGCTCGCCCAGCAATGCACTGCGCAGGTTATCCACAGCCAGATCGGCCATGGCGGCACGGGTTTCGTGGGTGGCCGAGCCGATGTGGGGCAGGGTGACGGCATTTTTCAGTTGGAACAGCGGCGATTCGGCCAGCGGTTCTTTCTCGTAGACATCCAGCCCGGCGCCGCGGATGCGATTGTTCTGCAGGGCTTCGATCAGCGCCGGTTCATCCACCACCGGGCCCCGGGAAATGTTGACCAGGATGGCGCTCGGTTTCATCAGGCCCAGCTCACGCTGACCGATCAGATGGCGGGTCTTCTCGCTCAATGGCACGACGAGGCAGACGAAGTCCGCTTCGGCCAGCAACTGGTCCAGTTCGCGAAATTGTGCGCCCAATTGGTTTTCCAGTTCGGTCTTGCGGCTGTTGCCGCTATAGAGGATCGGCATGTTGAACCCCAGCCGGCCACGCCGGGCAATGGCTGCGCCGATGTTGCCCATGCCGACGATACCCAGGGTCTTGCCATGTACATCGCTGCCGAACAGTTGCGGGCCGACTGTCGCCTGCCATTGGCCTGCCTTGGTCCAGGCGTCCAGTTCGGCCACGCGCCGGGCGCTGCTCATCAGCAGGGCGAAGGCCAGGTCTGCGGTGCTTTCGGTGAGCACGTCGGGGGTATTGGTGAGCATGATCCCGCGCTCATTGAAGTAGGCCAGGTCATAGTTGTCGTAACCCACCGATATGCTGGATACCACTTGCAGGTTCGCGGCGCCTTGCAATTGCTCGCGCCCGAGCTTGCGACCGACCCCGATCAGCCCGTGGGCGTGGGGCAGGGCTTCGTTGAACTGTGCGCTGATATCGCCCTTGGACGGGCTCGGCACGATCACGTCGAAGTCCTGTTGCAGGCGCTCGACCACCTGGGGCGTGATACGGCTGAAGGCAAGTACGGTTTTTTTCATCGTGCAAGGCTCGTCGGGGAGAAGATACCAAGCACGCTAACATTCCTGGCGAGGGTTAGGCGAGAGGGGAAAGCGATTGAGCGTAGCAAATCCCTTGTGGGAGCGAGCCTGCTCGCGATGGCGTTGCATCAGTCACATAGAGGGGGCTGACAGACCGCTATCGTGAGCAGGCTCGCTCCCACAGGGCTCTACTTCATCCTTTGGGTATCTACGCCGCCCGCAGCGAAATAAAGGCGTAATTGACCGGCGCTTCAGTGACCACCCGCGCGCCGCTGGCCAATACCTGGCTGGCCACATCATCGCCAGACAGATGGAACTGCCATTCACTGGTGTGCTGTTGCGCAGGTTGCAGGCGTGCCTGATCGAAGGCGGCCACGAATGCGCTCATCTGCGGCAGATACGCGGTGAACCCGTCGCCCTTGAGCGCGGTGGTGCGGATGCCCAGGGCGGCGCATATGCGGTCCTTGATGGCGATCTCTTCACGGTCGGCCTGGCGTGAACGCTCGATCAACCGGACCAGTTCCTGATCGACCAGTTCACCGCCGAGTATCAGTTGTGGCCCGGTTTCCCACGACTCTGGAGGGCATTCCTTGACGGCGATATTGAGGGGAATGTGCGGGTTGATTTCCATCGGATAGATGCGGCACACCAAGGGGCGGCGCTCATAGATGCGGCACAGGTTTTCATCGTCAAGATTCCGACAGCGGCCGACGTTGTAGGCGGCAAAGGTGATCGCCACAAGGGCCTCGGTGCCGCCGCTGTGGACCACCGCCGAGCGGCGCTCGGCATGCTCGCGTTGCCCTGCCGGCAGGCCGAGGCCGTTGGGCAGGAAGGCTTCCACCAGGACAATCACCTGGCCGCCGTCGTCCGCCCACATCCGGGCCTCGTCGAGGGTCAGGGGGACGTGGTGATCGGTGCAGCATTTGCCGCACCCTACACAGGAAAATGTTGTGTTCATTGAGCGCCCGGTCGCAGAAAGCTGGAGACGGCGACAGAAAAACGCCGTGATGGACCGTGCGAAGCAAGTTATGCGCCATTCACCGGTCGGTAGCGGCCGGGCGGATCGAGTCCCACTCGGTCACGTAGGCGGTTTTGGTTTTCTTGCGGTAGAGACACAACTCGGTGCCGATCGCCCCTTTCATGTGTTTCTGCGGATATTGGCCTTGCAGCAACAGCGCGGTGTAGCCGACGCGGTCGTCGAATCGAGCGGCGCTACCTACCGGTTCAGCGCTCTTCAAACCGCTGGCCTTGATGCAACTGGCCAGCACGGCTTTGTCGTGGGCGGCCCAGGCGTCCGTGCTGGAAGCATGAACCTGGGAGGCCAGGACGGTGAGGCCAAGGAGAGTCAATAGGCGGATTTTCATCAGGGAGCCTTGTTCCGGGAAGCCAGGACAAGAGTATGCCTGAGGTTGTCGGACGGTGATCGCTCCCGCGCCGGAACGCAGAAGCGAGCAACCGAGATGACTCAGTGACCCTGCTCGGCAACGGCCTTGGCCGCCGTGATCAGGCACTTGGTCAGTTCCGGCGAGGAGAACTTGGTGAGCACGCCGTTGGCCCCCGACAGCCGGGCTTTTTCGCTGTTCATGGCGCTGTCCAGCGAGGTGTGCAGCAACACGTAGAGGTGGGCGAAGTCAGGGGTTTCGCGCAGCGTCCGGGTGAGGGCATAGCCGTCCATCTCCGACATCTCGATGTCGGAGACGATCAGGTTGATCTGTTCGGCCGTGCCTTGCAGGTCCAGCAGGCACTCGATGGCTTCCTTGGCGCTGCGCGCGGTGTGGCATTGCAGGCCGAGGTTGCGCAGGGTGTGCACCGATTGCTGCAGCGCGACCTGGCTGTCATCGACCACCAGGATCCGTGCGTTGCCCAGCACCTCGGCGTCTTCCATGCTCAGTTCGGTCGGCGCGGTTTCGATCTGCGCCGGGGCGATACCGTGGATGACCTTTTCGATGTCCAGCACCTGCACCAGCGTGCCATCCACTGAGGTCACGCCGGTGATGAACGAACGCACACCGCCGGAGCCGTAGGGCGGCGGTTTGATGTCGGTGGTCAGGCAATGCACGATCTTGCTCACCGCCTGCACATGCAAACCCTGTTTGGAACGGCTGACGTCAGTGACGATCAGGCAGCCGCCGTCCGGGTCTTCCAGCGGCCGCTCGCCAATGGCGCGGCTCAGGTCGATCACCGACAACGATGTCCCGCGCAGGGTGGCGATGCCTTTGACGTGTGGATGGGACTCCGGCAGCTTGGTCAACGGTGGGCAGGGAATGATTTCACTGACCTTGAGCAGGTTGATTGCCATCAGCTTGCCGCTGCGCAAGGTAAACAGCAGAAGCGAAAGTGAATCTGCGCGGGCTTTGTTGGAAGACATAAAAACCTTCTGTGGAAAAAGGTGGGGCGAGCATACCGATCGCCAGAACAGCTTGTGATATTGGGTTATCGACTTGTTGGGGACAGGCTTTAGGACGAAAGCCGTCAATAACGAGGATCGCTGTAACAAGCCCGCTTTTGTGGCGAGGGAGCTTGCTTCCGCTCGGCTCTGTAGGCGCTGGCGAAGCCTGCGATCTTTTGATCTTGATCTTTCGCTCTGGACTCAATTGGCTGTGGAAAGATCGCAGCCTCGTTGCACTCGACAGCTCCTACACAGTTCCTACACAGCTCCTACGGCGTAGCCCAGCGGGAGCAAGCACCTTCGCCACAAAAGCGTCCGCAGCCACTATTTCAGGCCAAGCCGTTTTGCCATCCGCCCCAGGTTCGCCCGATCCAGCCCCAGCTCCCGGGCGGCGCTGGCCCAGTTGTGCTGGTGACGTTCCAGGCAGGCAGCGATCAGCTTGCGCTGGAATTCGTCCACCGCTTCGCGCAAGTCCCCCGTTACGCCCTGCGCGGTCGGCGCGAGGCTGATGGACGAAGGCGTGGGGGTATCCACTGGCGCCTGGGGCAAATCCAAGTCCTGGGCGCTGAGGCTGAGAATTTTCGGGCGCGTCGCGCACCGGCCCAAGGCCTTCAAGGCGCTACGGCCGATCAGGTGTTCCAGTTCGCGCACATTGCCCGGCCAGTCGTAGGCCAGCAGTGCGGCCTGGGCATCGCTGGTCAGGCGCAGGCTGCCCAGACCCATGCGCGAACGGTTGTGTTCCAGGAAAAAACCGCTGAGCAGCAGCACGTCCCGTCCGCGATCGCGCAGCGCCGGCACCTGCAGCGGATACACACTCAAGCGATGATAGAAGTCGGCCCGATAACGGCCGTTGCGCACTTCTTCGGCCAAGTCGCGATTGGTGGCCGCGATCAGGCGCACATCGACCCGGTGTTCCTTGTCCGAGCCCAGGCGTTGCAGTTGACCGCTTTGCAGTACCCGCAACAACTTGGCCTGGACGGTCAGGGACAACTCGCCCACTTCGTCGAGGAACAAGGTGCCGCCGTCGGCCAGTTCGAACTTGCCGCGCCGGTCGTTCGTGGCCCCGGTGAAGGCGCCTCGTACATGGCCGAAGAGTTCACTTTCCACCAGCGTATCGGGCAGGGCGGCGCAATTGAGGCTGATGAGTGGCTGCTCGGCACGCTTCGACGCGGCATGGATGGCCTGGGCGACCAGCTCCTTGCCCACGCCGGTTTCGCCGGTGATCAATACTGTCAGGTCGCTGCTGCCCACCAGCGCGATCTCTTCCACCAGGCGTTTGTGGGCCTTGCTCTGGCCGACCATGTCGCGAGGCTGCTGGCCGCTGGCCTGGCGATAGACCTCGGCGCGGCGGTGCTCGTCCTCGGCCTTCAGGGCCAGGCGCTCGATGCGCTCGGCGGCGCTGACCGTGGCGGCGGCGAGGCTGGCGAAGGCTTGCAGGGCACCCAGATCGATGGATTCGAAGCGCTCCGGATCCAGCGAATCCAGGGTCAGCAGGCCCCAGGGCCGTTCGTCGACGAACAGCGGGCAGCCCATGCAGTCGTGAACCTCCAGATGCTCGGCGAGCCCCTCGACCAGTCCGTCGTACGGATCGGGCAGGCCGCTGTCGGCGGCGAAACGGGTGGGCTGTGGGTTGGCCAGCAGCGCTTCGAAGCGCGGGTGTTCGCTGATCCGGAATCGCCGGCCCAGTGTATCGGTGCTCAGGCCATCCACGGCAAGCGGCACCAGGCAGTCGCCGTCCAGGCGCAACAACGCCGCCGCATCGCACGGCAGCAAGGCTCGCAAGGTGCCGAGCAGGCGCCGATAACGTTCGCCTTCAGGCAGTTCGCGGGACAGATCGGCCACCAGTGGCAGCAGGGAGGTCAGCAGGGCGGTTGCGGTCATAATGACTCCATGTAGTCGTAACGACTATAAGGTGGGCCGTGTCGCTATGACTACATTGTTTTTAACTGACTGATATTTAAGAAAAAAAATTATGGCATGGAAACTGATAAGGCTTACCTAACTGTTATCGGTCATACGCCAGGAGTCACCCTATGCTCAGTCGAGAAGAACGCGCCATCATTCGCTCCACCGTTCCGTTGCTTGAAAGCGGTGGTGAGGCGCTGATCACTCACTTCTATCGCATGATGCTGTCCGAATACCCGCAGGTGCGCCCATTGTTCAACCAGGCTCACCAGGCCAGTGGCGATCAACCGCGGGCCTTGGCCAACGGTGTGTTGATGTATGCGCGGCACATTGACCAGCTCGATCAATTGGGCGACCTGGTGGCGAAGATCGTCAACAAGCACGTTGCCCTGCAGATCCTGCCGGAACATTACCCGATTGTCGGTTCGTGCCTGCTGCGAGCAATCGCCGAAGTGCTGGGCGCAGAGATCGCCACGCCCGAAGTGATTGCGGCGTGGGGCGCAGCCTACAACCAGTTGGCCGATATCCTCATCGGCGCCGAAGCCGGCATGTACGACAAGAAGGCCGAGGCGCCGGGCGGCTGGCGTGGTGAGCGTGAGTTCATCCTGACGGCCAAGGTGCAGGAAAGCTCGGAGATCACTTCGTTTTACTTTGAACCGGCGGACAAGGGCCCGATCCTGTTGGCCGAGCCGGGCCAGTACATCGGCATGAAGCTCATGCTCGATGGCGAGGAAGTACGCCGCAACTATTCACTGTCAGCCCTGGCGGACAATGGTCAATACCGTATCAGCGTCAAGCGCGAACCGGGCGGGCGGGTGTCCAACCACCTGCATCATCATTTCGACGTCGGCAGCCGCATCCAGTTGTTCCCGCCGTCGGGGGATTTCTACCTGACTGCCAGCGACAAACCGCTGGTGCTGATCAGTGGCGGCGTTGGCATCACCCCGACCCTGGCCATGTTGCAGGCGGCGCTGCAAACCGAGCGGCCGGTGCACTTCATTCATTGCGCGCGCAACGGCCGTGCCCATGCCTTCCGCGACTGGATCGACGACCTGGCCAAGCGGCACCCGCAGCTCAAGCGCTTCTACTGCTACGACGAAGACGACGGCTTGAGCCCGGCGGCCGACAAGGTGGGGCTGTTGAGCCAGGAACAACTGGCGCAATGGCTGCCGCAGCAACGTGACGTGGACGCCTATTTCCTCGGGCCGAAGGGCTTCATGAGCGCCGTCAAGCGCCACCTCAAGGCCTTGGGCGTGCCGGACCAGCAGAGCCGTTACGAATTCTTCGGCCCGGCGGCGGCGCTGGAATAAGGTCGCGCTAAACCGGGAGACCGGTTGCCTTCATCGCGAGCAGGCTCGCTCCCACAAGGGATCTGCGGTGGACACGATTCTCGAACTGTGGGAGCGAGCTTGCTCGCGATGGCGTCGGCACATTCAACATCAATGCAAGCTGACCCACCGCTATCGCGAGCAAGCTCGCTCCCGCCCTGGATCTGTGCGGGTGACAACATCCGCGTCCGCCACAAATCCCTTGTGGGAGCGAGCCTGCTCGCGTTGGCGGCGGCAGGTCCATCCTGGGTCCAACTGACCAGAATTAATCCGCACTTAACCTTCTTGCGGTCTATTCCCCTTGAATGTCGACGCCCGCTGCTCGTTCACTGTCATGGTCTGCGTGTAGACTTCGGGCATCCGACCGCGCCCGAGTGTCGCCGTGCCGCGCGTCGATCCATGCAGACAAAGGGAAACGCAATGAGTGAGGAAATGATGCGGTTAGGCCGTGAGCGGCGCTATCTGGTGCTGCTGGGGCTGATCTGCCTGGCGCTGATTGGCGGTGCGCTGTACATGCAGGTGGCCCTCGGCGAGGCGCCGTGCCCGCTGTGTATCTTGCAGCGCTATGCGCTGTTGCTGATCGCGATCTTCGCCTTCATCGGTGCCGCCATGCGCACCCGCCGCAGCCTGACGATCTTCGAAGGCCTGGTGGTGCTCAGCGCCCTGGCCGGTGCCGGGGTGGCAGGGCATCACGTGTACACCCAGTTCTTCCCTGCGGTCAGTTGCGGCATCGATGTGTTGCAACCGATTGTCGATGACCTGCCGCTGGCAAAGATTTTCCCGCTGGGGTTCCAGGTCGATGGTTTTTGCTCCACTCCCTACCCACCGATCCTGGGTCTGTCCCTGGCGCAATGGGCACTGGTGGCCTTCGTGTTGACGGTGGTGCTGGTGCCGCTGCTGGTGTCACGTAACCGCAAACAGATTCGCTGAAGCGGCTTCATGAAACGCCCCGGTTTCTCTCCTGGAGAGCCGGGGCGTTTTGCGTTTCACTTCTGAGCCGGACCGTCCTTGATCCGAGGCAAGAATAGCCTGCGACAATGTGCGACATGTTGTCACATATCTTGGGGCGCTGAGCCTTTTCGAGGGCGATTAAGCGCACCTTCCTGTAACAAAAAACCGTCCGGTTTCGCAAAACGCGTATCCCCTGCAGCAGGCATTTTTAACAGCGAAGCGTCGGGCGCCTGAGCCCCCGAAAACTGGGCGCTTGCGGGGCAAAAAAGCCCTTTGTAATCCTCTCGAGCTGTCTAAATCGGTCATAGTAGCCCTACGTTTTTTGGGGTTCTTGTTGAGAATTAATTTCGATAACATGCTGGCTTGTTGCAATATCTGCGAAAGATTGTTGCCGGATCGGATAAAAATTATTTCGAGATGAGACATGGTCTACAGCGCCTCAGCTCACTACAATCGCCCGCACCGATTTTCCGACCCGGCTCAAACTTGAGTACGAGAGTGGTCGAAGGGCGCCAGCGCCCCATGCGACCCCAAGGTGTCGGTGCCTCCAACTACCCGCACCAAATGGAATTGGGCTTGAACTAGGCCTTTGACCAACGAATAAGAACTCACTGCTGGCCCAGGATGTGTCGAACAGCCGCTGACGTTCGACGGGCAGCCCTTATTCAATCCAAGAAAATGCCAACCCTTGGCAGGGTGAAGTGTTGGCGATCAAAACCCAACTGCATTGCGCAAGCTGCTTTAGAGGTCGTGAGATGAGTAAAAACAGGTACCCCCGATTACTAGGCTTGTTGCCGCTGCTCGGCACGTTGCTGCTGGGAGGCTGCAACATGACCTTGCTCGATCCCAAGGGCCAGGTCGGCCTGGATGAACGAAACCTGATCATCACCGCTACGCTGCTGATGTTGCTGGTCGTTGTGCCGGTCATCGTCATGACCTTCCTGTTCGCCTGGAAGTACCGCGCAACCAATACCAATGCCACCTATACGCCGAAGTGGTCGCATTCGACCAAGATCGAAGTGGCGGTGTGGACCATTCCGGTGCTGATCATCATTGCCCTGGGTTACATCACCTACAAGTCGACCCACGCCCTGGACCCATATCGTCCGCTGGATTCCGACGTCAAGCCGATCACCATTGAAGTGGTCTCCATGGACTGGAAGTGGCTGTTCATCTATCCGGAACAAGGCATTGCCACGGTCAACAAGATCGTGTTCCCGGCCCACACGCCGATCAATTTCAAGGTCACTTCCGACACCGTGATGAACTCGTTCTTCATCCCGGGCCTGGGCGGCCAGATCTACGCGATGGCGGGCATGCAGACCAAGCTGCACCTGATCGCCAACCAGAACGCCGAACTCGACGGTATCTCCGCCAACTACAGCGGCGCGGGCTTTACCGGCATGAAGTTCAAAGCAATCGCCACGACCCAGGAAGATTTCGACGCCTGGGTCAACGATGTGAAGAAGGCACCTAAACAGCTTGAAAAAGCTGAATACGAAGCCCTTTCCAAGCCGAGCCAGAACAACCCAGTCGAACTCTACTCGTCGGTTACGCCGAACCTGTTCCAGACCATCATCGACAAGTATGAAGGGATGAATCCGGGCAAGCCGATGCACCACGAGAAGAACGAGAAGGAAGTGGCCCACAACATGGAAGGGATGGACATGAGTTCGCATTCAGCTGCCGGGGCAGAGGAGTAAACGATGTTTGGTAAATTAAGTTGGGAAGCGATCCCGTTCCACGAGCCGATTGTCATGGTGACCCTCGCCATCATCGCACTCGGCGGTCTGGCGCTGTTCGCGGGGATCACTTACTTCAAGAAGTGGACCTACCTGTGGACCGAGTGGCTGACGTCGGTCGACCACAAGAAAATCGGCGTGATGTACATCATCGTCGCCATGGTCATGCTGCTGCGTGGTTTTGCCGACGCCATCATGATGCGAACCCAGCTGGCCATGGCCACCGAGGGTTCGCCTGGCTACCTGCCGCCTGAACACTATGACCAGATCTTCACCGCCCACGGTGTGATCATGATCATCTTCATGGCGATGCCATTCTTCACCGGCCTGATGAACCTTGCAGTGCCGCTGCAGATCGGCGCCCGTGACGTTGCCTTCCCGTTCCTGAACTCCCTGAGCTTCTGGCTGCTGGTTTCCGGCGTGGTGCTGATCAACCTGTCCCTGGGCGTTGGCGAATTCGCCAAGACCGGTTGGGTTGCCTATCCGCCGCTGTCGGGCCTGCAATACAGCCCGGGCGTAGGGATGGATTACTACATCTGGGCGCTACAGCTATCCGGGTTGGGTACGACGCTGACGGGGGTCAACTTCCTGGCCACCGTGGTAAAAATGCGTACCCCGGGCATGAAGCTGATGGACATGCCGATCTTCACCTGGACCTGCACCTGGGCCAACGTCCTGATCGTCGCTTCCTTCCCGATCCTGACCGCTACCCTGGCTCTGCTGACGCTTGACCGCTACATGGATTTCCACATTTTCACCAATGAACTTGGTGGCAATCCGATGATGTACGTCAACCTGTTCTGGGCCTGGGGTCACCCTGAGGTGTACATCCTGATCCTGCCGGCGTTCGGGATTTTCTCCGAAGTCATCTCGACCTTTTCCGGCAAGAAACTGTTCGGCCACCACTCGATGATCTACGCCAGCGGCGCGATCTCGGTACTGGGCTTCATGGTCTGGCTGCACCACTTCTTCACCATGGGCTCGGGTGCCAGCGTCAACGCCTTCTTCGGCCTGGCGACGATGCTGATTTCGATCCCGACGGGGGTGAAGCTGTTCAACTGGCTGTTCACCATCTATCAGGGCCGCCTGCGTTTCACCAGCCACGTGATGTGGACCCTGGGCTTCATGGTGACCTTCGCCATCGGCGGCATGACCGGCGTATTGCTGGCCATCCCGGGTGCTGACTTCGTGCTGCACAACAGCCTGTTCGTGATCGCGCACTTCCACAACGTGATCATCGGTGGTGCGGTGTTCGGCTATATCGCCGGCTTCGCCTTCTACTTCCCGAAAGCGTTCGGCTTCAAGCTGCACGAAGGCTGGGGCAAGGCAGCGTTCTGGTTCTGGATCACCGGCTTCTTCGTCGCGTTCATGCCGCTCTATGTACTGGGCTTCATGGGCATGACCCGTCGCCTGAACACCACCACCAACCCTGAGTGGGTACCGTACCTGTACGTCGCCATGTTTGGTGCGGTGATGATCGCTGTCGGTATCGCCTGCCAGCTGATCCAGTTGTATGTCAGCGTGCGCGATCGCAACAAACCAGAGAACATGTGCGAACACGGTGACCCGTGGAATGCCCATACCCTGGAATGGTCGACCTCTTCGCCGCCGCCGTTCTACAACTTCGCCGTGCTGCCAAAAGCAGACGTCATCGACCCGTTCACCGAAGCCAAGGAAAACGGCACCGCGTACCCGGTCCCGGCCAAGTACGAGCCGATCCACATGCCCAACAACACCGCCACTGGTGTGGTCATGGGCGCGCTGCTGACCGTGTTCGGTTTCGCGATGATCTGGCACATCTGGTGGCTGGCCATCGCCAGCCTGGTCGGCACCGTGGTGTATTTCGCTATCCATGCTGCCCGTGACGATCAGGGCTACATGGTGCCGGTGGATGTCATCGAGCGCATCGAAGCCGAGCAGCACAAACGTCTGGTAGCGGCCGGGAAAGTCCCTGCCACCGCCACCCGTGTTGAAACCTCGTTGGAACAGGCTTAAACCATGTCGAACTTAGTGACCACTGTTGGACACGCCCATGGTCATGACCATGGGCACGATGACCATCACCACGACTCGGGCGAGATGACCGTATTCGGTTTCTGGCTCTACCTGATGACCGACTGCATTCTGTTTGCGTCGATCTTCGCAGCGTACGCGGTGCTGGTTAACAACGTCGCCGGTGGCCCATCGGGCCACGACATCTTCGAACTGCCGTACGTACTGGGCGAAACCGCGCTGCTGCTGTTCAGCTCGATCACCTACGGCTTCGCCATGCTGGCGTTGTTCAAGGGCAAGAAAACCCAGGTACTGGGCTGGCTGGCCATGACCTTCCTGTTCGGCGCCGGCTTCATCGGCATGGAGATCAACGAGTTCCACGTGTTGATCTCCGAGGGCTACGGCCCAAGCCGCAGCGGCTTCCTGTCCGGGTTCTTCACCCTGGTCGGCACCCACGGCCTGCACGTGACCAGCGGCCTGATCTGGATGGCGATCATGATGTACCAGGTCCAGAAAAACGGCCTGACCGCCACCAACAAGACGCGCCTGAGCTGCCTGAGCCTGTTCTGGCACTTCCTGGACGTGGTGTGGATCTGCGTATTCACCGTTGTTTATCTGATGGGGACCCTGTAAATGGCTAACGCACATTCCCATGATGGCCACGACGCCGGCCACGGCAGCGTCAAGTCCTACGCCATCGGTTTCATTCTGTCGGTGATCCTGACCGTCATTCCGTTCGGCCTGGTGATGTACCCATCGCTGCCCAAGAGCCTGACCCTGTGGATCGTACTGATCTTCGCCGTGGTCCAGGTACTGGTGCACCTGGTGTACTTCCTGCACCTGGACCGCTCCGCCGCCCAACGTAACAACGTGGTCGCATTTGTCTTTGCCGCGATCGTGATTGTCCTGCTGGTTGGCCTGTCGTTGTGGATCATGTTCAGCATCCACACCAACATGATGGCGCACTGAGGAAAGTCCGGATGTCCCTGAAGCACTTTATCCAAATCACCAAGCCGGGGATCATTTTCGGTAACGTGCTTTCTGTGGCAGGCGGGTTTTTCCTGGCCTCGAAAGGGCATGTCGATCTGGCCATCTTCCTGGCGGCGATGATCGGCACTTCCCTGGTGGTGGCGTCCGGTTGTGTGTTCAACAACTGCATCGACCGTGACATCGATATCAAGATGGAACGCACCAAGAATCGGGCGCTGGTCCAGGGCCTGATTCCGGTGCAACTGGCCCTGGCGTTCGCCACGGTGCTGGGCGTGGCCGGCGTGGCGCTGTTGTACTGGGTGGCCAACCCGCTGGCGGCGTTGTTCGCGGTGATAGGTTTTGTCATCTACGTCGGCCTCTACAGCCTGTACCTCAAGCGCAAGTCGGTCCACGGCACGCTGGTGGGCAGCCTGTCGGGGGCGATGCCGCCAGTGATCGGCTACGTAGCGGTGAGCAACAGCTTCGACATGGCGGCGCTAACGCTGCTGGTGATGTTCAGCCTGTGGCAGATGCCGCATTCCTACGCCATCGCGATATTCCGCTTCAACGACTACCTGGCAGCCTCGATTCCGGTGCTGCCGGTCAAGCGCGGTATCCGGGTGGCCAAGAAGCACATCCTGCTCTACATCCTGGCCTTCCTCGTGGCGACCTTGATGCTGACCTTCAGCGGCTACGCCGGCATGAGCTACCTCGCCGTCGCCGCCGCCATGGGCATGTACTGGCTGTACATGGCCTGGACCGGCTACAAGGCGGTGGATGACACGGTCTGGGCACGCAAGCTGTTCGTGTTCTCGATCTTCACCATCACCGCCCTGAGCGTCATGATGTCCCTGGACTTCAAGGTGCCAAGTGAGCTGCTGCTGACCTACGCGCCTTAAGCTTCAGACGCTGCAAAAAAAGCCCCGCCTTCGAGAGAAGCGCGGGGCTTTTTGTTGAGGTGAGGTGTGGATTGGCTGTCATTCGTCGCAATAGATTATGGTTTGTTGAACTATGCGCAATTTGCCTATAGTTTCTGCCATGCGTACCCTATTTTTTGAAACGACTACATTCACCGACACGGTTGGCCATTACCTGACTGATGATGAGTATCGCCTGCTTCAGTCCTATATGCTGCAGCATCCAGAGGTCGGTGACGTCATGCCACGTACCGGCGGCTTTCGTAAGCTGCGCTGGTTCGATGAACGTCGTGGTAAAGGGAAGCGAGGCGGGTTGCGCGTTATCTACTATTGGCTCATGAACGATCGTCAGTTCTGAATGTTCGCGATTTATGACAAGGACGAGTTGGAAAACCTGACCTCCGAGCAAGAGAAGACGCTCAAACGCGCCATAGAAGCTGAGTTGAAAGTACGAGGTACCTTATGAAAAAGCGCGATCTGTTTGCCGAGATGATGCAAGGCGTCGAGGAGATGGCCGCCCACCGGGAGGGCAAGATTACCCTTCGCCAGATATCGATCGAAGACAAACCGGTTCCCGAGGTGTCTGCCCAAGAAATCGTGGCGTTGCGCGACAAGCTCCACATGTCTCAAGCCGTTTTCGCCAAGAGCATCAGGACCAGTCCAGGTACGCTCAGGAACTGGGAGCAGGAGAAGTCCAAGCCTAACGCCCAGGCGGCTTTGTTGATCAAGCTGGTCGAGAAGTTTCCAGATATGGTCGAACGGCTTGGCGCTGTTTGATCAGCTCATATCCATGAAAACAGCCCCGCCTTCGAGAGAAGCGCGGGGCTTTTTCATGGCCACTGCCTGGAGGATCGCTCCTACGCTCCGCGTGGGAATGCAGCCTGGGACGCTCTGCGTCCCCCAAGAGCCGAACGCGGAGCGTCCGAGGAGTCATTCCCACGCGGAGCGTGGGGACTATCGATCGCGAGCAAGCTCGCTCCCACATGGGCTTATTGCTGGGCGATGCTGTAGCCATCGAACGCTTTCTGCTGTTGCAGGGCGGTGACGATGCTTTTGCGGGTGGCCTGTTGTTCGGTGCCGTCATTGTCCAGGAAGGTTTCGCTTTCCAGCTCGGCTTCGTCGCCTTCGCCTACGAAATTGAAGCCCAGGAACTCGAAGGCCTCGCGGTCGACGTTCGGCTTGGAGCGTGGTGTGCGCAGGGGCAGGGTGACGCTGATGCCATCCTTGCTGATAACAAACACTTCGGCTTCCTTCTTGGCCCGCGAGGCCTTGCCCTTGCTGCCGCTCGGGTTGCTGATGGCCTGGTGGGTCTGGTTCAGTACTTTCAGGGCCAGGCCGTAGACCAGTTCCTGGAACGACGGGTCGTCCTTGTAGCTGGAGAGGATACGGCTGATCGGGAAGCGGCTGCTCAGGTCTTCCAGGGCCGCGAAATCGGCGGCTTCGGCGTCCTTGAGTTGTTTGAGCTGGCCCATCAGTTCATAGGCCTTGTCGTCGTCGAACGCATCGTGAGCCTGGCGGATGGCGTTGCGCAGTTCGCGGATCTGGTCGCTTTCGCGATTCGACTGGAACGCATCGAGGACCATTTCGCTGATGGTTTTGGCCTGGGGCAGATGCTGTGAAAGATTGATGGAGTTTTCGTATTCCGCTTTGGACGACAGGGTGACTAAGGATTCAGCGGTGTTGGAATCGGACATTGAAATTTCACTACTTCTGTTAGCGGGATGAGGCGAGAAAGGCATTGAGCTTTTTTCCGGTCGCCTAATCTATTGGACGCGGGCGGTGTTGTCACGGTCGGAGCTCATTCACAAATCACATTCTTGCCCGACATCTTGGAGCGATACAGCGCCTGGTCCGCCCGGTGCAGCAACACGGCGTGCTGTTCATTCTCGAGTCGCTGCACCACGCCAAAACTCATGGTGATCTGGAAGTCGCCCACCGGCAGCAGGTCGGACAGACCCCGGCGAATGCTCTCAGCCAGCAGGCGGGCGTCGGCCAGGGTGGTGTTGGGCAAGATCATGATGAATTCGTCACCGCCCCAGCGCACCAGCAAGTCGCCGTCGCGCTCGCAGCGCTTGACGCTCTGCACCACTTGTATCAACGCGGCGTCGCCAAAGGCGTGGCCGTAGCGATCGTTGATTTCCTTGAAATCATCCACGTCCATGGCGATCAGCGACAACGACTCGCGAAAACGCTGCGCGCGCTCACAGGCCAGCGGCAGCGCCTGGTCCAGGCGATAACGGTTGGCGACCCGGGTCAGGGCGTCGGTTTCGGCAAGCCTGCGGTTTTCGTCGAGCTGGATCTGCAACTGATGGTTGACCCGGGACAGTTCGCGGGTGCGTTCTTCGATTACGGCTTCCAGGGATTTGTTGCGCCGTTCCAGTTGTTCGAACAGGCGTTTCTTGTCGTCGATACTGCGATGGGCGCCGATCATGCGCGCCACCGTGCCGTCCGGGTTACGGGCGATCACATAGCCGCGATCCTCGATCCAGATGTAGGAACCGTCGTGGGTGCGGCAGCGGTATTCGGCTTGGTAGATGTGGGATCGGTGTTCCAGGTAGTCGTCGAACAATGCCATGACCCGTGGATAGTCATCCGGGTGGATCACGCTCTCCCAGGTCAGCACGGTGTTGTCCAGTGAATGAGGCAGGTAGCCAAGCATCGTGTACCAGCCGGGGTTGCGGTAGACGAAGCCGGTGTTGGCATTCCAGTCCCAGATGCCATCGCTGACCAGTTCCAGGATGGTGTGTAGTACGCCTTCGTCCAGATCGGACAGGTCGAACCGCAGCATGTCGATGTTCGAGGCATCTCCCATCGTCGTTCCCTCAATCAGCCTTGATATCAAAATGCTCGTCCAAGGAGGAAGAGTAGCTGATGGGGGGCGAGAGGCACTAGCGGGGGGGACGCCTTGAGTGTAGGAGCTGTCGAGCGAAGCGAGGCTGCGATCTTTTGATCTTTCGCTTGGGACTCAAGTGTCTGGGAAAAGATCGCAGCCTCGCTGCGCTCGTCAGCTCCTACGTCATCATTCGGCTGGGGTTGGGGGTTTGCCCCATTTTTCCAGCGCGAACTCGACAAAACTGCGCAGTTTCGGCAAACGGTAGCGATCCTGCGCGTACATCAGGCTCATTGGGCGATGGGGCAACTGGTAGTCCTGTAACAACGCCACCAGGTGTCCATCCTTCAGGTCCTGGGCCACCAGCGCATCGGGCAGCATGACCACGCCCATCCCGGCCAGGGCGGCGCGATGCAGGCCCGAGGAGCTGTTGATCAGCATCGGTCCGTTTACCGGGACCTTGATCTCGCCTTCCGGGCCGTTGATCGGCCAGAGATCCTGGGCGAAGCGCCAGTCGTCCCCTGCCAAATAGGCGAACGACAGGCAGTCGTGCTGCTGCAGGTCGACGGGTTTTTCCGGTGTGCCGTGCCGAGCCAGGTAGGCAGGGGAGGCGCAGATGGTCAGGGTGTAGTCCACCAACGGACGGGCAATCAGTTTCGGGTCGGGATGGCCGAGGCGGATGGCGACGTCGAATCCATGTTCGAGCAGGTCCAGCCGCTGATTGGTCAGCATCACGTCGAGCTTGACCTGGGCGAAGCGCTGGCTGAATTCGGCCAGGGCCGGCGCGAGGCGTTCGGAGCCGAAGGTCAGTGGCGCGGTGATGCGCAGGGTGCCGGTGGGCTCGCCTTGGGTCTGTTCGGCCAGGCGCTCGGAATCGGCCACCAGCCCCAGCACTTCCAGGCAGCGTTGGTAGTAGGTCGAGCCGAACTCAGTCAGGCGCTGGCGCCGCGTCGTACGGTTGATCAGGCGCACGCCGAGACGTTGCTCCAATGCCCGAAGATGATTGCCCACCATGGTGGTGGACATTTCGCACGCCTGGGCCGCCGCCGTCAGGCTTCCGGCTTCCACCACCTTCACGTAAACGGTCATCGCCTGGAACAAGTCCATTATCAAGCCCAACTTTTAAATGATTGAAGTAAAGCAGTGTTTATCCAGCCTTGGTGGCTAACCATACTGGAAAAAACCAACCAAATGGAGCTTGATGCCATGACCGCTGCCTGCCTGATGACCACTTACCAACCCCTGGCGCTGAGTTTCACCCATGGCTTGGGTACGCGCCTGTGGGACCAGGACGGCCGCGAATACCTCGATGCGGTGGCGGGCGTGGCGGTGACCAATGTCGGCCACTCCCACCCGCGGTTGGTGGCCGCCATCAGCGAGCAGGCCGGCCTGCTGTTGCACACGTCGAACCTGTACAGCATCGATTGGCAACAACGCCTGGCGCAAAAGCTCACTCAGCTGTCGGGGCTGGAGCGGGCGTTTTTCAACAACTCAGGCGCCGAGGCCAACGAAACCGCACTGAAACTGGCGCGCCTCTATGGTTGGCATAAAGGCATCGAGCAGCCATTGGTGGTGGTCATGGACAATGCGTTCCACGGGCGCACATTGGGCACGATGTCCGCCAGTGACGGCCCGTCCGTGCGGCTGGGCTACAACCGCTTGCCGGGGGACTTCATCAAGGTGCCGTTCGGCGATCTGGCGGCGTTGGAAGCGATCCAGCAGGCGCATGCCGAGCGCATCGTCGCAGTGCTGGTGGAACCGATCCAGGGCGAAAGCGGTGTGCAACTCGCACCGCCGGGTTATCTCAAGGCCCTGCGTGAACTGTGCACCCGGCGCGCCTGGCTGTTGATGCTCGACGAGATCCAGACCGGCATCGGTCGCACTGGCCAATGGTTCGCGTTCCAGCACGAGGGTATCGTGCCGGACGTCATGACCCTCGCCAAAGGCCTGGGCAACGGCGTGCCCATTGGGGCCTGCCTGGCGCGGGGCAAGGCAGCCGAGCTGTTTACCCCTGGCAGCCATGGCAGTACGTTCGGCGGTAATCCGCTGGCCTGTCGGGTCGGTTGCACGGTGCTGGAGATCATTGAGCAACAAGCGCTGGTGGACAACGCCAGGCATCAGGGCGAACAGTTGCTGAGCCGGCTGCGGGCCGAGTTGGTGGACAATCCGAATGTCTTGGCGATTCGCGGCCAGGGGTTGATGATCGGCATCGAACTCAAGCAACCGGTCCGCGACTTGGCCCTGCGTGCCGCCCGGGACCACGGCCTGTTGATCAATATCACTCGGGGCCAGACCATCCGCCTGCTGCCGCCGTTGACGATCGATGGGCGGGAAGTGGAGATGATTGTCCGGGGTGTGAGTCGCTGTCTGGCGCAGGGGTGAGGGGCGTTCGCCCGGCTGCCGGTTTTTTATCGGTCAGCCGGGCGAAGCGCAACGCAGCGCGACGGAATTTTTAACGATTGCCGTGTTCCAACGCCTGCCAGAGTCGATTGCCTACACTTTGGCATTCAGACTGAAAACCCAGGAGCATCTTCATGTTCACCTCGCGTCGCTTGATCGTTGTCGCAACTGCTGTGGCCCTGTTGTCCGGCTGTGCGTCGCCTAACCCCTACGACAACCAGGGCCAGGCCTCTACCGAATCTTCGGGCATGAGCAAAACCGCCAAGTATGGCGGCCTCGGTGCACTGGCGGGGGCGTTGGCCGGTGCGGCCATCGGTCACGATAACCGTGGCAAGGGTGCGCTGATCGGTGCCGCGGTGGTGGGGGCTTCCGCGGCCGGTTACGGCTACTACGCCGACCAGCAGGAAAAGAAGCTGCGTGCGAGCATGGCCAATACCGGTGTTGAAGTGCAGCGCCAGGGCGACCAGATCAAGCTGATCATGCCAGGCAACATCACCTTCGCCACCGACTCGGCGAACATCGCCTCCAGCTTCTACCAGCCGCTGAACAACCTGGCCAACTCCCTCAAGGAGTTCAACCAGAACCAGATCGAAATCGTCGGCTACACCGACAGCACCGGCAGCCGCCAGCACAACATGGACCTGTCCCAGCGTCGTGCGCAGAGCGTGGCGACCTACCTGACGTCCCAGGGCGTGAGCGGTGCCAACCTGTCGGCCCGTGGCGCCGGCCCGGACAACCCGGTGGCCAGCAACGCCGACGTCAATGGCCGTGCGCAAAACCGTCGTGTCGAGGTCAACCTCAAGGCCATTCCCGGCCAGCAGTACCAGGCGCCGCAGCAGCAGGGCCAGACTTACCAGCAGTACCCATAACGGCTGGGCGGCAAATGAAACGGGGGCTCTGGAAACAGGGCCCCCGTTTTTTGTGGTTGTCAGTTTCTATCCGCCTGATGCCGCCACTTGTGGCGAGGGGATTTGTGGGAGCAAAGCTTGCTCGCGAAACAGGCGCCTCGATTTTCTGAAAGACCGCATCGCTTTCATCGCGGGCAAGCCTTGCTCCCACAAGTCTCCTCGCCACAAAGGTGTTCACAAGGGGATCAATTCGCCTCTTTTACCGCACTCAAGAACGCACACGTGCGCTCCTGCTGCGGGTTCTCGAAGATCTGCGCCGGGGTGCCCTGTTCGTGGATCTGCCCTTTGTAGAAGAAGCACACCCGGTCGGCGAACTCCCGGGCGAAGCCCATCTGGTGGGTCACCATCAGCATCGTCAGGTTATGTTCGGCCCCCAGTTTGCGGATCACGTTCAGCACCTCGCCGCACAGCTCCGGGTCGAGCGCCGAGGTCACTTCGTCAAACAGCATCACCTTGGGCCGCATCGCCAGCGCTCGGGCTATCGCCACCCGCTGTTGCTGGCCGCCGGACAATTGCGACGGGTAATGGTCGAGCTTGTTGCCCAGCCCTACCAGCTCCAACAGGTCGGCGGCGCGCTCCCGGGCTTCTTTCGGATTCATGCCCAGCACCTGCACTGGCGCCTCGATCACGTTCTGCAGCGCGGTCATGTGGGGGAACAGGTTGAAGCTCTGGAACACCATGCCGATCTTGCCGCGCACCCGGCGGATGTGTCGGTCGTTGGCCGGCACCAGCACGCCGTTGCGGTTGGGCATGTGGGTCAGGGAGTCATCCTCGACGCGGATCTGGCCCTGGTCGATGCCTTCCAGGGTCATCAACACCCGCAGCAGCGTGGACTTGCCTGAGCCGCTGGGGCCGATGATCGCGACCTTTTCACCGGGGGCGACATCCAGGTTCAGATGGTCGAGCACCGTGAAACTGCCATAGCTTTTGGTCACGTCCTGGAAACTCACAATCGGCCGGGACGGTGTCGGAATCTGCATGGCCGGGGCCTCCTGCTGCGACGCCAGCGTGCTGCGCCGGGACAAATCGGTGGGCGTGGACAGGGGTAAAGTCATTAGCGTAGCTCCATGCGCGTTTCAAGGCGCCGTACCAGATAAGCCAGGGCAAGGCTCAGGGCGAGGAAGAACAGGCCGACCATGGTGATCGGTTCCAGATAACGAAAGTTCTCGGAACCGATGTTCTTGGCCTGCTGCATGATTTCCACCACGGTGATCGCCGACAGCACCGGCGTGTCCTTGAGCATTGCCACCAGGTAGTTGCCCAGGGGCGGTACGATCGGACGCAGCGCCTGGGGCAGGATGATGTTGCGATAGGCGTCGTACGGCGCGATGTTCAACGCCGTCACCGCTTCCCACTGCGCCCGCGGCACCGCGTCGAGACCACTGCGATAAACCTCGGCGATGTAGCAGGCGTAGTGCAGGCCGATGCCGAGGATGCCGACTTGCATGGCCGTCAGGCTCAAGCCGTAGTTGGGCAGTACGTAGTAGAGGAAATACACCTGGATCAGCAGGGGGGTGCTGCGGATGAACTCGATCACCGCCGTGGCCGGCCACGACAGCCAGAATTTGCGACTGCGCCGGCCAATCGCCAGGAACAGCCCCAGGACAATCGCGATCAGGAAGCCGATCAGGGTAATGCCCACGGTGTTGAGCGATGCCCGCAGCAGGTCCGGCAGGATTTGTGCGGCGTAGGACCAGTCGAATAGTGTCATGACAGACCTCCACGCATCCGGCCCCGGCTCAGTCGTCGTTCGACGTGGCGCATGCCGAAGTTGATGGCCTGGGCGAGGATGAAATACATCACCAGGGCCAGGCTGAAGATCTCCAGGGTCTGGAAGGTCGCCTGATCCAACTGCCGCGCCCGGAAGCTCAGGTCCGACAAGGTGATCAGCGACACCAGCGAGGTGTTCTTCAGCAGCTCGATCAACAGGTTGGTGCCCGGTGGGATCGCCGCCAGCAACGCCTGCGGCAGGATGATCCGCTTGAAGCGGGTGAAGCCGCTGAAATTCAACGCCGTGCAGGCTTCGTATTGGCCCTTGGCGACCGAGCTGATGGCGCCGCGCATCACCTCGGCCCCGTAAGCGCCGATGTGCAGGCCCAGGCCGACAATCGCCACGGCGTAAGGGCTCAGCTCAATGTTGAAGGGTGGCAGTGGCAGCACGAAGAACAGCCAGAACAATTGCACCAGCAGCGAGGTGCCACGGAACACTTCGATGTAGGTGATGGAAAACCAGCGCAACGCTCGCCACGGCGAGAGTCGCCCGAGGGCTGCCAGCACCGCCGCGACGATGGCCAGCAGCGAGCCGAAGAAGGTCACCTGGAGCGTGACCCAGGCCCCTTGTATCAATAACGGAAGTAATTCGCCCATGGTTCAACCCAATGTCCGGTGAAGCAGGGAACAGGCATCACGCACCGCGCGTCATGCCCGTTTCGGCACGCCAGTTGTTGGCGACTACTGAGCGCAGAGCTCGGCTGCGGTCTTGCTGGTTACGTTGGATTTGTCGAAACCGAATGGCGCAACCGTCTTGAGATGCTCTTCGGAGCCCAGCCACTTTTTCAACTCGGCATTGACCGCATCGCGCAAGTCTTTGTCTTCGGGGCGGAAGGCCAGGGCGCCATAGCCGATGTGGGACGGGTCGTCCTTGAATTCGGTCATCGCCTCCACCTTGTCGCCACCCTTGCTGGCCAGGCCTTTCATGGTCAGTTGGGTGCCGACGGCAGCGTCCGCGCGTCCGGCACGCACGGCTTGCAATTGCGCGGTGGTGTCGGGGACCTGGAGGATCTGGTCGTCCTTGACCCCGGAATCGCGGGCATAAGCCAGGTTCACCGTGCCGGCCATGATTGCCAGTTTCACATCCGGTTGCTTGGCGATGTCTTCATAGCTGTGGAGTTTTTTCGGGTTGCCCTTGGCTACGAGCAAGGCATCGGGCAACTGGTACTGCGGATCGGTGAACAACACTTGCTTGCAGCGCGCCGGGGTGATGTACATGCCGGCGGCGATCACGTCGAAACGACCTGCGCGCAGGCCTGGAATCAACGAGCCCCATTCGGTGAGCACGCCATTGACCTGCTTGATGCCCATCTTGGCGAAGATGATCTTGGCGATCTCCGGCGACTCACCGGTGACGGTGCCGTCGGTTTCGGTGAAGGCAAACGGGGTTTCGTTGGCGTAGCCGATCCGGATGCTGCTGTTGCTTTTGACCGTATCCAGGGTGGCCGCTTGAACGCTGCCGGCCAGGCCCAGTACGGCACAGGTCAGCAAGAGCCGACGTAGGGGCGCACCGGTGCTGGGAAGAAAATTGCTCATCGATAAAATCTCCTGTTTCTTGTGGATCCGTCGTTTGACGGCTCTGTGGTAGGAGGCAGTGTTACAAGAGCAAAGCGTACAGCGGCGGATCCGGGCGTGGCCTGGAGTCGGGAACGGCGCCGGTACAGGTCGATCCGGCTTTTTGTCAGGGCGATGAGCCCGCCTGGGTGACGACCTTGGACCGAGCATACAAAAGCCCCGGCATCGATTGTATTGCACTAGGACAATTGCTTTGCCGCGATGGCCGCGCAATGCTGTGCGCACCCCTACACACGCCGGTTGCAGCTGTTATGGATAAGTGGAAGTCAGCCTTGGACCTCGCCCGCAGCGGTGAATCCAAATACAAGATTCTGGTGCAGGCCATCGCCGACGATATCGAACAGGGCAGCCTGGCCAATGACCAGCGCCTGCCGCCGCAACGGCAGGTGGCCGACGCCATGGGCATCAGCGTGCAGACCGTCACCAACGCCTATAAGGAGTTGGAGCGCCAGGGACTGGTGCGCTGTGAGGTCGGGCGTGGCAGTTTCGTCTCGCGGCGCATGAGCGACCGGGTGGCGACGTACATTCTCGACAGCCCCGAGCGGGCGCTGGTGGATTTTTCCATCACCCGCATCCTGCACACCCGCGAGCATGACCAGGCCTGGCGTGATACCTGCGCGGCGCTGAGCACTGAAGAAGACCAGCCGTGGATTCATGCGTTTCGCCCCATCGCCGGTTTCGAATCCCATCGCGAAGCGGCGGCGCAGTGGATCGGTCGGCAAGGGCTGAAAGTCGACCGTAACGATGTGCTGATCACCAACGGCGCGGCCCACGGGATTTTCCTGGCCCTCGCTTCGCTGGCGGGCCCCGACGACGTGGTGCTCTGCGAAGGCTTGACCGACCACGGCGTGATCGGCAATTCCCAGGTGCTGGGCTTCACCCTCAAGGGCCTGGAGATGGACCGCTATGGCATCGACCCCGAACATTTCGAAGACATGTGCAGCAACGAGCGCATCACTGCGCTGGTGTGTACGCCGAACCTGAACAACCCCACCACCAGCCTGATGCCCGACGCCCGCCGCCGGGAAATCGCCGAGATTGCCCGGCGTTTTGGCGTGCACATTATCGAAGACGATGTGTACGGCCCGCTGCTGGACGAACGCCGGGCGCCGCCCATCAGCCATTACCTGCCGGAGCTGTCGTTCTACTGCACGAGCATGACCAAGTCGGTGCTCACAGGCTTGCGCACCGGTTATCTGGTGATGCCCAAGCGCCTGGCCTTGCGTACCGAGAGCATCCTGCGGGTCAACAGTTGGATGGCCACACCCATGGTCTCGGAGATCGCCACCCGCTGGATTCGTGATGGACGCGCCGAGTCGCTGGTGCGATTGCAACGTCAACTGCTGGCCGGGCGCCAGGCGATGGTCACCGAGTACATGGGCGAGCATCTGCTGGGCCAGCACCCGCATGCCTTGAATGCCTGGATCGGGATTCCATCCCATTGGGAAGTGGACAGCCTGGTGCGGGCGCTGCGGCACAAGCACATCGCCGTGACCTCGCCCGATCCGTTCACCGTCCGCGGCACCCCCAGGCCCCGCGCGGTGCGGGTCTGCGTCGGCGCCGAATGCAGCGACGAAGAAATGCGCCATGCGCTGATCGGCATGCGGCAGATCTTCAACCAGTACCCGCAGATTCATGATTTCTGAGAGCTTGCTCCCGCTGGGACTCTGTAGGAGCTGCCGAAGGCTGCGATCTTTTGATCTTGCGCTCTCGATTCAATTGCCAGGGGAAAGATCGCAGCCTCGTTGCACTCGACAGCTCCTACAACGCGCCCAGCGGGAGCAAACTCCCTCGCCACAGGGATAGGGTGATCTTCATGGATTTGTTCAGCCCATTCAGTCCGCAATGAATGCAAACTAAATTGCCCTAGTACATTCATCACCACAATCCAGCCCTCTTAGACTGCGCCCAACACATCCGCTCGGGACGCAGTCATGACAGGGTTGCAGCTTCAGGACATTTACCTCGCTCGCCAGCGCATCGAGTCGCAGGTCAGGCATACGCCCATGGAGCATTCCCCGAGTTTGTCGCGGTTGATGGGCGTGGCGGTGTACCTCAAGCTTGAGGCCCTGCAAATCACCGGCAGCTTCAAGCTGCGCGGGGCGAGCAATGCCGTCGCGCAACTCGGTCCCGAGCAAAAGGCCCGGGGCGTGGTCACCGCGTCGACGGGTAATCATGGCCGAGCGCTGGCCCATGCCGCGTCACAGCAGGGCGTCAGGGCGATTGTCTGCCTGTCGCATCTGGTGCCGGCCAACAAGGTGCAGGCGATTCGCGACCTCGGCGCTGAGGTGTGCATCGTCGGCCAGTCCCAGGACGATGCCCAGCGCGAGGCCGAGCGCATCGCCCGGGAGCAGGGCGCGACCTTTTTGCCGCCCTTCGATCACCCGGCGATCATCGCCGGGCAGGGCACTCTCGGCCTGGAGATCCTCGAGCAGCAACCGGAGGTGGCCCAGGTCCTGGTGCCGTTGTCCGGTGGCGGCCTGTTCGCCGGAGTTGCCCTGGCCCTCAAAAGTGCCAATCCAGCGATTCAAGTCCACGGCATCAGCATGGCCCGCGGTGCCGCGATGCACGCCAGCCTCGCCGCCGGGAAGCCCGTGGACATCGAAGAACTGCCGACGCTGGCCGACTCCCTCGGTGGCGGCATCGGCCTGGACAACCGCTACACCTTCGCCATGACCCGGCAACTGAGCGACGACGTACACCTGCTTTCGGAAGTATCTATCGCCAATGCCATCCGCCACGCCTATCACCACGAACGCCTGGTGCTCGAAGGCGCTGCCGTGGTGGGCATCGCGGCGCTGCTCGACGGCCTGGTCGAGCCGCGCGGCCCCATTGTCCTGGTGGTCAGCGGGCGCAACGTCGACACCGCACACCATGCCCGCGTGATCGCTGGCGCCAACGCCTGATAACCCCTAACGGAGCCTGTCATGAGTGAAGTCACCCTATTGAGCGAAGCCGACCTGCGCAGTTGCGTGGCCCTCGATCTGGCCAGCATCGACGCCATCGAACAGGCCTTCGTACTGCTGGCCACCGCCGCCGTGGCGATGCCGCCGATCCTGCGCTTGGACATTCCCGAGTACAACGGTGAAGTGGATGTGAAGACCGCTTACCTGCCGGGCCTGGAGCGCTTCGCCATCAAGGTCAGCCCGGGTTTTTTCGATAACCCCAAGCTCGGCCTGCCCAGCCTCAACGGCATGATGATGCTGCTCTCGGCACGCACCGGCCTGCTGGAAGCCCTGCTGCTGGACAACGGTTACCTCACCGCCGTGCGCACCGCTGCGGCGGGGGCGGTGGCAGCGCGTTGCCTGTCTCGCGAGGAGAGCCGCAGCGTCGCGCTGATCGGTGCCGGCGAGCAGGCGGCGTTGCAGCTTCAGGCGCTGCGCCTGGTGCGGCCCATCGACGAGGTGCGGGTCTGGGCGCGCGATGCGCAAAAGGCCAAGGCGTTCAGTCAGGAGCTGGCGCGTGACACCGGGCTTGCCGTCTCGCCATGCGCCTCCATTGACGATGCCCTGGAAGGCGTGGACATCGCCATCACCTGCACACCCAGTCGCGAGCCGTTGATCCAAGCCCGCCATTTGCATCCTGGCCTGCACATCACGGCGATGGGCTCGGACGCCGAACACAAGAACGAAATTTCCCCGCAAGCCCTGGCGGCCGTCGACTGCTATGTCGCCGATCGCCTGAGCCAGACCCGCGTGCTTGGCGAGCTGCACCACGCCTTGCTGGCCGGCACCGTTCGCGATGAGTTGGCCTTGCTGGAACTGGGCCAGGTGTTGTCGGGGCAACGGGTCGGTCGCACCCGCGAGGCGCAAGTCACCCTGTGCGACCTCACCGGCACCGGTGCCCAGGACACCGCCATCGCCAACCTGGCGTTCGAGCGGGCGCGGGCGGCGGGCAAGGGCTTTGCGTTCGGTCGCTAGATCATTTTTCTCATGAGTCATTGAACAGAGGGCAGATGGATGTCTGAGATCGTCGTCAATCTTCCGTTTCAGCGGGAGGAATACACCCAACGCCTGGCGAAGGTTCGCGCCGCCATGCAGGCCCAGGGCCTGGAGCTGCTGCTGGTCACCGATCCGTCGAACATGGCCTGGCTCACCGGCTATGACGGTTGGTCGTTCTATGTGCACCAATGCGTGCTGCTGGCGCTGGAAGGCGAGCCCGTATGGTTCGGTCGCGGCCAGGATGCCAACGGTGCCAAACGCACGGTGTTCATGCAGGCCGATAACATCGTCGGCTATCCGGACATCTACGTGCAGTCCCGCGAGCGCCACCCCATGGACTACCTGTCCCGCGAGGTGATCATCGCCCGTGGCTGGGGCGCGCTGACCATCGGCGTGGAGATGGACAACTATTACTTCAGCGCCGCCGCGTACCTGTCGCTGCAAAAGCATTTGCCCCAGGCAAAACTGATGGATGCGGTGGGCCTGGTGAACTGGCAGCGAGCGGTCAAGTCGCCCCAGGAAATCGCCTACATGCGCATCGCCGCGCGCATCGTCGAGAACATGCACAGCCGGATCCTGGAACGCATCGAACCGGGCATGCGCAAGAACGAACTGGTGGCCGAGATCTACAGCAGCGGCATCCTCGGTGCCGACGGCCATGGTGGCGACTACCCGGCCATCGTGCCGCTGTTGCCCACCGGGGCCGACGCCAGTGCGCCGCACCTGACCTGGGACGATTCACCCTTCGAAAAGGGCGCCGGCACCTTCTTTGAAATCGCCGGTTGCTACAAGCGTTACCACTGCCCGTTGTCGCGCACCATTTACCTGGGCAAGCCGCCGCAACATTTCCTCGATGGCGAAAAAGCCGTGGTCGAGGGCATCGCCGCCGGCCTGGACGCAGCCAAGCCGGGCAACACCACCGGCGACATCGCCGTGGCGTTTTTCAAGGTGCTGGAGAAATTCGGCATTCACAAGGACAGCCGTTGCGGCTACCCCATCGGGATCAGTTATCCGCCGGATTGGGGCGAGCGCACCATGAGCCTGCGTCCTGGCGACAACAGCGTGTTGCAGCCGGGCATGACCTTCCACTTCATGCCAGGGCTGTGGATGGACGATTGGGGCCTGGAAATCACCGAAAGCATCCTGATCACCGAGACCGGCGTCGAGACGCTGTGCGACGTACCTCGTCAATTGTTCGTGAAGGATTGAGCCATGCCCGATCTGCCTAATAATCCCATCAGCGCCACGGTCGACTTCACCCGCGAGGGCGTGCAGCACGGCTTTCTCAAACTGCCGTATTCGCGGGACGATTCGGCCTGGGGCGCGGTGATGATTCCCATCACGGTCATCCAGCGCGGCAGCGGTCCGACGGCGCTGCTCAGCGGTGGCAACCACGGCGATGAATACGAAGGCCCGGTGGCCCTGAGCAAACTGGCGCAGCAACTGACGGCCGAAGACGTGAGCGGGCGGGTGATCATCGTGCCGTTCATGAACACTCCGGCCTTCCACGCCGGACGCCGGACTTCGCCCATCGACAAGGGCAACCTGAACCGCAGTTTTCCCGGCAGGCCGGACGGCACCGTCACCGAGAAAATCGCCGACTATTTCAATCGCACCCTGCTGCCCTTGGCCGACATTGTCCTGGACATTCATTCCGGCGGGCGGACCCTGGATTTCCTGCCGTTTGCCGCTTGCCACGTCTTGTCGGACAAACAGCAGCAAGCGCGCTGCGAGGCCGGGATGCTGGCGTTCAACGCGCCGTATTGCATGCGCATGCTGGAGCTGGACGCCGGGGCGATGTACGACACGGCGGCCGAATCCCAAGGCAAGGTGTTCGTCACCACCGAGTTGGGCGGCGGCGGTTCATCGACCGCCCGCAGCGTGGCGATTGCCGAGCGTGGGGTGCGCAACCTGTTGATCCACGCCGGCATCCTGCGGGGCACGATCGAGTTGCAGCCCTCGCTGGTGCTCGACATGCCGGACGCCAGTTGTTTCATCGCCAGCGAACACGACGGCCTGCTGGAAATGTGCCGCGACCTGGGGGAACACGTGACCCGGGGCGAGGTGGTGGCGCGCATCTACGACGCCACCCGCAGCGGCGTCGCCCCGGTCGAATACAGCGCCGCCCGCAGCGGCCTGCTGGCGGCCCGGCACTTTCCCGGGTTGGTGCAGTGTGGCGATACCTTGGCGGTGATTGCGGATGTGTTGGCGTGATGCACCTCAACTGACACACCACCTTGTGGCGAGGGAGCTTGCTCCCGTTCGGCTTTGTAGGAGCTGGCGAAGCCTGCGATCTTTTGATCTTTCGCTTGAGACTCAAGTGTCGGGGGGAAAGATCGCAGCCTCGTTGCACTCGACAGCTCCTACACAGCTCCTACAGACCTAGCGGGAGCAGGCTCCCTCGCCACAGGGGGCGGTGTGAATTTCTGAATTGTCTGGAGAGCCCGGCCCATGCACAAGCTCGATCGCTACGACCTCAAGATCCTGCAAATCCTCGCCGAGGACGGGCGGATTACCAAGTCGAGCCTGGCCGAGTCCATCAACCTGTCGGTGACGCCGGCCTGGGAACGGGTGCGCAAGCTCGAAGCGGCGGGCCTGATCATCGGCTACCGGGCGCAGATCGATTGGGGGGCGGTGTTCAAGCGTCAGCAGGTGCTGGTGGAAATCACCCTGGCCCGGCACACCGCCCAGGACATGCGCCGTTTCGAGCAACGCATGATCGCCGCGCCAGAAGTGGCGTTCTGTTACGCCACGGGCGGCGGCGTGGATTACCTGGCGATGATCCAGGCGCCGGACGTCGATGCCTACCAGCGTTTCGTCGACCAACTGCTGCTCGAAGACCTTGGCATCGAACGCTACTTCACCTACATCGTCACCAAGACCATCAAGACCGCCGGTGCCCTGCCGGCGGAGTTGGCCGAACCGTCCTGAGCACCGCAGAAAACCCGGTTTGTCGCCTTCGATTCAGAAAAAAACCAGGGTTTGACCCACCGTAAACCCCCAATTCCCCACGCGCCGCTGCCCTAGCATGGATTCACGCACACGCTCTGGAGTGAACGTCATGCCTTACCAACATCCGCTGCTGTTCAAAGCGCTTTGCTACATCGACGGCCATTGGGTCCACAGCGACAGCGGTCACAGTGTGGCCGTCCACAACCCTGCCACCCGCACCGTCATCGGCCATGTGCCGATGCTGGATCAGCCGCAGATCGTCGCGGCGGTGGACGCTGCGCATCGCGCCTTCCCGGCGTGGCGCGAGCAGAGCCTGGAGACTCGCGGCGCGTTGCTGCGGCGCTGGGCGGCATTGATCGTCGAACACAGCGAAGACCTCGCCCACATTCTCAGCCTGGAGCAGGGCAAGCCATTGGCCGAGTCCCGTGGCGAAATCGCCTACGCTGCCAGCTTCATCCCGTGGTTCGCCGAGGAAGCCCGGCGCCTGTACGGTCAGAACATCCCCAGCCATATCCCGAATGCGCACCTGGGTACGATCAAGGAACCGGTAGGCGTCTGCGCGCTGCTCACACCGTGGAATTTCCCGTCGGCGATGATCACCCGCAAGGCCGCCGCTGCCCTGGCCGCCGGCTGCACCGTGGTGATCAAGCCGGCCCACGAAACGCCGTACTCGGCTTTGGCGCTGGCGCAATTGGCCGAGGAAGCCGGCTTTCCCGCCGGGGTCTTCAACGTGGTATTGGGCGAGCCGCAAATGGCCATGGAAACCCTGGTCAAGGATCGTCGCGTACGCTCGGTGAGCTTCACCGGCTCGACCCGGGTCGGCAAATTGGTGCTGCAAGCGGCGGCCCATGACGTGAAGAAAGTCGCGCTGGAGTTGGGCGGCAACGCGCCGTTCATTGTCTGCGCCGATGCCGACCTGGCCTTGGCGGTGAAAGTCGCCGTGGAGGCGAAGTTCCAGACCTCGGGCCAGGACTGCTGTGCGGCTAACCGGATCATGGTGCAGCGCCCTGTTTACCAGGCGTTCCTCAGTCGTTTCGCCGCCGCGGTGCGCGCCTTGCGCGTCGGGCCGGCCATGGTTGATCAACAGGAGCAGGACGTGGAGGTCGGGCCGTTGATGCATCAGGCGGCATTCGATGCGACCGCTGACCGCGTCGCCGATGCGCTGGCCCTTGGCGCTCAACGCCTGGTGGGCGGTGAGGCCCATGCCTTGGGCGGGTTGTTTTATCAGCCCACGGTGCTGGCCGACGTCACGCCGCAGATGCGCATCTACCGTGAAGAAAACTTCGCGCCCATTGCCGGGGTGATGCCGTTCGACACCCTGGACGAAGCCATCGAAATGGCCAACGACACCGAGTATGGGTTGGCGGCCTATATTTGTTCCAACCGCCTGGACCTCATTTATCCGCTGATCCGCCGTCTGGACCACGCCATGGTCGCGGTCAACGGCGTCAAGTTCACCGGCCACCCGATTCCCTTCGGTGGCATGAAAGCCTCGGGCCTCGGTCGCGAGGGTGGCAGCGAGGGCTTCGAGCCCTTTGTCGAAACCAAATATTTTTGCCTGCACCATCAAGGCCAGTTCCCAGGAGAGCCCGCATGAGCCAAGAACTCAACACGCTGTTCGAACAAGACCGTGCGCATTTCATGCACCCCTCGACCCACGCCCACGACCACGCCAGCGGCGTGCTCAAGGGCCGGATCATCAAGAGTGCGTCAGGCATTCGCATTCGCGACCATGAAGGCCGTGAGTTCATTGATGCCTTTGCCGGCCTCTACTGCGTGAACATCGGTTATGGGCGCACCGAGGTGGCCGACGCCATCTATAAGCAGGCCAAGGAACTGGCCTACTACCACACCTACGTCGGCCATTCGAGCGAGGCGATCATCGAGCTGTCCAGTCGCATCATGGACTGGGCGCCGGAAGGGATGAAGAAGGTCTATTACGGTTTGTCCGGCTCCGATGCCAACGAAACCCAGGTCAAGCTGGTGCGCTACTACAACAACGTATTGGGCCGGCCGCTGAAGAAGAAAATCATTTCACGGGACCGTGGCTACCATGGCTCGGGCATCATGACCGGCAGCCTCACTGGGCTTGCGACCTTCCACCAGCATTTCGACCTGCCGGTCGAAGGGGTCAAGCACACCGTGTGCCCGCACTGGTATCGCAAGGCTCCGACGGGCATGGACGAAGCGGCCTTCGTGCGCTATTGCGCCGACGAGCTGGAAAAAATGATCCTCGCCGAAGGCCCGGACACCGTGGCGGCGTTCATTGGTGAACCGCTGATGGGCACCGGGGGCATCATCGTTCCCCCCGCCGGTTATTGGGATGCGATCCAGGCCGTGCTGAAAAAATACGATGTGCTGCTGATTGCCGATGAAGTGGTCTGCGCGTTCGGCCGCCTGGGTTCGAAGATGGGCAGCCAGCGCTACGGCATGAAGCCGGACCTGATCACCACCGCCAAAGGCCTGACCAGTGCCTATGCGCCCCTGTCAGCGGTGATCATCGGGGAAAAGGTCTGGAGCGTGATTGAAAAAGCCTCCCAGGCCGAAGGCGCCATGGGCCATGGCTGGACCTATTCCGGGCACCCGATTTGCGCGGCGGCGGCACTGGCGAACCTCGACATTCTTGAACGGGAAAACCTCACGGCCAACGCCGAGGACGTGGGTGGCTACCTGAATCGTCGCCTGCGCGAAACCCTTGAAGGTCATCCGTTGGTGGGAGAGGTGCGTGGTGACGGCATGCTGGCGGCGGTGGAATTCATGGCCGACCGTGAACAGCGCACGGCGTTCGACCCGGCACTCAAAGTCGGCCCGAAGGTCTCGGCCGCCTGCCTGGAACGCGGCATGATCGCCCGTGCCATGCCCCACGGCGACATCCTGGGCTTCGCCCCGCCACTGATCCTGACTCGCGAGGATGCGGACCTGATCGTCGACATCACTAAAGGTGCTATCGATCAGGTGGCAGGTGAGGTGTTGGCTTGAACTGAGTCAATAATTCTTCAGGACACCAATATCCTGTGGCGAGGGAGCTTGCTCCCGCTGGGCTGCGTTGTAGGAGCTGCCGAAGGCTGCGATCTTTTGATCTTTCGCTTGGGATTCAAGTGTCTTTGGAAAAATCGCAGCCTCGTTGCACTCGACAGCTCCTACAGGCCCAGCGGGAGCAAGCTCCCTCGCCACAGGGAATCAAATTGAGATAGGGGAATTAGAGCCAATAAAAAGCCCGCCCGATCATGCGATCGGGCGGGCTTTTGGTTGTTGCCTGGCGATTACTTCTTCAAACCGTAATGCTCATCGAGCATGCCGGGCGAATTCGGGGCCTTGGGGGCGTAGTCCCGGGGCGGTTCCTGATCCTTTGGCGGGGTCAGGCGTTCCCGTGGAGCCTGCGCCGAATCGGCGTGCAGGGCAGCCAGCAGGCGTTGGCGAGTCTGTTCGTCCAGGGCCAGGCGATTGGCACCCTCGGACAAATGATCCTGGACTTCCTGGTAGCTCTGGGTGAGTTTTTTCACCAGGGACGCGGTGCTGTTGAAGTGGGTGACCACTTCATTCTGGTAACTGTCGAAACGTTCCTGGATGTCGTCCAGCTGACGTTGCGTGCTGTTGGGCACCGCGTTGGGCAGCAGTCGGGCAAGCAGGAATCCAATGGCGACACCGGCAACCAGGGCAAGAGTCGGCAACAACCAAACTAAGAGCGAGTGTTCCACGAGTCCTTCCTCTATAAACGGCTTTGCTTTACGTTAACGGCTCGGACCTGCGCTGTATACCGCGAAGAACATCGCAATCATGCCAGGCACAGACTTTAGCTAGACGAGTCGACCCAATTCGAGGTCACGGAGTTCTTTCCCTTGCTTATGCGCGAAACCCCTGTAGTCATCGATGGCCCGGTGGGCCAACTGGAAGCCTTGTACCTGGACAGCGAGGCTCCCCGTGGCCTGGCGCTGATCTGCCACCCGAACCCGGTGCAGGGCGGGACCATGCTCAACAAAGTGGTCTCGACCCTGCAACGCACTGCCCGCGATGCTGGCCTGGTTACGTTGCGTTTCAATTATCGTGGCGTGGGGGCCAGTGCCGGCAGTCATGACATGGGCACTGGCGAAGTGGATGACGCCCAGGCTGTCGCCCAATGGCTGCGGGAAAAATACCCGCAATTGCCCCTGACCCTGTTCGGTTTCTCCTTTGGCGGCTTCGTCGCCGCCAGCCTGGGTGGGCGTCTGGAAGCCCAGGGCCAGCCGGTCAAGCACCTGTTCATGGTGGCCCCGGCGGTGATGCGCCTGGACGAGCAGTCGCCCTTGCCGATGAGCGGCGAGTTGACCGTGATCCAACCGGAAACCGACGAAGTAGTCGATCCAAAGCTGGTTTACGAATGGTCCGACACGCTCCAACGTCCCCATGAGCTGCTGAAAGTGGCAGAATGCGGACACTTTTTTCATGGCAAGCTGACCGATCTCAAGGATCTGATCCTGCCGCGCCTCTCGAATTGACAGCAGTCTGACAAGCGATAACCCATGACGACGCGTACCCGTATCCTGACCGGCATCACCACCACCGGCACCCCGCACTTGGGCAACTATGCCGGCGCCATCCGTCCGGCGATCCTCGCCAGCCGCGACAGCAACGCCGATTCGTTCTACTTCCTGGCCGACTACCACGCCCTGATCAAGTGCGATGACCCGCTGCGTATCCAGCGTTCGCGCCTGGAAATCGCCGCCACGTGGCTGGCCGGCGGCCTGGATGTGGACCGCGTGACGTTCTATCGCCAGTCCGATATTCCCGAGATCCCGGAGCTGACCTGGCTGCTGACCTGCGTCGCCGCCAAGGGCCTGCTCAACCGTGCCCACGCCTACAAGGCGTCGGTGGACAAGAACGTCGAGGCCGGCGAAGACCCGGACGCCGGCATCACCATGGGGCTGTACAGCTACCCGGTGTTGATGGCCGCCGACATCCTGATGTTCAACGCCCACAAGGTGCCGGTCGGTCGTGACCAGATCCAGCACGTGGAGATGGCCCGCGACATTGGCCAGCGCTTCAACCACCTGTTCGGCCAGGGCAAGGAGTTCTTCACCATGCCCGAGGCGCTGATCGAGGAAAGCGTCGCCACGCTGCCGGGCCTTGATGGTCGCAAGATGTCCAAGAGCTACGACAACACCATCCCGTTGTTCAGCAGCGCCAAGGACATGAAGGACGCGATCTCGCGGATCGTTACCGACTCGCGTGCCCCGGGCGAAGCCAAGGATCCGGACAATTCGCACCTGTTCACCCTGTTCCAGGCCTTCGCCACTGCCGAACAGTCCGCCGAGTTCCGCAGCGAACTGCTGCAAGGCCTGGGTTGGGGCGAAGCCAAGAACCGCCTGTTCCAGTTGCTCGACAGCGAGTTGGGTGAGGCGCGTGAGCGTTATCACCAGTTCATCGAGCGTCCGTCGGACCTTGAAGACATCCTGCAACTGGGCGCGAAAAAAGCCCGGGCCGTGGCAACGCCGTTCCTCAACGAACTGCGCGAGGCCGTTGGCCTGCGCTCGTTTGTCAGCCAGGTCCAGGTGGCCGCCAGCACCAAGAAGAAAGCCGCCAAGGCTGCACGCTTTGTCAGCTTCCGCGAAGACGACGGCAGTTTCCGCTTCCGTCTGCTGTCCGCCGACGGCGAGCAACTGTTGCTGTCGCGCAACTTTGCCGATGGCAAGGCGGCCGGCCAGGTCACCAAGCAACTGCAAGCTGGCCAGCCGCTGGATGTACGAAGCGACGACCTGGGTTTCAGCGTCTGGCTCGACGGCGAGTGCGTGGCGAATAGCCCGGCCTTTGCTGACAGCACCGCGCGAGATGCCGCCGTCGATGCGTTGCGCGTTGCCCTGACGCCTGCCCAGGACTGATCCCGGCGCGTTACCCGACCATCGGCCCGAATACGGGCCGATTGCCATTCCTCTGGGCCGTCGCTACAGTGACGGCCCGTTTTTGTTGCCTTGCTAACGAATATGACGCCCCTAGAACGATATCAAGCTGATCTGAAACGCCCGGAGTTCTTCCACGACGCAGCCCAGGAAACGGCGGTGCGGCATTTGCAACGCCTGTACGACGACCTGGTCGCGGCGGCGAACAACAAACCCGGCCTGTTGGGCAAACTGTTCGGCAAAAAAGACCAGGCACCGGTCAAGGGCCTGTATTTCTGGGGCGGCGTGGGCCGGGGCAAGACCTACCTGGTGGACACCTTCTTCGAAGCGTTGCCGTTCAAGGAGAAGACACGGACGCACTTCCACCGCTTCATGAAGCGCGTGCACGAGGAAATGAAGACCCTGGGCGGCGAGAAGAACCCGCTGACCATCATCGCCAAGCGGTTTTCCGACGAGACCCGGGTGATCTGCTTCGATGAGTTTTTCGTTTCCGACATCACCGACGCCATGATCCTCGGCACTTTGATGGAAGAGCTGTTCAAGAACGGCGTGACCCTGGTCGCCACCTCGAACATCGTGCCGGACGGCCTGTACAAGGACGGCCTGCAGCGGGCGCGTTTCCTGCCGGCCATCGCGCTGATCAAGGAACACACTGAAATCGTCAACGTCGACAGCGGCGTCGACTACCGTCTGCGTCACCTCGAACAAGCAGAACTGTTCCACTTCCCGTTGGATGCCGCTGCCCAGGAGAGCCTGCGCAAGAGCTTCCGCGCCCTGACGCCGGAATGCACCCAGGCCGTGGAAAATGATGTATTGGTCATCGAAAATCGCGAAATTCGCGCCGTGCGTACGTGCGATGACGTGGCCTGGTTCGACTTCCGCGAACTGTGCGACGGCCCACGCAGCCAGAACGACTACATCGAACTGGGCAAGATCTTCCACGCCGTGCTGCTGAGCAATGTCGAGCAGATGAGCGTCACCACCGACGACATCGCCCGTCGCTTCATCAACATGGTCGACGAGTTCTACGACCGTAACGTGAAGCTGATCATTTCGGCCGAAGTCGAACTCAAGGACCTCTACACCGGCGGTCGCCTGACCTTCGAATTCCAGCGGACCTTGAGTCGCTTGCTGGAGATGCAGTCCCACGAATTCCTGGCGCGGGCGCATAAGCCGTAGGGACATTCGGAACACCAAAAAAGGCCTGCGATTGCGGGCCTTTTTTGTATGTGCATATTCCCCACAGTGGATCGTTGCCAAGCCCTCGGGCTACGCCGCCTGCTGGAACTGCTGCCGATACTGGTTCGGCGACAGGTCGGTATGTTGCCGGAACAGCCGGGCGAAAAAGCTCGCGTCGTCATAGCCGACTTCATAGCTGATGGTCTTGATGCTCTTGCGGCTGCCGGAGAGCAGGCCCTTGGCGGTTTCGATCCGCAGCCGTTGCAGGTAATGCAGCGGTTTGTCGCCAGTTGCGGTCTGGAAGCGGCGCATGAAATTGCGGATGCTCATGCCATGTTCCCGGGCAACGTCCTCGAAGCGGAATTTATCGGCGAAGTGCTCTTCGAGCCATTGCTGGATCTGCAGGATGATCACGTCCTGGTGCAGTTTCTGCCCGCCGAAGCCGATCCGCCCTGGCGAATAGCTGCGTTGCACCTCATACAGGATATCCCGCGCCACGGCCTGGGCGACGTTGGCGCCACAGAAGCGTTCGATGAGGTAAATGTAGAGGTCGCAGGCTGAGGTCGTGCCGCCGGCGCAGAACAGGTTGTCGGCGTCGGTCAGGTGCTTGTCCTGGTTCAGGTATACCTGGGGGAAGCGCTCCTTGAAGGCATTGAAGAAACGCCAGTAGGTGGTGGCTTCCTTGCCGTCGAGCAGCCCGGCCTCCGCCAGCCAGAACACCCCGGTGGCTTCGCCGCAGAGTACCGCGCCGCGCGCGTGTTGTTCGCGCAGCCAAGGCAGGACCTGGGGATAACGTTGGCAGAGGGTGGCGAAATCGTCCCAGAAGGCCGGCAGGATGATGACATCGGTGTTTTCCAGGCCTCCGTCCACCGGCATGATCACATCGCTGAAGCTGTTCACTGGTTTGCCATCGGGGCTGACCAGCCGGGTTTCAAACGCCGGCGTCAGGCCGTGGCCCAGTTGTTTGCCATAGCGCAGGCTGGCCAGGTGGAAAAAATCCTTGGCTTGCATGAGGGTGGAGGCGAAGACCCGGTCGATCGCCAGGATGCTGACGCGCCGCAAGGGCGTGGAGGCGTGCATAGACATAATTCATCTTTATTTTTATAGGGGAAAGTGGTCAACAGACGGCTGGATCGTCTTATTTTTTGTCGGATGTGTCCAGTGTCCTGTCGTACCCCGCAGGCTTAGGCTCTGTCGGATAACCACGCCCGACAATAACCAAAGGTGCGCCATGATCCCAAGAACACTGTTCAGTCCCGAGCACGAATTGTTTCGCGACAGCGTACGAACCTTCCTTGAAAAAGAAGCTGTGCCGTACCACAGCCAGTGGGAAAAACAGGGGCATGTCGATCGCCAGCTCTGGAACAAGGCAGGGGAGGCGGGCATGTTGTGCTCGCACCTCCCGGAAGCCTATGGGGGGCTGGACGCAGATTTTCTCTACAGCACGGTGGTGATCGAGGAGATCGGCCGCCTGGGGCTGACAGGGATTGGCTTCTCGCTGCATTCCGACATCGTCGCACCGTACATCCTGCATTACGGCAGCGAAGCGTTGAAACATAAGTACCTGCCGAAGCTGGTGTCTGGCGAAATGGTCACGGCCATTGCCATGACCGAACCGGGCGCCGGTTCCGACCTGCAAGGGGTCAAGACCACGGCGGTGCTGGACGGTGATGAATATGTCATCAACGGCTCGAAGACCTTCATCACCAATGGCTTCCTGGCAGACCTGGTGATCGTGGTTGCCAAGACCGATCCGAAGGCCGGCGCCAAGGGCACCAGCCTGTTCCTGGTGGAGGCGGGTACGCCGGGATTTGAAAAGGGCAAGCGCCTGGAAAAAGTCGGCATGAAGGCCCAGGACACGTCGGAATTGTTCTTCCAGGATGTCCGCGTGCCGAAGGAGAACCTGTTGGGGCAGGCCGGCATGGGCTTCGCCTACTTGATGCAGGAGCTGCCCCAGGAGCGCCTGACCGTCGCCATCGGCGGCCTGGCGTCGGCCGAAGCGGCGTTGCAATGGACCCTGGACTACACCCGCGAGCGCAAGGCGTTCGGCAAATCCATCGCAGACTTCCAGAACACCCGTTTCAAGCTCGCGGAAATGGCCACCGAAATCCAGATCGGCCGGGTCTTCGTCGACCGCTGCCTGGAATTGCACCTGCAAGGCAAGCTGGACGTGCCGACGGCGGCGATGGCCAAGTACTGGGGCACTGACCTGCAATGCAAGGTGCTCGACGAATGCGTGCAGTTGCATGGCGGCTACGGCTTCATGTGGGAATACCCGATTGCCCGGGCTTGGGCGGATGCGCGGGTGCAGCGGATCTATGCCGGGACCAATGAGATCATGAAGGAGATTATTGCGCGGTCGCTGTAATGCAGCGTGATCGTTCCCACGCTCTGCGTGGGAACGCCGCCAGGGACGCTCTGCGTTCCGCTTGAGGTTATGGCGCCGGGTTCGGCTGATCCTTGTGAATCGCCTCGATCCCCGCCAGCACTTCATCCGACAGTTTCAGGTCGAAGCTGGCGATGTTGCTGTCCAGTTGCTCCAGCGTGGTGGCGCCAATGATGTTGCTGGTCACGAACGGCTGCCGGGTGACGAACGCCAGGGCCATCTGCGCCGGGTCCAGGCCATGTTCGCGAGCCAGGGCCACATAACGGCTGCACGTCGCTTCCGATTGTGGATTGAAGTAGCGCGTGAAGCGGCTGTACAGCGTCAGGCGGCCCTTGGCTGGCCGTGCGCCGTTTTCGTATTTGCCCGACAGGAAGCCGAACGCCAGTGGCGAATAAGCCAGCAAGCCGCATTGCTCGCGAATGGCGATTTCCGACAGGCCGATCTCGAAGCTGCGGTTGAGCAGGTTGTACGGGTTCTGGATCGACACCGCCCGCGGCCAGCCACGGGCCTCGGCCAAGGCAAGGAATTTCATGGTGCCCCACGGCGTTTCGTTGGACAGGCCGATATGGCGGATCTTGCCGGCGCGAACCTGTTCGTCCAGGGCTTCGAGGGTTTCTTCCAGCGGGGTGAACGTTTCGTCGGCATTGTGCTGGTAGCCCAGTTGACCAAAGAAATTGGTGCTGCGCTCCGGCCAATGCAGTTGGTAGAGATCGATCCAGTCGGTCTGCAGGCGCTTGAGGCTGGCGTCCACGGCTTCGACGATATGGCGGCGGTTGTGCTTGAGGTTCTTGTCGCGGATGTAGTCGATGGTATTGCCGGGGCCGGCGATCTTGCTCGCCAGGATCCAGTCGGCACGGTCGCCGCGACTCTTGAAGTAATTGCCGATGTAGCGCTCGGTGGTGGCGTAGGTTTCGGCCTTGGGTGGCACCGGGTACATCTCGGCGGTGTCGATGAAATTGATGCCGGCAGCCTTGGCGCGTTCGATCTGGGCGAAGGCCTCGGCCTCGCTGTTCTGCTCACCCCAGGTCATGGTTCCGAGGCACAGGGCACTCACGTTCAGGTCGGTACGGCCTAGCGGGCGATAGTCCATCGGGAACTCCTTGGGCAAAACAATCATAAAAGCAGGTTGAAATATTTTTCGCAATCTGCATAATTGCGCACCTCTTTCTGCAGTGGAAGTGATGCGCCGCCGCCGAAGAATCTTGCCGTTGAACGGACGCGCCGACCCGAGCCCCCGAAAGCGTCTGTATCCGGCTGCCTTTGACTTGTCAAAGTACGCACTATTCAGTAAGATCCGCCGTCTAATTTACAGGGCGGCCCCTGAGGCTATAAAGAATGAAAACTTTTACTGCTAAACCGGAAACAGTAAAGCGCGACTGGTTTGTCGTCGACGCTGCTGGTCAGACCCTGGGTCGTCTGGCCACCGAAATCGCGAGCCGTCTGCGTGGCAAGCACAAGCCTGAGTACACCCCTCACGTTGACACCGGTGACTACATCGTCGTGATCAACGCTGAGCAAGTACGTGTTACTGGCGCTAAAACCACTGACAAAATGTACTACTCCCACTCCGGTTTTCCTGGCGGCATCAAGTCGATCAACTTTGAAAAGCTGATCGCCAAAGCCCCTGAGCGCGTGATCGAGACCGCGGTTAAAGGCATGCTGCCTAAAAACCCACTGGGTCGCGACATGTATCGTAAGCTGAAGGTTTATGCGGGCGCTGCTCACCCTCATACTGCTCAGCAGCCCCAAGAACTGAAGTTTTAACGGAATAGTTCATTATGTCGGCGACTCAAAATTACGGCACTGGCCGTCGCAAGACTGCAACCGCACGCGTTTTCCTGCGTCCGGGCACTGGTAACATCTCCATCAACAACCGCTCCCTGGATAACTTCTTCGGCCGCGAAACTGCCCGCATGGTAGTTCGTCAGCCGCTGGAACTGACCGAGACCGTCGAAAAATTCGACATCTACGTCACTGTTATCGGTGGTGGTGTAAGTGGTCAGGCTGGCGCAATCCGCCACGGCATCACTCGCGCCCTGATGGATTACGACGAGACTCTGCGTGGTGCTCTGCGCAAAGCCGGCTTCGTAACTCGCGATGCTCGCGAAGTTGAACGTAAGAAAGTCGGTCTGCGTAAAGCGCGTAAGCGTCCGCAGTACTCGAAGCGTTAATTTCGCTTCCGCTTTCAAAAGGCGCCCAGTTCCTCACGGAGCTGGGCGTTTTTTTATGGGCAAAAGAATTGCTCTGTGACAACTTGCCACATTCGTAGAGCCCCTATACTACAAGGCTTGGCGGTTTGGCCGCTTGGTAATTACCTTGTCAGAATTGGGGCTTTTCATTACCATTCGGCAAAATTTTTATAAGTTCAGATTTTTACTTAGTAGACGCCTGATCTAACAGGCCACAAAGCTGATGGGAGAGGACTGAATGAGCAATGACGGCGTGAATGCAGGCCGGCGTCGCTTCCTGGTAGCAGCCACATCCGTGGTGGGTGCTGCAGGAGCGGTGGGGGCTGCGGTCCCGTTCGTGGGGTCATGGTTTCCCAGTGCCAAGGCGAAAGCCGCAGGTGCACCGGTGAAAGTGAATGTCAGCAAGATCGAGCCAGGCCAGCAGATGATTGCTGAGTGGCGCGGCCAGCCGGTGTTCATCGTCCGCCGTACAGAGGAAATCCTGGGGAATCTGAAAAAGATCGAGGGTCAGTTGTCCGACCCGTCCTCCAAGAACTCGGTCCAACCGGAATACGTCAATCCTGAAACGCGTTCGATCAAGCCAGAGGTTTTGCTGCTGATCGGGATCTGTACGCACCTGGGTTGCTCGCCAACGTTCCGTCCTGAAGTGGCTCCTGCCGATCTGGGCAAGGACTGGGTCGGTGGTTATTTCTGCCCTTGCCACGGCTCCCACTACGACCTGGCTGGTCGCGTCTACAAGTCGCAGCCTGCACCTCTGAACCTGCCAGTTCCCCCGCATTCCTATGAGACCGACGACATCATTGTCATCGGCGTCGATACGGAGAAAGCGTGATGAGCAAATTCATGGATTGGGTTGATGCGCGCTTTCCCGCGACCAAAATGTGGGAAGACCATCTCAGCAAGTATTACGCTCCGAAGAACTTCAACTTTTTCTACTTCTTTGGCTCCCTGGCGCTGCTCGTTCTGGTCAACCAGATCGTTACCGGTGTCTGGCTGACCATGAGCTACACCCCGTCGGCGGAAGAAGCGTTTGCTTCCGTCGAATACATCATGCGCGACGTCGAGTACGGCTCGATCCTGCGTCTGCTGCACTCCACCGGCGCTTCGGCGTTCTTCATCGTGGTTTACCTGCACATGTTCCGTGGCCTGCTCTACGGTTCGTACCAGAAGCCTCGTGAGCTGGTGTGGGTCTTCGGCATGCTGATCTACCTGGCGCTGATGGCCGAGGCTTTCATGGGCTACCTGCTGCCGTGGGGGCAGATGTCCTACTGGGGTGCCCAGGTGATCATCTCGCTGTTCGGTGCGATCCCGGTCATCGGTGACGACCTGACCCAGTGGATTCGTGGTGACTACCTGATCTCGGGCATTACCCTGAACCGCTTTTTCGCCCTGCACGTGGTCGCCTTGCCGATCGTGATTCTCGGTCTGGTGGTGCTGCACGTTCTGGCGCTGCACGAAGTCGGCTCGAACAACCCGGATGGCGTGGACATCAAGAAGCACAAGGACGAGAACGGCGTACCGCTGGATGGCATCGCCTTCCACCCGTACTACACCGTAAAAGATATCGTCGGCGTGGTGGTCTTCCTGTTCATCTTCTGCTCCATCGTGTTCTTCTTCCCGGAAATGGGTGGTTACTTCCTCGAGAAGCCGAACTTCGAGCAGGCGAACGCGTTCAAGACGCCTGAGCACATTGCCCCGGTCTGGTACTTCACGCCGTTCTACGCGATTTTGCGGGCGATCCCGGACAAGCTGATGGGCGTTATCGCCATGGGCGCGGCCATCGCAGTGCTGTTTGTCCTGCCTTGGCTGGACCGCAGCCCCGTAAAGTCGATGCGCTACAAAGGCTGGCTGAGCAAAATCTGGCTCGTGGTGTTCTGCATCTCGTTCGTGATCCTGGGTGTGCTGGGCGTGTTGGCCCCGACACCGGAGCGTACGTTGCTGTCGCAGGTTTGCACCTTCCTTTACTTCGCCTACTTCATTCTGATGCCGTTCTACACCAGGCTAGAGAAGACCAAACCGGTTCCGGAAAGGGTGACTGGCTGATGAAAAAGCTATTTGCTGTACTGATTCTCGCGGCTATGCCTGCACTGTCCTTTGCTTCTGCCTCTGCTGGTCCGGAGCTGGAAAAAGTCGACATCGACGTTTCCGACAAAGCTGCCATGCAGGACGGCGCGCGTACGTTCGCCAACTACTGCATGGGTTGCCACAGTGCCAAGTTCCAGCGCTACGAGCGCGTTGCCGATGACCTGGGCATTCCTCATGAGCTGATGCTCGAGAAGCTGGTGTTCACCGGTGCCAAGCTGGGCGATCACATGACCATCGGCATGCAGCCTGCGGACGCCAAGACCTGGTTCGGCGCCGCGCCGCCGGACCTGACCCTGGTTGCTCGTGTGCGTGGGACTGACTGGCTTTATGGTTACCTGCGTTCGTTCTACGAAGATCCTGCGCGTCCATGGGGCGTGAACAACAAGGTCTTCCCGAACGTCGGCATGCCTAACGTACTGGTCGGCCTCCAGGGGCGCCAGGTGGTAGGCTGCAAACAGGTTCAGATCGTTGAGGATGGTAAAAAGCAATTCGATCCGCTGACCGGCACTGCTTTGACCCATGAAGCCTGCGACCAGCTGACGGTATTGCCGAACACCGGTAGCCTGACTCCAGAGCAGTTCGACGAGAAGGTCAAGAACCTGGTGACCTTCCTGGCCTACTCGGCCAACCCGGTGAAGCTGGAGCATCAGCGCATCGGTACCTATGTATTGCTGTACCTGGCGTTCTTCTTCGTATTCGCTTACCTGCTCAAGCGTGAATACTGGAAAGACGTGCATTGATAAAGCTGTAAGCCGTTGCTGTTAATCGTGCGCGCCCAAGGGCGTCTCTAGAAATGTAACGAGCCTGGCCAGCCAGGTGTTACAGGAGACGCCCTCTGGGCGCGCTCGTTTTTCCGTTTTTCGATAATTTCAACAAGCGAGGAGGATCGCCATGGGCGTGACCAATCGGTTGGCCTGTTACTCCGACCCCGCCGACCACTATTCCCACCGGGTACGCATCGTACTGGCAGAGAAGGGTGTCAGCGCCGAGATCATTTACGTTGAAGCGGGCCGTCAGCCGCCGAAGCTGATCGAGGTGAACCCTTACGGCAGCCTGCCCACACTGGTCGATCGTGACCTGGCGTTGTGGGAGTCGACCGTGGTGATGGAATATCTGGATGAGCGTTATCCGCATCCACCTTTACTGCCGGTGTACCCTGTCGCGCGTGCCAACAGCCGTTTGCTGATCCATCGCATCCAGCGTGACTGGTGCGGGTTGGTGGATCTGATCCTGGACTCTCGGACCAAGGAGCCGGCGCGGGTCGTGGCACGCAAGGAGTTGCGTGAAAGCCTGACTGGCGTATCGCCGCTATTCGTCGATAAGCCGTTTTTCCTCAGTGAGGAACAAAGTCTGGTGGATTGCTGCCTATTGCCCATACTCTGGCGTTTGCCGATTCTGGGTATCGAACTGCCGCGGCCTGCCAAGCCGCTGCTTGATTATATGGAGCGCCAATTCGCGCGTGAGGCTTTCCAGGCGAGTCTGTCTGGCGTCGAACGTGACATGCGCTAAGGCTTAGGGAGCCGCTATGAACTCCAGTCGACCTTATCTGGTCCGCGCGCTCTACGAGTGGATTGTGGACAACGATTGCACCCCGCACATGCTGGTCAACGCCGAGTTTCCGTCGGTGCAGGTGCCGCAGGGTTTTGCCAATGACGGGCAAATTGTCTTGAACGTGTCGCCAGCCGCTGTGCGTCACTTGCATATGGATAACGATGCCGTCAGCTTCGAAGGGCGCTTCGGTGGCGTGCCGCACACTTTGTACGTGCCTATTGCTGCGATCCTGGGGATTTATGCTCGGGAGAATGGCCAGGGCATGGTGTTTGAGCTGGAAGCGCCGCTTGATGGCGAAGAAGAGTTCGAGCCGGATGATGACCTGCCACCACCGGATGACGAGCCGCCGCGTCCTAGCGGACGGCCGAGTCTGAAAGTGGTGAAGTAGGTAGATATGTGCCAGATACAGGCTGTTTGAAAGCTTGGTAACCTGGTTAAGAAAATGCCCGTATCGAGAGATGTGGGCATTTTTTTTGTGCTGTTGTGGTTGGTGTGTATATCCGTTACCGCAGCAACGGATATACACATCGATCCCACCAAAAAAGAAGCAAAAAAAACGGCGCCCCCCGTCTCAGAAGAAGCGCCGTTTTTCTTGAGCAACTGAAGTTCAAAAATCAGTCAATGTACTCAAACAACTTGACGATTTTCTGCACCCCAGACACACCCTGCACCAGGTTGGTCGCCTGCGCAGCCTCTTTCTTGGTCAACAACCCCAGCAAATAGACAATGCCATTCTCAGTCACAACCTTGATACGCGAGCCGGGAATACTGGCGTCGGTGAGCATCTGGGTCTTGATCTTGGTGGTCAGCCAGGCGTCGTTCTGGCGCGCCAGCAGCGAGGAGGGTTGCAGGACCTGCAGTTCGTTATGCACGGTCTTGACCCGTTGCACGGCGCTGGCTTCCTGTTCGGCCTTGGCCTTGAGGTCGGCGCGTGGGGTCTGGCCGGCCAGCAGTACGACGCCGTTGAAGCTGGTGACGACGATGTGCGAGTTGTTATCCAGGTCCGGGTCGGCCTTGGCGATGTTCACGCCTACCTTGGTTTCAATCAGGGAGTCGTCGATCTTGCTGCCGAAGGTGCGGGTGCCGCGGTCATCTTCAATCGGCTTTTCCCGGCTGGCGTTAACCACCGATGTGCAGCCGCTGATGCCGAGGCACAGGGTCAGGGCCAGAAGGCCTAGGCGATTAGGGGTCATTCTTCACTCCCGAACAGTTGGCTGTCGATCAAGTCGCAAAGACAGTGGATCGCCAGCAGGTGGACTTCCTGGATACGTGCGGTGACATTGGCTGGTACGCGGATCTCGACGTCTTCTGGCAATAGCAGGGACGCCATGCCGCCGCCGTCGCGACCGGTCAATGCTACGACAACCATTTCGCGATCATGTGCGGCCTGGATCGCTTGAATAATATTGGCCGAGTTGCCGCTGGTGGAAATCGCCAGCAGCACATCGCCGGGTTGGCCCAGGGCGCGGATCTGTTTGGAGAAGACTTCGTTGTAGCTGTAGTCGTTGGCGATCGAGGTGATCGTCGAGCTGTCGGTAGTCAGGGCGATCGCCGGCAGGCTCGGGCGCTCGCGTTCGAAGCGGTTGAGCAGTTCCGAAGAGAAGTGCTGGGCGTCGCCGGCCGAGCCACCATTGCCGCACGAAAGCATCTTGCCCTCGTTGAGCAGGGCGTTGACCATCACTTGGCTGGCTTGCTCGATGTGCGGTGCAAGTACGTCCATCGCCTGTTGCTTGGTGTCGATACTGGCCTGAAAAAGCTGGCGAATTCGCGATTGCATGTCCATCTGTGTGACCTTAAGTAGCGCGGCTTATCGGCACAAACATGTGCGGCGCGCAAAGCAAAGAGCAAAAAAGTTAGGTGAAGGTGTCCGGCTCGGCATGGGCGCTCAACTGTCGAAGGCGTTCTGCAGCCAGTTCAACTGGGCGGCGTTGCTGTCGATGGCAATCACGTCGAAGCGGCAGGGATGATCGGCCCAGCGAGACTCGCTTTGCAGAAAATACTGCGCGGCGAAAACCAGCTTCTGGCGCTTGCGCTCGTCAATGCTGTCGAGCGCGCCACCCCATTGAGTATTTTTTCTGTAGCGGACTTCGACGAATACTACTGTATCGCCGTCAAGCATGACCAGATCAAGCTCGCCGCGTTTGCACAACCAGTTCTGCGCCACCAGCCGCAGGCCTTGTTGCTGGAGATGCGCGAGGGCCTGGCCCTCGGCATCCCGTCCGCTTTGCTGGCGTGATCGGTCGGGCATCAGCGCTGGGTATCCGGCAGGCGCTGCACCTGGCCGTTGACGAACTCGGCCCATGGCAGTTGACGCTGTACGCGCTGGGTCGAAGACACTGCCAGGCTGCCCGACAGCCCTTCGATGCGGCTGTCCGGCAACGTCTTGAGCTGGCCCAGGCGTGGCGCCAGGCGATAGGCGTCTACACCCATCGCGTACAACCGGCCCAGGCTGCTACCCGCCTGTGGCCACTGGGCGGTGACCTGCTTGCGCAGCGGGTCATTGGCGTCGAGCAGCCAAGGGGTTTCGCAGAAGCGGATACCGCTCATGTCGTTGTACTGGTTCTGGTCGCCGCTGGCGCTGAACACTGAAGACGTCGCGTAGACCGGCACATCACCCGCGTACTGGAAGTTCAGGGTCGGCTTGATCTGCTGGGCCTGTTGCGGCGTCGAGGCCAGGAAGATGAACTCGATGTCCTGGCGACGGGACGGCTGGGCCGCGACCGTGGTGCCAACGGTGCTTTGCAGGCTCTTGGCGCGACCTTCGCTCTGGCGCAGCTGGAACATGTCGGCGATCTGCTGGGCCAGTTGCACCGGCTGGTCGACCCGTTCGATTGCGAGGATGGTGCCGCCATTGGCCTGCCAGTCCTGGCTGAAGGCTTTCAGGACACGATCGCCCCATTCACCCTTCGGTACCATGACGGCGGCGCGATGCAGGCCATCGGCGCGGGCGCGACGGGAGACTTCGCGGGCTTCATCCTCGGGTGCCAGGCCGAACTGGAACAGTTGCGGTGGCCCTTGTTCGCCTTCGCTGTAGTTCAGCGCCAGGGTGGTGATCGGCAATTGCGGGCGGGTGCTGATTTGCTTGACCAGGGGTTTTTCCAGCGGTCCGATTACCAGTTGCACGCCGTCGGCCTGGGCCTTGCGATAGAACTCGTCCATGGAGGTCAGGCTGGAGCTGTCATAGAACTGGATGCTTGGCGGCTTCTGCCCGGCCTGCTGGGCCTGGTAGTGCGCGGCCATGAAGCCCTCACGCAAGGCCTTGGCAACCGCAGCCAGCTGGCCATTCTGTGGCAGCAGCAGGGCGATCTTGCTCAGCGGCTGGCTCGCCAGCTCCTTGAGCTTGACCAGGGGTGTCGGCAGTTGCAGGGCGGCAGGGTGCTTCGGGTTCTGTTCGCGCCAGTGGTCGATAGCCGCCTGCTGTTGTTCCAGGGTGCCGGCGGTCTTGACGGCCTGGGCCAGGCTCAGCCAGCCGCCAAGGTCGTCGTTGGAGCTTGGTTGCAACTGGTCGGTGGGCAGCGAGGCGATCAACGACCAGATGGCTTCGTGGTTTTTTGCCGCGGCGTCGTTTTCCAGCAGGGGTGCGATGAAAATGCGCTCCTTGGCGGCGGCCAGGGTCTGGCCATCGGCCTCCAGGGCGCGGGCGCGGGCGGTACCGGTGCGAACCTGTTGCTCCGCCGGCATTTCGCTCAGGTGTTGCAGGCTTGGGTGGCTCAGGGCGGTCAGTGCCGCCTTGGGCTGGTTGCGGGTCATCGCCAGTTCAGCCGACAGCGTGCTGGCGAAAATCTGCTGGCCGGGCTTGAGTTGTTCCATCGGCACTTGTTGCAGGATTTGTGCGGACTGGCCGGCATTGCCCTGGCGGTAGGCCAGGTCGGCAGCGCTCAGGCGCAGCAGGGCGGCTTTTTCCGGATTTTTGCTTTGAGTGGCCTGTTCGAGCAACTGCTCGATACTGGCATCCGGGGTGCGTGGAAGTTCGCCAAGGCTGGACGAGGGCGAGCTGGCGCAAGCCGCCAGGAGGGCAGCGAGGCAGAGGGCGGAGAGCAGCCGCAGGCAAGCGATCATGTAAGTGTTCCTGATACGAGATCAAATTAGCGTCGAATTGTACCCAAGCACTGGCCGGGGCGCGATGTTAGTGGTGTGAATCGATCAATTTAGGTATTTCAAAGAGTGCGGTGCAGCTTAAAAAGACGGGGCTATTGACCCCTGTGGCGAGGGAGCTTGCTCCCGCTGGGCCCTGTAGGAGCTGGCGAAGCCTGCGATCTTTTGATCTTTCGCTTGAAACTCAAGTGGCAGGGGAAAGATCGCAGCCTCGCTTCGCTCGTCAGCTCCTACGGGCGCAACCGAGCGGGAGCAAGCTTCCTCGGCACAAGGGCTTGTGTAACCTTCCAGTGAGCGGCATTGCCTCGGGTTACCCATTACCGCGAACAGCCGAGACGGCCGCTACACGCTACAATGGCGGTTTTTACCGATCATGAGGTATGTGTCTTGACTGCTCCAGGTGCTTTGAATTCCGCTGCCGGCTCGCTTTATGTGGTGGCGACGCCCATCGGCAACCTGGACGATATCAGTGCCCGGGCGCTGAAAATCCTGCAGGAAGTTGCTTTGATCGCAGCCGAAGACACGCGTCACTCCCAGCGCCTGCTGCAGCATTTCGGCATTTCCACGCCGTTGGCCGCCTGTCATGAACACAATGAACGGGATGAAGGCAGTCGTTTCATTACCCGGCTGCTGGCGGGCGATAACGTCGCGCTGATTTCCGATGCCGGTACGCCACTGATTTCCGACCCTGGCTATCATCTGGTGCGTCAGGCCCGGGCGGCAGGCATCAGCGTGGTGCCGGTGCCCGGGGCTTGTGCATTGATCGCGGCGCTGTCGGCGGCGGGCCTGCCGTCGGACCGTTTCATTTTCGAAGGTTTTCTGCCGGCCAAGGCGGTGGGGCGACGGGCGCGCCTGGAAGCTATAAAGGAAGAGCCGCGCACGCTGATCTTCTATGAGGCACCGCACCGCATTCTGGAGTGCCTGCAAGACATGGAGCTGGTGTTCGGCGCCGAGCGCCCGGCGCTGCTGGCTCGTGAGTTGACCAAGACCTTCGAAACCCTCAAGGGGTTGCCATTGGCGGAGCTGCGGGCGTTTGTCGAAAGCGACAGCAACCAGCAGCGCGGCGAGTGTGTCGTGCTGGTGGCCGGGTGGACAGCCCCGGAAAGTGAAGACGCTGTCAGCAGCGAAGCGATGCGCGTCCTGAACCTGCTGCTCGAGGAAATGCCCCTCAAGCGCGCCGCGGCCCTTGCGGCGCAGATCACCGGCGAGCGCAAGAATGTGCTGTATCAGATCGCACTGGAAAAACAGAAAGACCAGTGAAACCGGGACACGGTGCTGGCCCGGGGCTTTTAGCGCTTGTTCTTCAAGCGCTCTACCGTTAACCTTCGCGGCGGAGAGTCGATCGGACAGTCGCTGCCCTCTATGAGAATTAGGGGGGGGAGGAAAGTCCGGGCTCCATAGGGCGAAGTGCCAGGTAATGCCTGGGAGGCGTGAGCCTACGGAAAGTGCCACAGAAAATAACCGCCTAAGCGCTTCGGCGCCGGTAAGGGTGAAAAGGTGCGGTAAGAGCGCACCGCACGTCTGGCAACAGTTCGTGGCTAGGTAAACCCCACTTGGAGCAAGACCAAATAGGGTCCCAAGGCGTGGCCCGCGCTGGGACCGGGTAGGTTGCTAAAGATGTCCAGTGATGGCCATCGTAGACGAATGACTGTTCAAGACAGAACCCGGCTTACAGATCGACTCTCCACCTTTTTCCCTCCCTGCCGGAATCACTGGCAGACGCAGTTCCTAATACCAAAAAAATCTTACTCTTAACAAATCACTTTAACTTGTGCGCGCAGCTTCCTGTGCTCATTCGGGTTGAGGCGAAAATTCCTACGTCAGATTCTTGTTACCCCTCCTGAAACGCTTCTAAATCTCCGATCTATAAGGCTTTTCCTTCAATCCGCGCCTTGACGGTGCGGTGGGCGCATTCCTATAGTGTGCGCAAGTGGCGGAAAGTGGCATGAAGTGGGTTTTTTTGAAGGTAAAACGCCAAAAAGTGGAGAAACGCAGACGTGTTTCGCGGAGCTAACGCTATCAGTCTCGATGCAAAAGGCCGTCTCGCCATGCCGAGCCGGTATCGTGACGAGCTCGTTTCGCGAAGTTCTGGGCAGTTAATCGTCACGATCGACGCCGTTGACCCATGTTTGTGTGTTTACCCTCTTGATGAGTGGGAAATCATCGAAACCAAACTGCGCGCACTGCCTTCGCTACGGGAAGAAAACCGCCGTTTGCAACGCTTGCTGATTGGTAATGCCGTCGACCTCGAACTCGATGGCAGCGGTCGTTTCCTGGTTCCACCGCGCCTGCGCGAGTACGCCAAGCTGGACAAGCGCGCGATGCTGGTGGGCCAACTGAACAAGTTCCAGCTGTGGGACGAAGATGCCTGGAATGCGGTTTCTGCCGCCGACCTCGCTGCTATTCAACAACCGGGCGCCATGCCTGATGAACTGCGTGATTTGATCCTGTGACTATTGATAGCGGCTTTAACCACATCACCGTACTGCTGGACGAAGCCGTCGAGGCTCTCGCCGTACGTCCTGATGGCTGCTATCTGGACGGTACGTTCGGGCGTGGCGGACACAGCCGGTTGATTCTCAGCAAGCTCGGTCCGGGTGGCCGGCTGCTGGGGTTCGACAAGGATCCTCAAGCGATTGCCACCGGGCAAGCGCTGGCGGCCGAAGACGGCCGCTTTGTCATTGTGCAGCGCAGCTTTGCCGAACTGGCTTCGGAGGTCGCCGAGCGTGGCCTGGCCGGCAAGGTCAGTGGCGTGCTGCTCGACCTGGGCGTGTCTTCGCCACAACTGGACGACCCGGAGCGCGGCTTCAGCTTCCTTAATGACGGCCCGCTGGACATGCGCATGGACCCGTCCCGTGGCATCAGCGCCGCCGAATTCGTCAACACTGCCCCGGTGGAAGAAATCGCCCGCGTTTTCAAGGAGTACGGTGAAGAGCGTTTCTCCGGCCGTATGGCCCGTGCCGTGGTCGAGCGGCGCGACATCAAGCCATTCGAGCGCACCGGTGACCTGGCCGAGGTGTTGAAAGTTGCCAATCCGGCTTGGGAAAAGGGCAAGAACCCGGCGACCCGTGCTTTCCAGGGCTTGCGCATCCACGTCAATAACGAGCTGGGCGATCTGGAAGTCGGTCTCGAAGCGGCGCTTGAGGCGCTGGAAGTCGGCGGTCGGTTGGTGGTGATCAGCTTCCATTCCCTGGAAGACCGCATCGTCAAGCTGTTCATGCGCAAGCTCACCAAAGGCGAAGCCGATAACCTGCCGCGCAACCTGCCGGTGCGTTTCGAAGCCTTCGTGCCAAAAATCAAGATCCATGGCAAAGCGCAGTTCGCCTCCGAGGCTGAACTCAAGGCCAACCCACGTGCCCGTAGCGCCGTCATGCGTGTCGCGGAGAAGTTGCGGTGAGCAAGCTCTTCGCCAAGCCACTGCCAGGCGGCAGCTTTTTCATGCTGCTGCTGTTTATCGGCGTGCTCGTGTCGGCCATCGGCGTGTCCTATAGCGCGCACTGGAACCGGCAGTTGCTCAATAACCTTTACAACGAGCTGAGCGTGCGCGACAAGGCGCAGGCCGAGTGGGGCCGGTTGATCCTGGAGCAGAGCACCTGGACCGCCCATAGCCGTATCGAAGTGTTGGCCACCGAACAGCTGAAAATGCGCATTCCCGGCGCCGCCGAAGTGCAGATGGTGGCGCCATGATGAAACTCGAAGGGGCGCTGTTCCCGTGGCGGTTTCGTCTGGTCCTGGGTTTGCTCGGGGTCATGGTGGCGGCGATTTCGTGGCGCATCATCGACCTGCAGGTTGTCGACCGTGATTTCCTCAAGGGTCAGGGCGATGCTCGCAGCGTGCGTCATATTCCGATCCCGGCTCACCGTGGCCTGATCACCGACCGCAATGGCGAACCCCTGGCCGTGAGCACCCCGGTGACCACCTTGTGGGCCAACGCCAAGGAAATGCAGCTGGCCAAGGAAAAATGGCCGGCACTGGCCGCGGCCCTCGGGCAGGATCCCAAGGCCCTGGCCGAGCGCCTCGAAGCCCAGGCCAACAAGGAATTCATTTATCTGGTGCGCGGCCTGACGCCCGAGCAGGGCCAGAGTGTGCTCGACCTGAAAGTACCTGGTGTCTACGGCATCGAAGAGTTCCGGCGTTTCTACCCGGCTGGTGAAGTCACGGCCCATATGGTGGGGTTTACCGACATTGATGACCGAGGGCGGGAAGGTGTCGAACTGGCCTATGACGAATGGCTCGCCGGGGTCGCCGGCAAGCGCCAAGTCATCAAGGATCGGCGCGGCAGGCTGATCAAGGATGTCCAAGTCACCAAAAACGCCAAGGCCGGCAAGCCCTTGGCGTTGTCCATTGACCTGCGCCTGCAATACCTGGCCAACCGTGAGCTGCGCAATGCCATCGTCGAGAACGGTGCCAAGGCCGGCAGCCTGGTGATCATGGACGTGAAGACCGGCGAGATCCTGGCCATGGTCAACCAGCCGACCTACAACCCGAACAACCGTCGCAACCTGCAACCGGCGATGATGCGCAACCGCGCGATGATCGACGTGTTCGAGCCCGGTTCGACCATGAAAGCCGTGTCCATGGCCGCCGCCCTGGAAACCGGGCGCTGGAAACCGAGCGACACCGTCGAGGTGTACCCGGGCACCCTGCAGATCGGCAAGTACACCATTCGTGACGTGTCCAAGACCGAAGGCCCGGTGCTCGACCTGACCGGCATCCTGATCAACTCCAGTAACGTGGGCATGAGCAAGATCGCCTTCGATATCGGCGGCGAGACGATTTATCGCCTGGCCCAGAAAATCGGCCTCGGCCAGGACACCGGCCTGGGCTTCCCGGGCGAGCGTGTCGGCAACCTGCCCAACTACCGTGACTGGCGCAAGGCGGAAACCGCCACCCTGTCCTATGGCTACGGTGTTTCCGTGACGGCGATCCAACTGGTCCACGCGTTCTCCGCGCTGGCCAACAATGGCCGTATCGCCCCGCTGACCCTGATCAAGACCGACAAGGCGCCGCAGACCACCCAGGTGATCCCGGAGAACGTCGCCAAGACCATGCAGGGCATGCTGCAACAGGTGATCGAGGCGCCGCGTGGTGTCTATCGCGCCCAGGTGCCGGCCTATCACGTGGCAGGTAAATCGGGTACGGCCCGTAAGACCTCCGTGGGCACCAAAGGCTACGCCGAGAATTCCTACCGTTCGCTGTTTGCCGGCTTCGGCCCGATGAGCGACCCGCGCTACGCCATCGTCGTGGTCATCGATGAACCGAGCAAGGCCGGCTACTTCGGTGGCCTGGTCTCGGCGCCAGTGTTCAGCAAAGTCATGTCCGGCACCCTGCGCCTGATGAACATTACCCCGGATAACCTGCCGCCGACCCAGCAGGCCAATACCGCACCGGTCGTTCCCTTGAAAGCCGAAGGAGGGCGTGGCTGATGTCCCTGAGCCTGAACAAGATTTTTGCCCACGCCGGTCACGATCTGCTGATTCGTGAACTGGCCCTGGACAGCCGCAATGTCCGCGCCGGGGATTTGTTCCTGGCGGTGCCGGGTGCCCGTTTCGATGGTCGCGACCATATTGCCGATGCCCTGAAGCGTGGCGCGGCTGCCGTGGCTTATGAAGTGCAAGGCGCGACAGTGCTGCCGATCACCGACGTTCCGCTGATTCCGGTCAAGGGCCTGGCGGCGCAGCTGTCGGACATCGCCGGGCGATTCTATGGCGACCCGAGCCGTCACCTGAACCTGGTGGGCGTGACCGGCACCAACGGCAAGACCAGCGTGACCCAACTGGTGGCCCAGGCCCTCGACCTGCTCGGCCAGCATTGCGGCATTGTCGGGACCCTGGGCAACGGCTTCCATGGCGCGCTGGAAAGCGGACTGCACACCACGCCGAACCCGATTGCCGTGCAAGCGACCTTGGCGGACCTGAAAAAGGCCGGTGCCAAGGCCGTTGCGATGGAAGTCTCTTCCCACGGTTTGGATCAGGGCCGTGTGACCGCCCTGGCATTCGATGTCGCGGTGTTGACCAACCTGTCCCGGGATCATCTGGATTACCACGGCACCATGCAGGCCTACGGTGAAGCCAAGGCCAAGCTGTTTGCCTGGAATGACCTGAAGTGCCGGGTCATCAACCTTGATGACGAATTCGGTCGGCAACTGGCTGCCGAAAAGCGCGAGTCGCGGTTGATCACCTACAGCCTGGAAGATGCCAGCGCCTACCTTTATGTACGCCAGGCGCAATTCAATGACGAAGGCGTGCGCGCCACCTTGGTCACGCCCCAGGGCGAGCACCATTTGCGCAGCACCTTGCTCGGCCGCTTCAACCTGAGCAACGTCTTGGCGGCCATCGGCGCCTTGCTCGGCCTGGACTACGCGCTGGACGAAATTCTCAAGGTCTTGCCGAAGCTCGAGGGCCCGGCCGGCCGCATGCAGCGTTTGGGCGGTGGGACTCAACCACTGGTTGTGGTCGATTACGCCCATACCCCCGACGCGTTGGAAAAAGTTCTCACGGCCTTGCGTCCTCACGCCAAGGGCAGGTTGCTGTGCCTGTTCGGCTGCGGTGGCGATCGCGATCGCGGCAAACGCCCATTGATGGCCGAAGTGGTGGAGCGGCTGGCAGACGGCGTGCTGGTCACCGACGACAACCCACGCAGCGAAGACCCGCAGCGGATTTTCGACGACATCCGTGCTGGTTTTGCGGCTGTGGATAACGTCACCTTCGTGGCTGGTCGCGGCCAGGCCATTGCCCAGTTGATCGCCAGCGCCTCGGCGGACGATGTCATCGTCCTGGCCGGCAAAGGCCATGAGGACTATCAGGAAATCAACGGCGAACGCCACGCTTTCTCCGATCTGGTGGAAGCCGATCACGCCCTGACCGCGTGGGAGGTGGCCCATGCTTAAGGCCCTGAAGCTCAGCGAACTGACCAACGCCCTGAATGCGCGCCTCATCGCCGCGGACGCCACCTTCAACGGCGTCAGCATCGACAGTCGGGCGATCGCGCCGGGGCAACTGTTCGTCGCTCTGGCTGGGCCGCGCTTCGATGGTCACGATTACTTGAACGAGGTCGCCGCCAAAGGTGCGGTCGCGGCCCTGGTCGAGCGCGAAGTGAGCAACAGCACGCTGCCGCAATTGCTCGTCAACGACACCCGCCTGGCCCTGGGCCAGCTCGGTGCGCTGAACCGCGCGGCCTATGGCAACCCGGTCGCAGCCATCACCGGCTCCAGCGGCAAGACCACGGTCAAGGAAATGCTGGCCAGCATCCTGCGCACCCGCGGTCCGGTGCTGGCGACCCGTGGCAACCTGAACAACGACCTCGGCGTGCCACTGACCCTGCTGGAGCTGGCGCCGGAACACAGCGCCGCGGTCATCGAACTGGGCGCTTCGCGGCTCGGCGAGATTGCCTACACCGTGGGCATGACCAAGCCTCATGTGGCGGTGCTCAACAATGCCGGGACTGCTCACGTCGGTGAGTTCGGCGGCCCGGAAAAAATCGTCGAGGCCAAGGGCGAGATCATCGAGGGACTGGATGCCGATGGCGTCGCTGTGCTGAATCTCGACGACAAGGCCTTCGAAATCTGGAAGACCCGGGCGGGCGAGCGCAAGGTGCTGACCTTTGCCCTGAGCAACCTCGCCGCGAATTTCTACGCCAGCGACCTGGACCGCGATGCTCGCGGTTGCCCGGCCTTCAACCTGCACAGCCCGGATGGCGCCGAGCGGGTGCAGTTGAACCTGCTTGGCACCCATAACGTTGCCAACGCCCTGGCCGCGGCGGCTGCCGCCCATGCGCTGGGCGTGTCGCTGCCGGGCATCGTCGCCGGGTTGAACGCCGTGCAGCCGGTCAAGGGGCGCTCCGTCGCGCAACTGGCCAGCAATGGCATGCGCGTGATCGACGACACCTATAACGCCAACCCGTCGTCCATGTGCGCGGCCGTGGATATCCTCGCCGGTTTCTCCGGCCGTACCGTATTGGTGCTGGGGGATATCGGTGAACTGGGCGAGTGGGCGCAACAGGGGCATCACGACGTCGGTGCCTATGCGCGCGGCAAGGTCGACGCGCTGTATGCGGTCGGCCCGATGATGGCCCATGCGGTCGCCGCGTTTGGCGAGCACGCACGGCATTTCACCACTCAGGCCGAACTGATCCAGGCCCTGGGCGCCGAGCAGGACCCGAACACCACCTTATTGATCAAGGGCTCACGCAGCGCAGCGATGGAAAACATCGTCGCGGCGCTGTGCGGCGCCTCCACGGAGAAACATTAATGCTGCTGCTGCTAGCGGAGTACCTGCAACAGTTTCACAAAGGCTTCGCGGTCTTCCAGTACCTGACCCTGCGCGGGATCCTGGGTGTGCTGACCGCGCTGTCGTTGTCGCTGTTCCTGGGCCCGTGGATGATCCGCACTCTGCAGAACCTGCAAATCGGCCAGTCGGTTCGTAACGACGGCCCGCAATCGCATCTGTCCAAATCCGGCACCCCGACCATGGGCGGCGCGCTGATCCTGTCGTCCATCGGCATCAGCACCTTGCTCTGGGCCGACCTGGCGAACCGGTATGTCTGGGTCGTGCTGCTGGTGACCTTGTTATTCGGCGCCATCGGCTGGGTCGACGACTATCGCAAGGTCATCGAGAAGAACTCCCGTGGGCTGCCAAGCCGCTGGAAGTATTTCTGGCAGTCGGTGTTCGGCCTCGGCGCGGCGATCTTCCTTTATATGACCGCCGCTTCGCCGGTGGAGACCACCCTGATCCTGCCGATGCTCAAGGACTACAGCATCCCGCTGGGCGCAGGTTTCATCGTGCTGACCTACCTGGTGATCGTCGGTTCGAGCAACGCGGTCAACCTCACCGACGGCCTCGATGGCCTGGCGATCATGCCCACGGTCATGGTCGGCGGTGCGCTGGGGATCTTCTGCTACCTGTCGGGTAACGTGAAATTCGCCGAATACCTGCTGATCCCCTATGTGCCAGGGGCGGGCGAGCTGATCGTGTTCTGCGGTGCGCTGATCGGTGCCGGTCTGGGCTTCCTGTGGTTCAACACCTACCCGGCGCAAGTCTTCATGGGCGACGTCGGCGCGCTGGCGCTGGGCGCGGCCCTGGGCACCATCGCGGTCATCGTTCGCCAGGAAATCGTCCTGTTCATCATGGGCGGTGTGTTCGTGATGGAGACCCTGTCAGTCGTCATTCAGGTTGCTTCCTTTAAATTGACCGGCCGCCGCGTATTCCGCATGGCGCCGATCCACCACCACTTTGAACTCAAGGGCTGGCCCGAGCCGCGTGTGATCGTCCGTTTCTGGATCATCACCGTGATTCTGGTGCTGATTGGCCTTGCCACCCTGAAGCTGAGGTAGAACGAGTGTCCCTGATCGCTTCTGACCACTTCCGCATCGTTGTCGGCCTCGGCAAGAGCGGCATGTCCCTGGTTCGCTTCCTGGCGAACCGGGGCGTGTCGTTTGCCGTGGCCGATACGCGGGAAAATCCACCTGAGCTGGCCACGCTGCGCCGTGACTATCCGCAGGTGGACGTGCGTTGTGGCGAGCTGGACGTCGAATTCCTGTGCCGCGCCGATGAGCTCTACGTGAGCCCCGGCCTGGCCCTGGCGACTCCGGCCCTGCAGGCGGCCGCTGCCCGTGGCGTGAAATTGTCCGGCGACATCGAGCTGTTCGCGCGTAACGCCAAGGCGCCAATCGTCGCCATCAGCGGTTCCAATGCCAAGAGCACCGTCACCACCCTGGTGGGCGAGATGGCCGCGGCGGCCGGCAAGCGCGTCGCCGTGGGCGGCAACCTCGGTACCCCGGCGCTGGACCTGCTCAGTGACGACGTCGAGCTGTACGTGATGGAACTGTCGAGCTTCCAGCTGGAAACCACCGACCACCTGGGCGCCGAAGTGGCGACCGTGCTCAACGTCAGCGAAGACCACATGGACCGCTACAGCGGCCTGCCGGCTTATCACCTGGCCAAGCACCGGATCTTCCGTGGTGCCCGGCAAGTGGTGTTCAACCGCCAGGACGCCCTGACTCGTCCGTTGTTGGGCGAGGGCATGCCGTGCTGGTCCTTCGGCCTGGGCGTGCCGGACTTCAAAGGCTTCGGGCTGCGCGAAGAGAATGGCGAGAAATACCTGGCCTTCGAATTCCAGAACCTGATGCCGGTGCGCGAACTGAAGATTCGTGGCGCCCACAACCAGGCCAATGCCCTGGCCGCGTTGGCCCTGGGGCATGCAGTCGGCCTGCCGTTCGACGCCATGCTCTCGGCCCTGCGTACCTTCGCCGGTCTTGAGCACCGCTGCCAGTGGGTACGCGACCTGGACGGCGTGGCCTGGTACAACGACTCCAAGGCCACCAACGTCGGTGCCGCACTGGCGGCCATCGAAGGGCTGGGCGCGGACATCGAAGGCAAGCTCGTGCTGATCGTCGGCGGCGACGGCAAGGGCGCCGACTTCAAGGACTTGCGCGACCCGGTGGCGGCCAACTGCCGTGCCGTGGTGCTGATGGGCCGCGATCGCGAATTGATCGCCCAGGCCTTCGGCGATGCCGTGCCGCTGGTTCGCGTTGGTTCGCTGGACGAGGCGGTGCAGCAATGCCGCGCTCTTGCGCACCCGGGCGATGCGGTGCTGTTGTCGCCGGCCTGCGCCAGTTTCGACATGTTCAAGAACTACGAAGAGCGTGGGCAGTTGTTTGCCCGGGCCGCGGAGGACTTGGCATGAGCCTGATGAACATCATCAAGCCGTACCCGTCGCCGCTGATCACCGGGCGCGGCATCGACCTGGATTTCCCGATGCTTGCCGGTTGCCTGGCCTTGCTGGGCCTGGGCCTGGTGATGATCACCTCCGCGTCGTCGGAAGTGGCCGCGGTGCAGTCGGGCAACACGCTTTATCACATGATCCGCCACCTGATCTACCTGGTGATCGGCCTGGGCGCGTGCATCGTCACCATGATGGTGCCGATCGCTACCTGGCAGCGCCTGGGCTGGATGATGCTGCTCGGTGCCTTCGGCCTGTTGGTGATGGTGCTGGTGCCGGGCATTGGCCGCGAGGTCAACGGCTCCATGCGCTGGATCGGCTTCAGTTTCTTCAACGTGCAGCCTTCGGAAATCGCCAAGGTCTTCGTGGTGATTTTCCTGGCCGGTTACCTGGTGCGTCGCCAGAAAGAAGTGCGCGAGAGCTGGATGGGCTTTTTCAAGCCGTTCATCGTGTTGCTGCCGATGGCGGGCCTGCTGCTGATGGAGCCGGACTTCGGCGCCACGGTGGTGATGATGGGCGCGGCGGCGGCGATGCTGTTCCTGGGTGGCGTCGGGCTGTTCCGTTTCATCCTGATGGTGGCATTGGCAGTGGCGGCCGTGACCGTATTGGTCCAGGCGCAGCCTTATCGGATGGCACGCTTGATCACTTTCACCGACCCGTGGGCCGACCAGTTCGGTTCCGGCTATCAATTGACCCAGGCGCTGATCGCCTTCGGTCGCGGCGAATGGCTGGGCGTAGGCCTGGGCAACAGCGTGCAGAAGCAGTTCTACCTGCCGGAAGCCCACACCGACTTCGTGTTCTCGGTATTGGCCGAAGAGCTGGGCGTGGTCGGCTCCCTGTGCACCGTTGCCTTGTTCGTGTTCGTCTGCGTGCGCGGCATGTACATCGGCTTGTGGGCCGAGAAAGCCAAGCAGTTTTTTGCCGCTTACGTGGCGTATGGCTTGTCGTTCCTGTGGATCGGCCAGTTCCTGATCAACATCGGCGTGAACGTCGGCCTGTTGCCGACCAAGGGCCTGACGCTGCCGTTCCTCAGTTATGGCGGCAGCTCCCTGGTGATCTGCTGTGCCTGTCTTGGCCTGTTGCTGCGCATCGAATGGGAGAGTCGAACCCACCTGGGCAGCGAAGAGATGGAATTCCAGGAGAGCGACTTCGCCGAGGAGCCGACTCATGGGCGCTAACGTGCTGATCATGGCGGGCGGTACCGGCGGGCACGTATTCCCGGCGCTGGCCTGTGCCCGGGAGTTCCAGGCGCGCGGCTACACCGTGCACTGGCTGGGCACGCCACGGGGCATCGAGAACGAACTGGTGCCAGCTGCTGGCCTTGAGCTGCACCGGATCGACGCCAGCGGCCTGCGGGGCAAGGGCAAGTTGTCGTTGCTCAAGGCGCCGCTGATGCTGCTCAAGTCGGTCTGGCAGGCGCGGGCGATCATCCGTCGGTTGCGTCCGGTGTGCGTGGTGGGGTTTGGCGGTTATGTGACCGGTCCTGGCGGTGTTGCGGCGAAATTGGCCGGTGTGCCGGTGATCGTTCACGAACAGAACGCCGTGGCCGGTACCGCCAATCGGTTACTGGTGCCGTTGGCCGCCCGGGTCTGTGAAGCCTTTCCCGACACCTTTACCCTGTCGGGCAGCCGCCGCACCACCGGTAATCCGGTGCGTACCGAGCTGTTTTTCGATACACCGCGCCCGGCCCTGGCCGGACGCAAAGCGCGTTTGCTGGTCCTGGGCGGAAGCCTGGGGGCAGAACCGTTGAACAAATTGCTGCCCGAAGCCCTGTCGCAGGTCGCCCCTGAACTGCGCCCGGAAGTGTTTCACCAGGCCGGCAAAAACCACGATGAAGTGACCGCCGAGCGCTACCGCGCCGCTGGCGTCGAGGCGCAAGTACAGCCTTTCATCAAAGACATGGCCCAAGCCTATGGCTGGGCCGACCTGGTGGTCTGCCGCGCAGGCGCGCTGACTATCAGTGAACTGGCTGCCGCCGGTCTGCCTTCGATGCTGGTGCCTTTGCCCCACGCCATCGACGATCACCAGACCCGTAACGCCGATTATTTGGCCCGTGAAGGCGCTGCCTTCCTGATGCCGCAAAGAACGACTGGCGCCGCGGATCTTGCCGCCCGCCTGACAGAGGTTTTGATGCAGCCGCAACGACTTGAAGACATGGCCCGCGCCGCCCGCCGCCTGGCCAAACCCGATGCCACGACCCAAGTGGTCGATACCTGCCTGGAGGTGGCCCATGGTTGAGAATCGCAAAGCCATGCCGCAACCGGAAATGCGCCGTATCCGCCGCATCCACTTCGTCGGTATCGGCGGCGTGGGCATGTGCGGGATCGCCGAGGTGCTGTTGAACCTGGGTTACCAGGTCTCGGGTTCCGACCTGAAGGCCTCCCCGGTCACCGAGCGCCTGGAATCGTTCGGCGCGCAGATCTTTATCGGCCACCGTGCCGAGAACGCCGCCAATGCCGACGTGCTGGTGGTTTCCAGTGCTGTGAACACTTCCAACCCGGAAGTCGCCACCGCCCTGGAGCGCCGTATCCCCGTGGTGCCACGGGCCGAGATGCTGGCTGAGCTGATGCGCTATCGCCACGGCATCGCCGTCGCCGGTACCCACGGCAAGACCACCACCACCAGCCTGATCGCCTCGGTGTTCGCGGCCGGTGGCCTGGACCCGACTTTCGTGATCGGCGGTCGCCTGAACGCCGCGGGCACCAATGCCCAACTGGGCACCAGCCGCTACCTGATCGCCGAAGCCGACGAGAGCGATGCGAGCTTCCTGCATCTGCAACCGCTGGTGGCCGTGGTCACCAACATCGACGCCGACCACATGGCGACCTACGACGGCGACTTCAACAAACTGAAGAAAACCTTCGTCGAGTTCCTGCACAACCTGCCGTTCTACGGTTTGGCGGTGGTGTGCCTGGACGACCCGGTGGTGCGCGAAATCCTGCCGCTGATCAAGCGTCCGACCATGACCTACGGTTTTGGCGAAGAAGCCGACGTGCGCGCCATCAACGTGCGCCAACAGGGCATGCAGACGTTCTTCACCGTGCTGCGCCCTGATCGCGAGCCATTGGATGTGTCGGTGAACATGCCCGGCAACCACAACGTGCTCAACGCCTTGGCCACCATTTGCATCGCCACCGACGAAGGCGTCAGCGATGAAGCCATCGTCCAGGGCCTGTCCGGGTTCCAGGGCGTGGGCCGACGTTTCCAGGTCTACGGCGAACTGCCGGTGGACGGCGGCAACGTGATGCTGGTGGACGACTACGGCCACCACCCGACCGAAGTCGCGGCGGTGATCAAGGCCGTGCGCGGTGGCTGGCCGGAGCGGCGCCTGGTGATGGTCTACCAGCCGCACCGCTATAGCCGCACCCGCGACCTGTACGACGATTTCGTCCAGGTGCTGGCTGACGCCAACGTGCTGCTGTTGATGGAAGTCTACCCGGCCGGTGAAGAGCCGATCCCAGGGGCCGACAGCCGCCAGCTGTGCCACAGCATTCGCCAGCGCGGCCAGTTGGACCCGATCTACATCGAACGCGGCGTGGATCTCGCGCCGTTGGTCAAGCCGCTGCTGCGCGCCGGCGACATCCTGCTGTGCCAGGGTGCCGGTGACATTGGAGGCCTGGCCCCGAAACTGTTGAACAGTCCGTTATTCGCCGGGGCAATCGTGGCTGCCAGCGAGGGGAAACTGAAATGACTGCTGCCTACGCCAACCTGGTCTCGACCCTTGATCCGAAAGCCTTCGGCCGTGTTGCCGTGCTGTTCGGCGGCAAGAGCGCCGAGCGCGAGGTGTCCCTCAAGTCCGGTAATGCCGTGCTGCAAGCCCTGCAAGGCGCCGGTGTCGACGCATTCGGCATCGATGTGGGCGACGACTTCCTGCAACGTCTGCTGAGCGAAAAGATCGACCGCGCATTCATCATCCTTCATGGCCGCGGCGGTGAAGACGGCAGCATGCAAGGCCTGCTCGAATGCCTGGGCATTCCCTACACCGGCAGCGGCATCCTGGCATCCGCCCTGGCGATGGACAAGCTGCGCACCAAGCAGGTCTGGCACAGCCTTGGCATTCCAACACCGCGTCACGCCGTGCTGGCGTCCGAGGCCGATTGTATTTCGGCGGCCACGGAACTGGGCTTCCCTTTGATCGTCAAACCGGCCCATGAAGGTTCAAGTATCGGCATGGCGAAAGTGAATTCGCTGCCTGAGTTGACCGCGGCATGGAAAGACGCCAGTTCCTACGATTCGCAAGTGTTGGTCGAACAATGGATCACCGGTCCCGAGTTCACCATCGCCACCCTGCGTGACCAGGTATTGCCTCCGATTGCGCTGGGCACGCCCCACACGTTCTATGACTACGACGCCAAGTACGTCGCCAACGATACCCAGTACCGCATTCCCTGCGGGCTGGACGCCGCCAAGGAAAAAGAACTGATGGACCTCACGGCCAAGGCCTGTGAGGCGCTGGGTATCGCCGGTTGGGGCAGGGCAGACGTGATGCAGGACGCCGATGGGCAGTTCTGGTTCCTGGAAGTCAACACCGCGCCCGGCATGACCGACCACAGCCTGGTGCCGATGGCGGCGCGCGCCGCCGGTCTGGATTTCCAGCAACTGGTGGTGTCGATCCTGGCCGCCAGTGTCGGCCATCAAGAGCCAAGAGGTTAAGCCATGCAAGGCGCATCGCTTCGTCATCAGCCATCCGCACCCGGTCGCAAGCCGGTGCCGCGGGGTGCCAGCCGAATGGTGGCCAAAGAGCCGATGTCGGCGCGCTTGCCGAAAGCCAATTTTGGTTTTCTCAAGAGCTTGTTCTGGCCGGTGCTGCTGGTGGCGTTGGGGTTCGGTACGTATGAAGGCGCGCAACGATTGCTGCCTTATGCCGACCGGCCGATCGCCCGGATCAACGTCCAGGGCGACCTGAGCTACATCAGCCAGCAGGCCGTGCAGCAGCGGATCGCTCCGTTCGTCGCGTCGAGTTTTTTCACCATCGACCTGGCGGGCATGCGCAAGGAACTGGAGCAGATGCCTTGGATCGCCCACGCCGAAGTCCGCCGGGTGTGGCCTGACCAGGTGTCGATCCGCCTGGAAGAGCAATTGCCGGTGGCCCGTTGGGGTGACGAGTCGTTGTTGAACAACCAGGGCCAGGCGTTTACGCCGCGGGAACTGGCCAACTATGAACATTTGCCACAACTGTTCGGCCCACAGCGGGCCCAGCAGCAAGTGATGCAGCAATACCAGGTGTTGAGCCAGATGTTGCGGCCATTGGGCTTCTCCATCGCGCGCCTGGAGTTGCGTGAGCGCGGCAGTTGGTTTTTGACCACTGGCGCGGGTAGCTCGGGGCCGGGCATCGAGCTGTTGCTCGGTCGCGGCAACCTGGTGGAAAAGATGCGCCGCTTCATCGCCATCTATGACAAGACGCTTAAAGAACAGATTACGAACATTGCGCGCATCGATCTGCGCTACGCCAACGGCCTGGCTGTTGGCTGGCGGGAACCTGTAGCGCCCACGACGGCCGCACCCGCCGTCGCGAAGAATTAAGAAGAGGCAGGACCCATGGCAAACGTGCAAAGCGGGAAAATGATCGTCGGTCTCGATATCGGCACTTCCAAGGTGGTGGCGCTGGTAGGCGAAGTCGCGGACGACGGCACGCTGGTCATCGTCGGGATTGGTACGCACCCGTCCCGTGGCTTGAAAAAAGGCGTGGTGGTGAACATCGAGTCCACCGTGCAATCGATCCAGCGCGCCATCGAAGAGGCGCAGCTGATGGCCGGTTGCCGGATCCACTCGGCGTTCGTCGGCGTGGCGGGCAATCACATCCGCAGCCTGAATTCCCACGGCATCGTGGCCATTCGTGATCGCGAAGTCAGTTCCGCCGACCTTGAGCGCGTGCTCGACGCGGCCCAGGCCGTCGCGATCCCGGCCGACCAGCGTGTGCTGCACACCCTGCCGCAGGATTACGTGATCGATAACCAGGAAGGCGTGCGTGAACCCCTGGGCATGTCCGGCGTGCGCCTGGAAGCCAAGGTCCACGTGGTGACCTGTGCGGTGAACGCTGCGCAGAACATCGAGAAATGCGTGCGCCGCTGCGGCCTGGAAATCGACGACATCATCCTCGAGCAACTGGCTTCGGCCTACTCGGTGCTGACCGACGATGAGAAAGAACTGGGCGTGTGCCTGGTGGACATCGGCGGCGGCACCACCGACATCGCGATCTTCACCGAAGGCGCCATTCGCCACACGGCGGTGATCCCGATTGCCGGTGACCAGGTGACCAACGACATCGCCATGGCGTTGCGCACCCCGACCCAGTACGCCGAGGAAATCAAGATCCGTTACGCCTGTGCCCTGGCGAAGCTGGCCGGTGCCGGCGAAACCATCAAGGTACCAAGTGTTGGCGACCGTCCACCGCGCGAGCTGTCGCGCCAGGCCCTGGCCGAGGTGGTCGAGCCGCGTTACGACGAGCTGTTCACGCTGATCCAGGCTGAACTGCGTCGCAGTGGCTACGAAGACCTGATCCCGGCCGGCATCGTGCTGACCGGCGGTACGTCGAAGATGGAAGGCGCGGTCGAGCTGGCCGAAGAGATTTTCCACATGCCGGTGCGCCTGGGCGTGCCCCATGGCGTCAAGGGCCTGGATGACGTGGTCCGCAACCCGATTTATTCCACCGGCGTGGGCCTGTTGATGTACGGCCTGCAGAAGCAGTCCGACGGGATTTCGTTCTCAGGCATCGGCAGCCGCGACAGCTACAGCAGCGACGAGCCGAAGGCTCCGCTGTTCGAGCGGCTCCAGGCTTGGGTCAAAGGCAATTTTTAAACAGTTTCAAAGCTTCAAGCGGCAGGTTTCAGGCTTGGCGCGGGAAGACGCAGCAAACGCAGTAGGCGAAAAAACTAGAGAATGAAAGGAGAGGGAAAATGTTCGAACTCGTAGACAACATCCCCGCTAGCCCGGTTATCAAAGTAATCGGTGTCGGCGGTGGCGGCGGCAACGCTGTCAACCACATGGTCAAGAGCAACATTGAAGGCGTTGAATTCATCTGCGCCAACACTGATGCCCAGGCGCTGAAATCCATCGGCGCGCGGACCATCCTGCAATTGGGTACGGGCGTGACCAAAGGCCTGGGTGCCGGCGCCAACCCGGAAGTCGGTCGTCAGGCCGCTCTCGAAGACCGTGAGCGCATCGCAGAAGTCCTGCAAGGCACCAACATGGTGTTCATCACCACGGGCATGGGCGGCGGCACCGGTACCGGTGCGGCGCCGATCATCGCCGAAGTGGCCAAGGAAATGGGGATCCTCACCGTTGCGGTGGTGACTCGTCCGTTCCCTTTCGAAGGCCGCAAGCGTATGCAGATCGCCGACGAAGGTATTCGTCTGCTGTCTGAAAGCGTCGACTCGTTGATCACCATTCCCAACGAGAAGCTGCTGACCATCCTGGGTAAAGACGCAAGCCTGCTGTCGGCTTTCGCCAAGGCTGACGACGTACTGGCCGGTGCCGTTCGCGGTATCTCCGACATCATCAAGCGTCCAGGCATGATCAACGTCGACTTTGCCGACGTACGGACTGTCATGAGCGAAATGGGCATGGCGATGATGGGCACTGGCTGCGCCAGCGGTCCGAACCGTGCACGCGAGGCCACTGAAGCGGCCATCCGCAACCCGTTGCTCGAAGACGTGAACCTGCAAGGTGCACGCGGCATCCTGGTGAACATCACCGCCGGTCCTGACCTGTCCCTGGGTGAGTACTCCGACGTGGGTAGCATCATCGAAGCCTTCGCTTCCGAGCACGCAATGGTCAAGGTCGGTACCGTTATCGATCCGGACATGCGCGACGAGTTGCACGTTACCGTGGTTGCCACCGGTCTGGGCGCGAAAATCGAGAAGCCTGTGAAGGTCATCGACAACACCGTTCACACCTCCATGGCTTCGCAACCGCAACAACAAGTGGCTTCGCGTCAGGAAGCGCCTGCGGTGAACTACCGTGACCTGGACCGTCCGACCGTCATGCGCAACCAGGCCCAGGCCGGTACAGCGACTGCCGCGAAGATGAATCCGCAAGACGATCTGGATTACCTGGACATCCCGGCTTTCCTGCGTCGTCAGGCCGATTGATGAAATGTATCAGGGGGATACGGGTGATTGGTGTTCAGCAAAGGTCTGGTCTGCTATCATCGCCAGCCTTTGTTGATACCAGTTCGCAATTTGCGCTGAAGCGGCCCATGCCATGATTAAACAACGCACCCTGAAGAATATTATCCGTGCCACAGGTGTCGGCTTGCACTCCGGCGAGAAGGTCTACCTGACCCTCAAGCCCGCGCCTATCGATACCGGCATTGTGTTTTGTCGTGCCGACCTCGACCCTGTGGTGCAGATTCCTGCTCGCGCGGAAAACGTTGGTGAAACCACTATGTCGACCACTCTGGTCAACGGTGACACCAAAGTGGATACGGTGGAGCATTTGCTCTCGGCCATGGCTGGCCTGGGCATCGATAACGCCTACGTCGAGCTCTCCGCGTCCGAAGTCCCGATCATGGATGGCAGTGCCGGACCCTTCGTATTCCTGATTCAATCGGCAGGCCTGGAAGAGCAGGATGCCGCCAAGAAGTTCATCCGTATCCTGCGGGAAGTGACAGTGGAAGACGGCGACAAGCGCGCCACTTTCGTCCCTTTCGAAGGTTTCAAGGTGAGCTTCGAGATCGATTTCGATCACCCGGTTTTCCGTGACCGCACCCAGAGTGCAAGCGTGGATTTTTCCAGCACTTCGTTCGTAAAAGAAGTCAGCCGCGCCCGTACCTTTGGTTTCATGAGTGACATCGAGTACCTGCGCAAGCACAACCTCGCACTCGGCGGCAGTGTTGAAAACGCGATCGTGGTCGATTCCGATGGTGTATTGAACGAAGACGGCCTTCGCTATGAAGACGAATTCGTCAAACACAAGATTCTCGATGCAATCGGCGACCTCTACCTGCTGGGCAATAGCCTGATTGGTGAGTTCAAGGGCTTCAAGTCCGGCCATGCACTGAACAACCAGCTGCTGCGCAAGTTGATTGAGCAGAAAGATGCTTGGGAAGTCGTGACGTTCGAAGATGCCAGCACCGCACCAATCTCCTACATGCGTCCTGTTGCGGCCGTGTAGGCAAAAAACCTCTCTAGTTTTTGAAGGCTGCCTTTGGGTGGCCTTTTTTTATGGGTGCTTTTTTGGTGTTTATATCCGTTATTTCGGTAACGGCGGCTTAGGGTTCCGCCCAACGGCGGGTCACTTTTGAAGAGCCCGGGAGCCGGCCCAGTCAAAAGTAACCAAAACGCTTCTGCCCCACCACTTGGTGCCTCGCTTAGGTTCGGCATGCCCTCACTCCGGCATTGCTCCGTGGGCCCACTGCGCAATGCCTGCGTTCGGCCAGCGTGGTTAACGGGGCGCCCGAGATCAACGTCCACCGCGAGGCGGCCTGATAGCCGACCTGGTTCCTGGTGAGACCGCGTTTCTCCTGTGGGAGCGAGCTTGCTCGCGAAGACGGTGTGTCAGCTTGCGGTGATGTTGGATGTGCCGGCCTCATCGCGAGCAGGCTCGCTCCCACAGGGGTTCTATGTTGGATATAAATTTTGTGTTCACTGAAGATTGAATGTGGGAGCGGGCTCGCGAAGGCGGTGTGTCAGCTTGCGGTGATGTTGGATGTGCTGACCTCATCGCGAGCAAGCTTTGCTCCCACAGATCTGACAGGTGTACGACCAGGAGAGCCAGGTCGGCTGTTAGGCCGCCTCGCGGTGGACGTTGATCTCGGGCGCCCCGTTAACCACGCTGGCCGAACGCAGGCATTGTGGAGTGGGCATCCCGGCATGGATGCCGGGATAGCCGCGCTGGGCCATGGATGGCCCTTCGCGGCGGGAGCGTTTTGCTTACTTTTGCGCTTCTCAAAAGTGAGCCGCTGTAAGAGCCAGCCCTTTCAAGGTCTTTGATAAAATCCCACAAAACTCCAGTCAGGGTGACGAAAGCAATGTGGGCAGAAGTTCTAGCGCGGTTTGAGAAAAAAGCACCGGCCAGTGTCATGACCCGATTGATTCTGGAGCAGGCTGTTCCTGCCGAATGGATCGATCAGATGTTCGAAGAACATCGTCAACGGCAGTACCCGCGTGAGCTGTTGTTCTCAACCATCGTTGAGCTGATGTCCCTTGTTTCATTGGGCTTGCGGNGCTGTTCCTGCCGAATGGATCGATCAGATGTTCGAAGAACATCGTCAACGGCAGTACCCGCGTGAGCTGTTGTTCTCAACCATCGTTGAGCTGATGTCCCTTGTTTCATTGGGCTTGCGGCCTTCACTGCATGCCGCTGCGCGGCAGATGGAAGACCTTCCTGTCAGTTTGGCGGCGCTGTATGACAAGGTCAGCCGAACAGAGCCTGCGCTGTTGCGCGCTCTGATCATCGGCAGCGCAGAGCGCTTGACTCCAACGATAAAAGAGCTGGGGCACTCAGCCATTTTGCCTGGCTGGCAACTGCGGATCGTCGATGGCAACCATCTGCCCTCCAGCGAAAAGCGCCTGGGCCCTTTGCGCCGTGAAAGAGGCGCTGCCCGGCCTGGTTTTTCCGTTGTGGTCTACGACCCTGATCTGGACCAGGTCGTCGATCTTCAGCCTTGTGAGGATGCCTACGCCAGCGAGCGTGTCAGCGTGCTGCCCTTGCTGGAAAAGGCCTGTGCGGGGCAACTGTGGATGGCGGATCGACTCTACTGCACGCTCCCTGTCATGGAGGCCTGCGAAGAGTCCGGGGCTTGCTTCATCATTCGCGAACCAAGCAAGCATCCACGCCTGCTTAAGGAAAGCAACTGGCAGGAGCCTGTCGCGGTCGCGGCAGGTAGCGTGCGCGAGCAAATCATCGAAGTTCAAGGTGGTCGCCAGTGGCGGCGTGTCGAACTGACCCTGCAAAGCCCCACCGAGTCTGGCGACACCGCGCTGTTGTTCTGGAGCAACTTGCCCGACGCTATCAATGCTGAGCAAATCGCCGATTTGTACCGCCGTCGCTGGAGCATCGAAGGGATGTTCCAGCGCCTGGAATCGGTGCTGGACAGTGAAATCCAAACCTTGGGCAACCCCAAGGCAGCCTTGCTCGGGTTTGCATCGGCGGTGCTGGCCTACAACGTCTTGGCCGTGCTCAAGCGCAGCGTCGAACAGGCCCATCGTCAGACCGTGCCCGACGATTGGGAAGCATCGATTTTTCACCTGACGGTACAGGTACGCAGCGGATATGAGGGCATGCAGATTGCCTTGCCGCAGAGCCCTTATCGATCCCCATCCCCRCAGATGGGCTGGCCCCGTACCTACTGATGCTGGCGAAAAACGTCTTACCCAAAGCCGTCGCCAAGAGCAAACGGGGCCCGAAGGTGCCCAAATCCAAAGAGTGGCTGGAAGGCAAAGCCGCGAATGCTCAYGTGTCGACGGATCGGGTGCTCAAGGCCGCTAAAGCCAAAAGACCTTGARAGGGCTGGCTGTAAGAGCGGAACCATAAGCCGCCGTAACCGCAGAAACGGATATACACACCACCCCAAACCGTTTCTATCGCACTCAATAGATCAACAGCAGCCCAAAAATCATCGGCTCTTTGAAATCACACCACCCATATACTGATTCAAATCGCGAAAATCCTTAACACTCCAAGAATGCGGCGATAGCTTCACACCATTCTCTCGCAAGGTCCTCGGAATCAAATCCCCATTGGGTCGCAGTATTATCGACGACACAATGACACCCGGATAATCACTCAGTCGTTTCTTGAAAGCGGCAGTTGTAAGGTCAGGCGTAGGAGGATTGCTTTTATGAGCCAACGGCCCTGTCCCCTTGATATCTGCTCCGTGACACATGGCACATCTCTGTAGATAGAGATTTTTCCCATTGGCATTATCCGCAATGGATAGTGATGTTTGAATGAGCGATAAAAACCCTAGCGAAGCGATGACTAATATTTTCATTATGCTTTCGGCACATACCAATTTTTATGGGTGCAACGCCCTGTGGGAGCGAACTCATTCCCACAGGTTTTAGATGCCGGGATTGTTCTACGCTCGCACAATCTGACTAGAACAGGTAGCCCATGTAGATCGCCGCGCCCCCACCGGCCTGCAGGCCAGCATTCACCCCAGCCATGACCACCGCGCCCTTGGCCGAGCGCGCCAGTTGCCGGTTGACCGTGGTCGAAGCGATGAGCGAGGTTGCCGGGTTGGAGCTCAGGGCCACCGACAGCGCCAGCAACTTGGGATCGAGCCCGAACAGCAGGGCCGTGGCCGAACCGCCGATCCCCAGGCCCACGCCCACTTCGGTATACATGCAAGGGCCGGTGATATCGTCACTGCTCAGGTCGCGGTCGACCAGGGCGTCGCTGACAAACACCTTGCCAGTGCTGGGAAACGCCTCTGCCGCACCGGCCGCAGCCACACCCTTGCCCTTGATCTGGATATTGATCTTGCCAAAGCGCGGCAGCCTGGCGCCAAACCCGACACCCACGCCAACCCCGCCATAGCGGTAGCTGACGTCTTCGCCCTGGGGCGAGCGCAGGATAATCGAGCCACCACTGCCAGCCACCATGACCACGGTCAGGCCACCACCGCTAGCGGTCTGGTACTGCCAGCGACTCTCATTAACCGGGAGTGGGATGTTGTAGCTCATACGTTCAAAGTCCTTTATGTGAATGAACCGCACCGCGACCGCGCTGGCGAGTGGCTTTCAGCAGGCCGACAAGGGTGAACACCAGGCCGATAAAACCCAGTACCCCGGAAGTGCCCCACAGTGCCGCCGGGGCATCGACGATGGCGCTGGCCGTCGGCTGCTCGGGCAGGTAATGCACCCGCACCGGTTGGTCCTTCTGATAGCCGAAGATAAAGCCGCCCTGGGGGTAGGAAATTTTTTCACCGCTGACGGTGGTGAAGGCGATCTCGGGATGCGAACCACCGGCATTCAAGTGGCTGACGATGCCATCGGCGGTCTGTGCCCGGGCGAGGAAGTCGCGACGGTCGAGGGTGAGATTGACGGCAATGCCCAGCAAGCCAATGCCGATCAGCGCAAAAAGCAGGCCCAGCAGTATCGTCCCGATCCGTGACGGGGTGTCGTTAGCCATAGCTTGTCCCGGTATTCATCCATGAAAGAAGGCGGCGAGGATAACAAAAAAGCCTGCTATGCCGTAATGCTGTTCATTTGAGGTTTGGAGCGTGGTGGCGAGGGGAGTTGCTCCCTCGCCACGGACGCCCATTAGCCTCTTTTGACTTTGAAGCGTCCCAACACCCGCTGCATCAGCGAGGCTCGCTCTGAAAGGTCCTTGGCCGCCACTGCACACTCTTGCGAGTTCGACTGGTTTTTCTGCGTCACTTCGTCGATCTGTTCAAGCCCGATACTGGCCTGCTGCAAACCCGAAGCCTGCTCGCTGGAGGCTTGGTAGATCAGCGAAACCAGATTGGAAACCGCGCTGGTTCCCGTGACGATGTTTTTCAGCGATTCAGCGGTTCGGCCGGCGATGATCATGCCGCGCTGGGTCTTGCTCGAGGAATCGGCGATCAGCGCGGCGGTCTGCTGGGCGGCCTCGGCACTGCGGGCGGCCAGGCTGCGTACTTCATCGGCCACCACCGCAAAACCGCGCCCAAGCTCACCGGCCCGGGCAGCTTCGATCGCCGCGTTCAAGGCCAGCAGGTTGGTTTGTGCGGCGATGTTGTCGATGGTGGTAATGATCGCCGTGATGTCCTTGCCCGAGTTGTCGATTTCGGCCATGGCGGCAATCAGTTCGCTCATCAATTTGTCGCTTTCCCCGGCATCGGCCCGCGAGGCCTGGGATTGCTCATCGGCTTTCTTGGCGTTGGCGGCATTGTCCCGGGTCTGGGCGGCCATCTGCGTCATCACCGCGCTGATTTCGGTGATGGACGAGGCGGAATTGGAGGCCCCGTCGGAGAGTGACTGACTCAAGTCGGTAACCTGCGCCGAGCTACCGGTGATCTGGGTGGCGCTGATCTGAACCTCGGAAATCAGCTGGTTCAGGTTGCTGACCATCTTCTCCAATGACTTGCCGAGTGTGTCATGGGGCGAAGACAAGCGGACCTCCAGGTCCAGGTCACCTTCGGAAATGCGCTCGGCCACCCGCACCTGTCGTTGCAGGCTTTCAGACATGTCGTTAAGGGCGACAGACAACTGCCCGACTTCATCTTCGGACTTCTGCACCAGGCGACGAGAGAAATCTCCCAGGCTGATAGTCGCGGCCAAGGCGGCGGCTTCGCGAATCGGCCCAACGATTTTTGCCGCGGCATACCACAGGGCAGCCAGGGCCAACAACGAAATGACCAACCCTACCGATACCTGCCAGATGCTGTTGTTGAGGCTGCGCGCCTGCAGCTCCTGCTCCAGGGCGATGGCCTGGCTCATGACCACGGCCTTGGGCAGGCGAATCAACACCGCCCAGGGCTTGCCCGTGCGACCGAGCGCAATGGGCATCAGCACTTCGATGTTCTGTGTTTGCGCATTGAGCAGGCCATCACTCCGACCGCCCTGGATATCACTGAGCACTTTTTCCCACGAGTCAGGCAACAAGGCCTTGATCGGCTGGCCAATCAGGTCGGTCCGCTGGCTGTCCGCGACCACCAAGCCCTGGTTGCTCAAGATCGAAACCGTGCCTTTGCCGCCATAGAGATCGGCAGACATCTGCTCGCTGAGTTTCTGGATAAATGCGATATCGAAGTCAGCCCCGACCACACCGTAGAACTTGCCGTTGGATACGATGGGCACCGACAAGGTGGTCAGCCAGACGTTTTTCCCCTGGACTACATAAGGAATGGGGTCAAGCACGCTTTCCTTAAGGGTGTCGCGCGGGCCGCTGTACCAGCCGCCCTTGGGCACACCGTTGGGATGACGGTCCGGGGAGTCATATTCGACCAATGGCTGCACCGCGACATGGCCATCGGCGCTGCGCGTCCAGTAAGGCGTGAAGCGCCCGGTCAGCGGGTTATTGCCATCCTCCGCATTGCGAAACGCCGGATCCTGCCCGTCCAACGCATTCGGTTCCCAGCAGGAATAGGTGCCGTTGAAGTCCGGGTTATCCTTGAGGACGCTGAGCAGTACGCTGTTGATCTGTTCACGGCCCAATACCAGGGGGCTTTGCGAGGCCTTGCTCGCGGCGAAGGCATTGGCCATGGTGCGGGCCGCATCCAGCGCATTCTGCAACTTGGCCTGGATGGCGTTGGCCCGGGACTCGGCCAGGTTCTGGATTTCCCGGATGGTTGATTTTTCAACCAGTGCGCTGACTTCGGTCGCGACATATTGCTCATTGGCCCGGGCGCTGAAGAGCCCGTAGACAATCAGGCTGATGGATGAAACAAACAGGCACACGCCTGCCGTGACACATATGCGTGCCTGCAATGACTTGAACTTCATATCATTCCCCGCCTGATTCTATTTATGGCCAACGTCAAAAGACGGCAGCATCTAACGTGCACACGACACGGCATAACAATCGATCACGGCTGCTACGCCCACAAGGCAAACACCTTGGACGAACTTGGCGATACAGCTCTTTAAAAAAACTTCAATATGGCAGGCGGGGGCGCAACCCCTGTCCGCCCGCAGCGCAGAAGAGGTCATCAAACCAAGAACCGAAGGCCTTATGTCCGGGACAATAAGGGCGATAGGTGGAAAGAACGTGAAAGCCTGCTTTTCCAGTCACCACAGGGGTCACCCTTGAATAATGCTGCAGATTCCCTTCTAACCATTAACCACAACAGCAAATTAACACGGCCAACCTTTATACAAACACCCACTTAAGGCTTATACAAACCAGTACTTTAGTCGCGACTGCAGTGTACTCATCAAGTAGCGATTCAAGACTCACTGTGTTTTAACTGGAGACTTAATTCACGTACCAGCCCATTGCTGCTGGCATGCCGGGACTTCGTTTCGGGGGCTGGATGCCTGAACACCCACAATCCCATGTGGGAGCGAGCTTGCTCGCGATAGCGGAGGGTCAGCTTGCAATGCTGTTGGATGCGCCGACGCCTTCGCGAGCAAGCTCGCTCCCACAGGTTTTTGGGTCGTACGCGGATGCTGTGAACACCCGCAACCCCATGTGGGAGCGAGCCTGCTCGCGAAGGCGTCGGCTCAGCTACATGGATCTTCTCGCCTCAAGCCTTTCGAGTCCTCGGCAAGAAAATCGCCAATACCCCGAACAGCGGCAGGAACGAGCACAACCAGTACACATACTCGATGCCACGGATGTCCGCCAGGTGCCCCAGCAGCGCGGCGCCAATCCCGCCGAAACCGAACATCAGCCCGAAGAATACGCCGGCGATCATCCCGACATTGCCCGGTACCAGTTCCTGGGCATACACCACGATGGCCGAGAACGCCGAGGCCAGGATGAAGCCGATGACCACGCTGAGGATGCTCGTCCAGAACAGGTCGACATGAGGCAGGATCAGGGTGAACGGTGCCACGCCGAGGATCGAGAACCAGATCACCGCCTTGCGCCCGATCCTGTCGCCAATCGGTCCGCCGAAGAAGGTTCCCGCCGCCACGGCTCCGAGAAACAGGAACAGGTGCAACTGCGAAGAGGCCACCGACAGGTCGAACTTCTCGATCAGGTAGAACGTGAAGTAGCTGGTGAAACTGGCCATGTAGAAATACTTGGAAAACACCAGCAGCCCCAGCACCACCAGCGCACTCAAGACCCGGCCCTTGGATAAACCATGTGTGGCCGCCTGGCCTTGCTTGAGCTTGAACAGGTTCAGATGGTTGGCGTACCAACGGCTGATGCGGTACAGCACGAACAGCGCAAACACGGCGAACAACCCGAACCAGGCCACATTGCCTTGCCCATAGGGAATGATGATCGCCGCCGCCAGCAACGGACCGAAGGCTGAGCCGGCGTTACCGCCTACCTGGAAGGTCGATTGCGCCAGCCCGTAACGGCCGCCCGAGGCCAATCGCGCCACCCGCGACGCTTCCGGGTGAAAGGTCGACGAGCCAATGCCGATCAATGCCGCCGCCAACAGGATCAAGGCAAAACTGCCGACCATGGACATCATCACAATGCCGATCAGCGTGCACACCGTTCCGGCCGGCAGCAGCCAGGGCTTGGGGTGCCGGTCAGTGTGATAGCCGACCCAAGGCTGCAACAAAGAGGCGGTCAACTGGAACGTCAGCGTGATCAAGCCAACCTGAGTGAACGTCAGGCCATAGCTGTCCTTGAGCATTGGATAAATCGAGGGCAGCACGGCCTGGATCAAGTCGTTGATCAGGTGCGCCAGGGCCACGGCGCCGATAATCCGCATGACCAATGGACTGCTTTGCGTAGTGGCGGCAACGGCTGGGATCTCGGCTTGGGTATTGCTGATAGCCATGGGAGTTTCCATACGACAGAGGGTGCACACGGGCAGGTGCGTCAATGTGCCATTTTTCGGTGCAGCAAGGCTATCCCCTTAGCTAGCTATCGAAGTCGAAAAATTGTCGAAATCCAAGGTGATAGCTCAACGCCATGGTCTGAATCTTGCCTTGTTAATGGCCTACAACGCGGCTCCTTACAAAGGGGACCGAGAATGGGAAGTTTCGCTACAGAGCTGGCCTACCGAGCCGATTTGGACAAACTTTCGAGGCCTTTTAAAAGAGCACCTGTTTCGGCACTTGTGTAGAAAACGCACAAAAATAGTGCAAGGGTGCTCAGGGGAGTATGGGCATGCAGGCTTTTTTATCACCAGGCATCAGGTTGTTGGGGCATTTCGGCTTCGCCCGCAAATTCCAATTGCTGTTCCTGCTTTTTATCCTGCCGCTCATGGGCAGCCTGTGGCTCATCGGCCAGGACTATCGCGACAAACTCAGCCTGATTTCCGGGGAACGCGCCGGGGTGCGCCAATTGCTGGCCCTGGATAACCTGGACAACCTGCTCACCGCCCAGCGCAACCGCGCCGCCCGCTGGCGTGCCACCGAAACCAATCGGCAGCCGACACCGGCGACGCTGGCCGCCATGGCGGCGTACGACGCAGTGCAACCGGCCCTCACCCAGGCCGCCAGTGACCTGGGCAACGCCCTGCAAACCGAAGGGGCCGAAGCCGATACCCTCGCCCGCTATCAAACCCTGCAAACCAGCCTCAACGGTCTGGATTCGAAAAGCCTGGGCAGCGTGGGCTGGTGGCCAGATGGTTACGACCGCTTCACCGCCGCCCTCAGCGCCCTGCAAGCCTTGCGCGAGCAGATGGTCATGGACAACCGCCTGACCCTCGCCTCCTGGCTGGAAACGTATTTGCTGACACAGATTTCCACTCAGCAGACACCGGACCTGATCGAACGGGTCGGTCGCCTGGCCAGCGTTGGACAGGCTTCCGTGGTATCAGGCCAGTTCACGTTGCAGAGTCGCCTGCAACTGCGGGACTTGCGCAGCCGTATCGGCGACGCCCGTGACCAGTTGGTCAAGACTGGAGCGCTGCTGGAAACCCGCCTGCCCAGCGATCTGCAAACCTGGGCCGGACAATACCAAGGCAGCCTCAAGCACTTGGATGCCGGCCTGAAAGTGTTGGATGATGGCGTGTTCGGCGGCTCCATCAATCTCAAGCCCGAAGACTTCGAGAAACACATGGACGCCCTCCTCGCCGACCTGGCGACCCTGCGGCAACAGTCGCTGGTGGCACTGGATACGCGGCTGGACCACTACCACGGTTCGGCGATTCGCCAGTTCACCCTGGTAGCTACGATACTGGGCTGCCTGCTGCTGGCGGCGCTGTATCTTTTTGTTTGCCTGCAATCGTCGATCCGGCGCAGCGCCAGCGGCATCACCCTGCTGGCCGAAGCCCTGCGCGACGGCAATCTCAGCCTGCAAGTGCCGGTGCAAGGGCGCGATGAACTGGCGGCCATCAGCACCGCCCTCAACGTCGCCGTGGTGCAGTTGCGCAACAGCCTGCTGGGGGTCGACCACGAAACGTTGCAGTTGAGCAACGCCGTACGCACCCTCAATACCCACTCCAGCGGCGCCCTGGGCGAAGTCGAAGCCCAGCAGATGCAGATCAGCCAGATCGCTGCCGCCGCAACACAACTGGCCGCCACCTCCCAGGGTGTGGCGAAGAGTTGTGAACAGGCCTCCGATAGTGCCCAGCAGACCCGCCGCATCGCCACCGACAGCAGCCACGACAGCCAACGCACCACGGCCAGCATCCAGCAGCTCAACCAGCGCCTCAACGAAACCGCCGCCGCACTGGGGCGGGTCAGCGAACAAGGGCAACAGATCCAACTGGTGGTCGATACCATTCGTGGCGTGGCCGAGCAGACCAATCTTTTGGCCCTCAATGCCGCCATCGAAGCCGCTCGCGCCGGGGAACAGGGCCGTGGTTTCGCGGTGGTGGCCGACGAGGTGCGCAGCCTGTCGCAACGCACCCAATCCTCCACGCAACAGATTGCCGCCACCGTCGACAGCCTGCGCGCCACGGTCAACGAAGCCGTCAGCTTGATGGAAGCCGCCTGCGGCCAGGCCCAGACCGACGCCCAAGCAGTCACCGGCCTTGGCGAACGGCTGGGAGAAATTGCCAGCGCGGTGCAAAGCGTCACCGATACCCTGGCGCAAATCGCCACCGCCGTGGATGAACAAGCCAGCACCGCCGACGAGGTCAGCGGCAATATCCAGCAGGTCGACCAGGCAGCGATGCGTTTGCTTGAAGGCGCAAGGGCCGTGAACCTGGCGGCGGATACCCTGAGCCAGGGAAGCCGGGCCCTGAGTGCCAACACAGGGAGATTTCAGCTCGGTTGATAGCGATTTGCAGCGAGGATTGTTAAGCGGTTGAAAGCGCAGAGAAATATTTCAGATTTACGCTTGACACATCTTCGTTACCGGCGAATAATGCGCGCCACTTGGCTACATAGCTCAGTTGGTTAGAGCATAGCATTCATAATGCTGGGGTCCGGGGTTCAAGTCCCTGTGTAGCCACCAAGTACCTGTTTACAGATGTCTCCATGAGTCTCTAAGCAACCTCAAGAAGCCCGCCTAGTGCGGGCTTTCTTGTTTCTGGCTGTTCACCTCTGTCTACCCCTATCCTTCCCCACCGTGTATGCCCACGTGTATGCTTCAGAACTAATTGAACTGGAGGCATACACGGATGAAGCGCGCCGATATCAAGCGACGTCCTCTCGCTGATACAACACTTTCCAGCCTGGAGCCTGAGGCCGGGGCATACCGCGAACTAGACAGTCCTGGGCTGTATTTCAGGGTCAAACCAAACGGCCAAAAATCTTGGGAATTACGCTACAAGAAACCGGACGGCAAATGGTCTTGGCTAGGTCTCGGCGGCTATCCAGAAGTAAGCGGCGCCTTCGCTCGACAGAAAGCGGCAGAGCTGCGAGCTGACGCCTCAGAGGGCAAGAACCCAATCATCTCCAAGAAGGCTCGTCAGGCGGCTGACATTGACGCAGCCAATGACACCTTCGAATCACTAGCCAGGGAATGGCATACGTCTCGCCTCAGCGGCTGGGATGCTGGGACTGCCAAAAGGATACTCGGCGCACTCGAACGCCACGTGTTCCCCTCGCTCGGTAAACGTCCCTATACCTCGATCATGTCTATGGAGTGGATGGAGCTATTGAGAGGACTTGAGCGCCAGGGGATTTTGGAACAGATGAGCCGCGTGAGGGCTTACTGCAAAGATATCTATGACCTGGCTCGCGTGACTGGCAGAGCCGTCAACAATCCCTTGGAGGGCGTGCATAAGTTTCTGTCATCAGGAAAGGCAGAGAACTACGCTCATGTTTCTCCTGACGAGCTACCTGGGTTACTTCGAGCTATACGCTCCTATCCGCACGCCAAAGATGTTCAGCTTGGCCTGCGGCTGTTGACCCTGATGGCAGTCCGTCCCAGCGAACTTCGCGAAGCTCATTGGGTGGAGTTCGACTTCGACAAGAAACTGTGGACAGTGCCTGTCGAACGAAAGGGACGTAAAAAAGGCCGCGAACATCTGGTGCCGCTATGCACTCAAGCCGTAGATGCCCTATTGGAGCTCCGGCAACTTACCGGTGCATACCCTCTCCTGTTTCCAGGTAGAAGCGACCGCACCAAACCCCGAAGCGACACCGTGTTTCTCATGGCACTCAGGCGTCTTGGTTACGAAGGCCGCCAGACCGGTCATGGCTTCCGCCACATCGCCAGCACCATCCTCAATGAGCATGGTTACCCCGCTGACCATATCGAGGCCCAACTCAGTCACAAGGCACAGGGAGTCCGAGGTATTTACAACAAAGCTCAGTACCTCGAGCAGCGCGTGAAAATGATGCAGTGGTATGCGGATCACCTTGATGCCCTAGAGGTAGGCAATGTTGTACAGGGCCAATTCGGAAAGGCTGTATGAGTACGAATACCCAGCCCACCTCTAAAACCGGTGTAACGCGTGTGACACGTGTAACGGACGACACCAACCAATTGAATTTATTGTGTTTTTTTCGAGTTACACCGCGACCATCTCAACGATACACCGAGTGTAACGACACCAAGTCGTGTAACGAAAATCCGCCTCGCTCAGCCCTGCGGGCGGTGCCGTTTTCATATGCGCATCGCTGCAACTGCCTCCCAGCTCCGGGGCGACGGGGTACCCAACATGCCCATTGAACGGAGCACTGGCATAGAGGAACTGGAAATTGCCGGGATCGAGGTAAAGTGCTTAATTCAGGACATGGACGACGTCGAACGAGCCATTCGCGAGCTGGCGCTCTATCGCCAGTTCAACGAGCATTTCCGACAAGCATTCGACCTTATCGACGACGCTACTTCATTCTGGCTTGAGGATGGCTCCTACGCACTGTGTGCTGAGCCAGTCACAACAACGGTCTTTGAACTACGTGACGTCATCGATGACCATGCCAGCATCGCGGGAGCAGCCTCGTTGCCAAATGTCATCCGACATCTCCCCGGCTTCAACCATCAAGCTACAGACTCGCAACTGGCAGCGACCTTTGCTCTCGTGCTTGGCACCGAAGCTGTAGAGGTAATCGGAAACTGGTTGTTCGAACTTGAACTTGCGACCTACGACATCGATGCAGAATTGCTAGAGCAGTTGAGAAATGACTCGCCCCGCCAGTATCTAGCCCTGGTCGAAAAAGAACGATTGCGTCGCAGTGGAACCGAAATCAAAGCGCGAGAGCGATTCGCTGAATTGCTGGGTGAAGCCAAACAGACCCTATCGATGGCAGTACTGTATAGGCAAGCGGAGAACATCGACGTATCCAAGACTGGCTTCAACACATCCAGCCTGATGCACCGAATGCTCGACGAGGCTTTCTCGGCAAAGGCATCAAAGCGGGGTCATGAAGCTGGTAAGGGAAACCGAGACCCTGAATCAAAAATACAATCGGACACGATGTACAGGCGCGCGAATATCAAGGCAGCAGCCGAAAAAATCATCAATGGCCGCTTGATTGAAAAGCGCAGTCTGAGCGATGCAGAGCTAACCAATCTGCTTTTCGACCAGAACGTTCATGGAACCAAAAAAACCATCAGAGACCACCTGACCATTCTGGGTCTAAGACCCCTCAAGTGAAAAAAAGGGGAGCGGACACTGTCCGTTCCCCCTCCCCTACGTAGCGTATGGCCTGTTGTCTCATTTCACTCAGGTTAGGCTCGCTATGAATACCGCATCAAAAACCATCGCTCCTCATGACCCAGCATCGACCCTCATTCGAATGCCCGAGGTCATTTCAATCGTAGGGCTCGCACGCCCAACCATCTACAAGCTCATGCGCCAACCGGACAGTGGATTCCCAATGCCGGTGAAGCTGAGTAACAGCAATGCCCGAAGCGCTCCGGTCGCATGGGTTTTGGCAGAAGTTCAAGCATGGACACGGGCACGCATCGCTGCCCGTGATCAGGTGGCCGCATGAGCCGCAAGATCGCCAACAAGGCTCTGATGCATCCTTTCTCTATTCTTCGCCAGATCGGCTTTTCGCCTCGCCTCATGCAGCGCCTGGAGCGCTACCGCAGCCAGCAGGACAAACAAGGTCGTGTGGTTAGCGTACTCAGCTGGGCCGACGGCACCTGGTGCGCGCTCTCCCTCCACTGCGAAAAGACCGGAACCGTGATTGTCGATGAGGGCCAGCAAGCGGAAGCCTATGAGGATGCCCGCTCGATGCTCCAAGGCGGCTTCCTGCCCCTGCTTTCCCTGCGCTTCGAACTTCATGCCTGAAACGAAAACGCCTCCGGGGGCGATCCGGAGGCGTTGAGGTAAATCTACATGCCCGAACAATTTATGCCACACCCGAAAAATCCGCAAGACACCCCCGTAGTTGCACTTTCGAAAAACGAGCGGTACTCTCTGGTCGTCGCTGCAAATTCAGCGAATGGGCTTGGCGGCCCAAACAGTACAAGGCGCAACAGCGCCCCCATTACGATTGCAGGCGCTTTTTTTGTGTCTGCATTCCCGTGTTATGGCGGGTTGCGTAGGAGCACCCTCGGGTGCGCCGGTCTCCTTGTACGCCGGTCCGCCAATCCTGCGCAATCCGTCACCCTAATCTGCTTGGCGGCAGACGGTGGCGGTTCCTCAGTACAAGGAGCCTTCACAAATGCAACACGCCCTCAATCCGTCCAAAATTCGCGCCGCTGCACACCGTGCAATGGCTCTCGCCGCTTTACACGCCAATTCCAGTCTCGCTACTCGTCTTGCCCGTTACAACGCCCATATGGTCAAAGCTCGCGCTCTCGAAGCCGCAGGCGGTGCCCAATGAACTCCTCCCTCAGCTTCGCCTTGCCCGAAGATCTGCTCTGCGTCAGCAAAGACATTGAGAAGGGCGTCCCTGTTGATGCAATCACCTGTGCGATCAACCGCGCAGAGTCCGTACTGATGTTGCTTGAGGACCATTTCGAAAGCGAAAGCGATAGACCACGCCTAGCCAATCATGTCCTGGCCGCTGTTATTTGGGATGTTCGGGGCACCTTGGGACTGATCAAAACCCTGACCCTGCACGGCGACACCACGTCTGTTCCGATGGATCAGAAAGGCGGTGCCGCATGAGCACTCACACCACACTAGGCCGAGCGTCGTTTTTCAATAAAACCTCAGGCCAGGGCGTGTTTCGAGTGAATGCAGGCATTCCTATTGAGGACGCGCTCGAAACGGTTTCGCTCCTCCAGCATTACGCCAATCAACTCTCCCTTGATGCCGCCATGAGCGATAAGGGCGAACGCTACAGCTGGTGCGCGCTGTACCTCGGCGAAATGGCAAAGGCCCTGATTGATGATGTGAACGATGCCATGTTTATGCCGGGGGCCGATACATGACCCAGCGCATGAACAAACCCACAAAACGCCCCAGCTTTGCCGACGTGAAAAGCACCGCACTCAAGGACATTGACCGCGTGTTATCTCACTGGCTCCCCAACGGCAAACGGGTCGATGGCGGCAAGGAATACACCGCCCCCAATCCGACCCGCACGGACAAACGTGCCGGGTCGCTCAAGGTCAACTTGAGCAAAGGCACATGGGCTGACTTTGCCACCGGCGACAAAGGCGGCGACCTGATCGACCTGGTGCGCTACCTAGACGGCGGCACAGACGTCGAGGCCTGCAACAAGCTGGCGGATCTGCTGCACGTATCGGCAGGCGCCGCGCAATCAAAGCCCACACCGAGCAAAAGCAAAGCACCGGAATGGAACGCCATCCAGCCGATCCCGGTCGAGGCCATGAACAAGTGCCCGGCCAAGCATCGGCAACACGGTGCGCCCTCCAAGGTATGGATCTATCGCGATGCCCAAGGCCAGACCCTCATGGCGCTTTATCGCTTCGACCTGGAGCCCGACGAAGACGGCAAGCCAAGGAAAGTCTTCGCACCGTTGACCTGGTGCCAACGCGCCGACGGCCAAACCACTCAATGGCGTTGGCAAGGTCTGCCCGATCCGCGCCCCCTTCTGCGCCTGGACGAACTATCGCAACGGCTCGATGCCCCGGTCGTACTGTGCGAGGGTGAGAAAGCCGCCGATGCCGCTGCCGAGCTGATGCCAAGCTACGTGGCGACCTGCTGGCCGAACGGTTCCAACTCTTGGCACAAGGCCGACCTGACACCGCTCAAAGGGCGGGTGGTCTTATTGTGGCCGGACAACGACTCCAGCGGTCAGAGTTGCATGGAGGCCGTTGCGGAAAAGCTGCGTGAAATCGGCGCCGCCTCAGTGCAAGTAATCGCCCTGGACATCTTCAAGCGCAAGCCCACACTGAAGAATGGCAAACCGACCTTTGCCAAAGGTGGGCAATGGGACGATGGCGATGATGCAGCCGACGCACTCGCCAAGGGCTGGACATCGGCCCACCTCACCGAGCTGGAGCGCACTGGCGAGCTGCTTGGCTCGGCACCCGCTCCCGCTCCGGCCGGAGAAGTCGAAACAAAGGTGCAGCCCAAAACCAAGCGACCAGCCAAATCAAAAAATGACCTGTTGCCCGGCGGTTTTCGCCTGACGTCAGAAGGCGTGTTTTACTCCGGCGACGACGGCGAAGCGCGGCCTGTGTGCTCGCCTCTAGAGATCCTCGCACGTACCCGTGACGACAAGGGGCACAACTGGGGCTTACTGGTCGAGTTCGACGACCCGGACGGCCAGAAAAAACGCTGGAACATTCCCGCCCGCACCATGACCGGGGACTTTGGCAAGGACGTACTCGGCCCGCTGGTGGACATGGGTCTGCGTCTGGCGGGCAGCCGCTCAGGACGCAACGCACGCAACGACCTACAAAGCTATTTGCAGGGTTTTGACAGTGCGCAGCGGGCTCGTTTGGTCACTCGGCTGGGCTGGCATGGGAGTGCCTTCCTGTTGCCCGAACGGCAGATCGGCTCGCATGACGAACATCTGCACTTCTATGAGGCTGGGGCACAACTCCCACCGATCAGCGAATCCGGCACACTGGACCAATGGCAAGAGCAAATCGGCGCATTGTGCGTTGGCAACCATCGTTTGGCATTCGTCGTCAGCGTGGCCTTTGCGGGACCGCTGTTGAATATGCTCGGTCACGAATCGGGCGGGTTTCACCTCTATGGCGACAGCTCCGGTGGCAAGACCACCCACCTGCAAGTGGCCGCCTCGATCTATGGCGGGCCGCGTGTAGTGCGTTCCTGGCGCTCGACAGACAACGCCCTGGAATCCATCGCCGCCGCGCACTCGGACGGGCTCCTGGTGCTCGATGAAATCGGTATGTGCGACCCGCGCATCATCGGCGAAACGGTGTACATGCTCGGCAATGGCACCGGCAAGGCTCGCGCCAATGATCGAGGACAAGCGGGCCGACAGGTGCAGGAGTGGCGCTTGCTGTTTCTCTCGACCGGCGAGAAGACGTTGGCGCAGCACATGGCCGAAGCCAATAAGGAACTGAAAGCCGGCATGGAAGTGCGCATGCTCGCCGTACCAGCGGATGCCAGCAAAGGCCTGGGCATGTTTGATGTGCTGAGTGGCTTCGATGATGCTGCGGCCCTCTCAGACGCGCTCAAGGCTCGGGTAGCCAAATACTACGGCACGCCACTCACCGCGTTCCTGGCGGCCCTTTGCGAGCCCGGCAAGATGCACGGATGGTCAACCATCCTCCGTCGGACTCTGGAAGGGTTCGTCGCCAAAGCTCTCCCCGCATCGGCTAGCGGGCAGGCGCATCGAGCCGCTGCACGCTTTGGGCTGGCCGCAGCAGCCGGAGAGCTGGCCACCGCGCTCGGTATCACTGGCTGGCCTGACGGCACCGCAACCACGGCGGCACGCGTGTGCCTGAGCGCGTGGCTGAATGAGCGTGGCGGCGCCGGAAACCTTGAAGGCGATGCGATTTTGGCCCGTCTCCGGCAGATCATCGAGCGCTTTGGGGAAAGCCGCTTCACCCGCTGGGAAACCGCCGCCGCGAAGATCGATGAGCACGGGCCACGCACCATCGACCGCCTGGGCTTTCGCAAAACGCTGGAGCACGGCATGGGCGACACCATGCACACCACCCACACCTACTACGTGCTGCCCGAGGCATGGCGATCCGAGATATTTCGGGGCATGAACATCAACGCCGTGAACAAGGAGCTGCTGCATCGGGGTGTGCTGGAACCTGGTAGCGACGGCAAGGCATCGAGTTTGGTCCGATTGCCCGGTTTAGGCCCGCAACGCTGCTACATCGTGAAGACGATTCCGGGAGCGGATGAGAGCGAGGCTCGGGCTGCCTAACGGCATCCCTCTGATTGAGGTAGCGCCGGCTGATTCCCGGCCTCGCCAGCCGCTCACCCCAACCCAATCGAATTACACAGAGACGAAACAATGAACGACATCCAAGAACTGAAAGACCGCCGTGAACAACTGACTTTCGAAGTACAACGCCTGCGAGCCGAACTCTTGCACTATGAGACCGCCCTAGCCAGCCCCGAATCTATCGAGCGAGGCCGGGAGCGAGACGTGCAGGATCAGTACGCTGAGCGGAAAAGAAAATGTGATTCGCTGGACTTTGAAATTGATCGGTTGAATCAAAAAATTGTTCGGCGCGAAAACGTCGCCAATCACGAAAACCTAATGGCGGGCTACCGCGATGCCATGGCGACCTGGAAAGCCGACGAGCACGAGCTCAACGAAAAGCGGCAGAGTGTCAGCACCCGCCTGAATGAAATCCGTCAGCAAGCCACAGACGAAATGGCGAAGGCACGGCAGGCTGAGACCGAAGCCGCAACCGCCTACGCTCAGGCTGTCGCGTGGGGCGACACTGAAGGCGAGAAGACAGCTAATGCTGACGCCCAAAAAGCCGCGAAAAACCTCGCGACTGTAGCCGAGCACAACCGTCGTCAACAGTTGATCATCAGCGCTCTGGAACAAGAGCTAACCACCATCGATCAGCACATCTCTGAAGCGCAGCAAGAACACCAAAAAATCGAGAACAAGGCGCTGCACCTTGCAAACACGGTGCTCGAAGAGAAGTGGAATGAGGCCGCTCAGGCATTGCTCAATGTGGGCGGGCAACTCTGTGCGGCGCGTCGAATGATCGACCGGGATCCCGTTGCGCTGCTCAAGCTCAACGTTCCAGAGCAAGGGGAAAATTTTAGCAGTTGGGCCTGGAATGATTTGTCGGAGCGCTCAGTGCGGTACAACGTGCACGACGTGCTGGCTTTGTAACGCACTGCCCCACCCGAAACAGCCCACGCGTGTGGGCTGTTTAAACAATGCCCAAGGATCAGCACTATGAACACTACCACGCAAAACAGCCCCAGTCGTACCGATACGCTGAAGGCAAGGAAAACCCATCTGAGCAGCCTGCTCAAGCTCATGGGCTCTCGCTGGGGTAAAAGCACAGCAATACAAAGCCTCACCGCCAATGCGATCAAAGCGGAACTGAGTCTCATCGATCAGCAATTGAAGCACCGAAGTTAGGGTGCGGTGGAGGACCTAGTCGGCTTCCGCTGCCCGCTCTATAGGTAGTTGGTTGAGCCGACAGGCTTAACTGTTCAGTCCCACCCACACATTGATTTAAAGGGCAGCTTTCGACCAAAAGCGGCCCCTCACGACCGGCTATTCTACGCCGCATTTTTGCCAGTCACTACATGATGAATGGCGGGGACACCCTTACGCTTCAACGAAACTTAGGGCATATAACTCTGGCTATGACTCAGAAATATGCCCACCTCAGTCCTGGGCATTGGACCGACTTGGTTAATTTAAACCCAATTAGTAAAATCTCAAATCTTAATCGGCTTGGATAGGGACTCTATATATGTGAGTAGTTCGTGAAACATAGTACTGGGGTTAAGCTCTTTATTTTGTTCAGCCTCAATAGATGCTCTTGTGGCATTTTTGTGAGCTCCTGCGCTGCGAGCATGCAACTCAGAAAACAAGCCAGTTATTGATCCCTTGGCATATTGCGACATCCCGTTTTCGTCCCGGAGATCGTCAACAACCTGATCTCCTGCGGATTTCCTCTTTGTACTTCGATAAGGTTTTCTAGTGTATTTAAAATGTAATAGTAGCCAGTACTCAAAGCAGGGATATGAGGCAATCACTTCTATCTCTGCAATTGGCTTGGCAATTCTTATGGCCTCGTCAAAATTTAGATGTTCATCCCGATCTATGGCGCAGAATATTTTTTCATATTTTTTTACATTAGAAACTGCTTCTTCAACGATTCCTTTTGGATCGGTTTTTCCACAGTGAATTATTTTCACGTCAACTTTTGCACGGAAGTGCAAGCACGCTTCATCAAGGTATGTTTTGCTGGATTTTTTATCTTCACAAATTATTAATACTTTTGGTTGAGGTTTGAATTTTGGTTTTCCCCGCTCGAATGATTTAGCGTCCCTCGCCATTACTTTTCCCTCAAGTAAGGAAGGCTGCGATACCTTCCTTCAAAATAGCGCTTTTCAATGTCTTCCCCCTCTCTACCGGCGAAGTCGTGGAGGGAACGCAGCTGGGTCGCACCATTAGCATCCCTTTCGGTCAGCCAGAATTGATCCCTTCTCAATAGTTTTGCATTCATTAAATGCGTGTTGTGAGTAGTGAATATAATTTGAGTGTGCTTTGTGGATGCAAGGTGTTGTTTTACCAAATTTGTAACTAATTCCGGGTGTAGACTGCTATCAAATTCGTCCACTAGTAGGATACGGGTATTTCCTGCCAATGTATCTTCTAAAAGGCTCCACGGTAGCCATAAGCCTATTAGGTTTTTGGTGCCACTAGACTCTTCGCTAAAATCGAAGTCAGCGTCACCAAGAGCGGTTGTATGGGTTAGAATTGTTTTGTAGTTTGGCTTTGCCGTGTATGATTTATTAGTTGGCTTTGACGCAACGGCCGCCGTTTCATTTTCTTCGAATTTTATATTTGTTACAGGAACGTCTACTTGTTGAAGAAAGGTTGCAATAGTTGATGTAAATGTTTTATGGCGATTTGCAAGGTTTTGGCTAGTTCTGGCCCAACCATCCCAATCATTTGAGTCAATTCCGCTGAGTTCCGTAAGCCAATTGAAAGGGTTTCTAAGTTGAGTCAGCGAGTCATTGCTGTTAGCTACGGCTTGAGCAAGAAAAAGAGTTTGAGGGCCAGTAAGATTTCTCCAAGCATTATGAAGCTCTTTTCCTCCTTCCAGATTCCCACTAAAGCTGTAGCTTTCAGTGTCGTTGGTCAGAGTTCTTTCATAAAGTGTGTCCTCTTTTCCACGAGGGTACGCTACTAGTTTTTCACTGTGGATTCTTTGAGCTGTTAAAGAGAAAGCATACTGATAGCGCAAGTCGTTTTGAATGAAATGAATTTCAAATGTACTTGGTTCTTCTGCCAATTTAGGATCAAAGCGGAACGGCGAAACAGGCAGAAGCCTTGGTGTGGCGATAGGTTCCATTCTTGCGAGAAAGGACGCGACACCCATTGCTTCCACTAGTGTTGATTTGCCAGATGCATTTGGGCCATATATTGCAGCAGCCTTTAGGAGAGGTGGAAGCTTTTCACCTGGTACGTTGGGATGGATTACGTTCTGCTTCTTGCTCAAACGTGAGGCTGCGACCATCGAGAGGGTCTGCTTTTCTCTTATGGATTTGAAATTAGAAACCGAGAACTCAATCAACATGCAATATGCTCGCACTTCAAGCGAAATAAGACGGTAAATATAGTTCAATTTGCAAGCTTGCTGCAATTTTTCTGCAGCTAGCCTGCTGAGTGGTGGGTGTAGGTGTGGACGTTTTTTTGGACGTTCCACTGATTTAGAGGAGTTGAAGGCGTAGAAAGTGAATATCTAGACACGCAAAAGCCGCGTAGTGCGCGGCTTTGAGTATGGTGGGCGCAGCAGAACTCGAACCTGCCACCAAGGATTTGAGTCGTCGCCTGATGCCCTGAAGCTAAAAAAATTTTGGCTAGGTACGCTTGAGGCTTTCCAGCGGGTGTGGCAGATCACAGGTAGGAGGAAACTAGGTGCACGAGCAAAGCGAATGGGAAGTCATGCTGAACGGCAATGCCCAGGAATTGAGGCAGCTCAGCGAATATGGCTTGGCCCTAGACTACTTCAGGATCTGGGGTGGGGTAGATCACTGGAACGACTGTCTCAACGATCACTTCAGCTTCAACTCTGTGTATCTCCAGCAGATTGCCGATCAGCAGACTGAGTGGCAAATATCGTATGAGCTTTTAAGCCTCTACAACGGCGCCTCAGAGCTTTTCGAGCGGGGTTACCAGAAGCTCACCATCCACGGGATCAACCTTCAGGATAGGCAAACCAACTATCAGGAGCGGATGCAAATTGTCGGGCTGCTGGGTCGACCCAACGTCCCTCCGAGAAAGGAGATGAAGAGCTCAGAAATGCACTGAGGACGTCTGCGAAGCTCGGCTTAACGATCTTGGCCACTGCACACGAGGACGTGTACATGATCTTGAAGTTCTTGGATCTTGATCGAGGATGGATCGGTTACTACAAACTCCTAGATATGATCGAGACATGGAAGAGGCGCAAAAAAATTAGGATGGAAAGAAGCAAAAGGCAGGAAAAGCGGTTTACGAACACTGCCAATAACTATGACCTTTCTGGTTTTGACGCCCGTCATGGATTTCAGGAGCGGCTCCAAGCAAACAAGCTCGAGGTAATGTCCCTGGATGATGGGCATGCGTTCATAGCATGCACACCTGTATCCGAGGATCGCTTCGCGTCTCGCACCCAAATCAGGAGCCGTATGCGGTAGTTCTGCACATACAGATCTGTGCGGGGGCGGCAGGTAACTGCCATTCCTACCGCGATCCTATGACAGGCCGGTAGGGGTCGTTTTCAGTCGGTCGCGACAGGCAGAAAACGACCACAAGCAGACGTTCAAATAGTGTACGACTCACTCCAAGAGTGTATTGATGTCGGAAGAAAACACAAAAAACAGGGGGAAACTCATGGACAAGAACGATTCACCACGTGGTGCAGAACTCGCGAAAGTAATACGTTCCGGCTTTATAGGAGACGCAGCCAAGGAATATGTCGAGCTCGGGATAGATGCCTTGCTCGCCTCTGATGCTGCCAAATCAATCCCGGTCGTCAGCAGCATAGCGGGTATCTTCAGCGCGACACTGTCTATCAGGGATCACGTTTTTGGCGGCAAGCTTCTTCGTTTTCTTAGCCAGCTTTCCGAGATTTCAGAAAGCAAGCGAAACGAGATGCTGCGCAAACTTGGAGAAAACGACAAATTCGCTGGGAGAGTAGGAGAGGCGATAATCGAAATCCTGGAAAGGATGGAGAGCGCGAAAAAGCCGGAGCTGGCAGCAAAATGTTTTGCGGCTTATGCCAGTGAAGACATTTCGTTTGAAGAGCTTAGCCGCATCTTATTTGCTCTTGAGCGCATTCCGTCCTTTGACATCGACAAAATAGGAAAATTTTCCAGGGCGAAAATCGAAGATGCTGTCGAAATGGATGAGTCTGTTCTACTTGCATTTGTGAACGCCGGTCTAGGAATGAACAATGGCGGCTTTGATGGTGGTGCCATTCTCCCGACCAAACTCTGCCAGCTTTTTCTGAAGGCCGGCTTGGTGGCATAGTCGCGTAGCCGAAGGCAGTCGCTTATGAGTTACCGCTTTCGGCCGATTGTGTTGAAAAGTCGGTCCTTCCAGACTACCCGCGCACTGACTGCTGAAAACGCCTTTTTTGCGCGCAGCTACGCGAAATCTGAGCCCGCATTCTTTTGCTCAAAGTAAAGATTTCAATCTTAAGCGCATACTTTTCTGCCGTGGAAACTATGGCCGACTTTTTCAACAGAATCGGCCAATAACTGCCATTCACGAATGATCGTTTTCGGACCTTCTGCTGGTGACAAAAAGCAGAAAAAGACCAGTGGCAGGGTGCCCGCGTATGGACGACCCAAGGTGCAGTCATAAGGCTTACCAGGAAGCGCCGGGGGATGTTTGACTTGTCCGAGGGCAGCGCCAGCTATACGACTATCGTCCAGAGAATCCACCGTCGAAGCATACTATTTTCGACCGGAAGAGTATGGAGACTTGTCCACTACCAGGACTTGTCTCCAAATTTTAATCAGCGTCACAAATTATCGAGGTATGTGGCTCTTCACTTCTTTTTTTTGTAGAATTTCCGCTGGCATGGTAGTTAAGTGCAGAAACTGATTGAAACCCATCAATTAATAGCTTCCCTGTAAGGATATGGTAAATTTCTTTGTGCATGCCAGAGCATTGACTGCTGATGGATTGCGGTGGCTTGATATTGCTGCGAAGTTAGAGACTGACGTAAAACCGGCTCTATTAAAGAGGCGTGCGCTTTAAAAGGCCCAAGAACTGAAATCAAACCGCCACATAATATATCTATAGCGTCATGCCCTCTGACATAATGCCAAGGATCAGTTTCAGGCAGATTAGAAATCTCTCTCTCTAGTTCAACAATGCTTGATGACACACCTAGCTGCACAGCCTTCTCGTACAATCTATCTTTATCATAAGACCAATCACCTTTAAAAAACTGAACTGGCTTTAGTGATTTCAAACACACTCGATTACCTCTACTATTTACAGCTCGTACCTTACCAAAAACTAGCGCCCTAGATAAAATCGCTTCAATAACTGGCCCCTCTCGCCTTTCAAACTGCGCTATCGCGTTACTATTTCCAAATTCAGTCAAGACGCAACTTACGCAATTAGCTCTAAGTAAAATCCCTTCCAGATCTCTAGGCTCAGTTGAGACAACATTAGAAGGGGCTTCATAGCCATTCAACCAGTCATAATCATTATCAACCACCCCTAGAACTGACAAAGACTTAAGGTGGTTGCTAGCAGCGATTCTCTTGATGGTTTCGATGACCTTGTATTTACCCATCGAGTCAATAAGTATTATCTCATCAATTAGTCTCGGCTTGAAAAATTTTATATCTGTAACTCCCTCCAACAGCCAAAAAATAGCATTTGGGTCAGCAGCCAAAGTCATCTGGATTTCTGAAATTATATCTCCCACATCTCTAGCTACGATCATTCCCCATGAACTCCATCATCAAGACTTACCATCATGTCGTATTTCTCTCCTACTATGAACGGAGAGTGAGTGGCCACAACGGATTCAAAGCCTACGATATCAGATATATACAAAAGATCTTCAATAAAGCTTTTTTGCCATCCGACATGCAGGGAAATCTCGGGCTCGTCGATCAATAACAATGTATTCGAAGGAGTTTTAAATAAAAGTTCATAAGTGATAACCAGCTCGTGCTGCTCGCCGGAGGATAGGGCATCCATTGGAATGGTATCGCCGAAAAAATCAATTATCGAAAGCCCGGCCTCCTTATTCAATTCTAATCTTTTATGCCTAAATTTTGTGTTTATGAGTTTTAGTAACGCAGTGCAACGAATGGCTAATTCATTGAACGCATCCAGTTTTGTTTCACTATCTTGCACAAACAGACTAATCGCTTCAAGCTTTGGATGTGATAGGGATTCAACATCGGAAGGAAAGGTCTGCCCCCCGTGAGTCGCTAACAGTCCAATTTTACTTAGTTGCACCTGACGTTTTTCAAGCTTCAACAATCGTTCCTTGACAATATCAGGACCGTAGAAGCTATTGGAGTTCAAGATCAACCTGTGGGGAAAAGTCTGATCCAACTCCTGAGCTCTTCTAGCATACTCTACGTTAACCATTTTGATTTGCTTTAACATATCTGCCGCGCATTCCAGCACGGTAAAGTCTGCCGATTGTTCTTTTGATCGCTGATTAAGACGATGAGTGTCAATCAGCTTAACATTAAGTCCTTTCCTGATCTTTTCAAAAAAAGGAGAATAGGTTTTCTTTCTCTTACCCTTCCCGGGAAAATAATCCTGCACCACTTCCATCGCATCGACGTATTTGCCTGTTCTAGTGTCGCGCCATAATCCGTGCTGAACTTTTACCATCCATGACTGTGAGGTCGTAATTGTTTCAGCAAAATTTGCCATTTCCGGATCGATAGCAAAAACAGTCTCTATGTGGGTGTTGGGATCTTTAAAAAAAGAAATCTCTAGAGCTCCATTAAGCATGTCATTTTTAACTGAATTTTTTTCGACTCTGGCAGCTCTGGATATAGATATCTTGGCACCATCACTAAGACCGATATTTATTGTTCTAAATGGGATCCTTGATAAGGCCTCGATATTCCATTCAAACAAATAATCCAAGCATTTTAAAACAGCCGTCTTTCCTACACCATTGGCACCATGAATTATCGTAAGACCTTCGTCTTTTAAATTTATTCGATGGTTATACAAACCATAAAGCCTCGAAATAAAAATCTCTCGAATCCGCGTGTTTTGCATATGACACCCTCCCTGTCGAAAATTCATACCCTCACACTACATGAATCGCCTCTGATTTCGTAGATGCCTCAAAGCCTCAATAGACGTCGATTAAAGTCCGCTTTTGGCCGGCAAGCGGGCTAATCGCTGATAGCTTGCTGACGCCTAGCAAAGTGCTCATACCTAACTGCCAATCGTTGCTGATGGGCAAGCGAGAGTTCGACAAGAGCTTCTTTCCTGTTTTTATGGGTCTACTTCAGACCTCTGAAGCGTTACACCAGTTGGCTTAGTAACACTCCTAAAAAGCTCATGCTCAAACACAGTGTTACGCCCACAATATTCAATAAATACAATCAGTTATCGACGATTGTTACACCAGTAACGTTCGTAACACTGCTTTTCAGAAGGATACGTATTCCCCGCTCCCCGGAAGCATCAATGCCACCAGCGAACGTCAGGAGCAGTTCCATATTTTGCCGGGGCCCCTGAGGTTTCTTTAAGACACGGGGTCGGAAACCCGCGTGATCGTATTAGCAAAAAAGTGCACAGCTTAGTGAACAGGTGAACCTGGTGAACTGATGTTCACCTGTGCATTTGCCCTCTCGCTGGGTAGCTCGACGGGGACCCTGGGCATTTCGAATGGGTACGGGGCAAAGAACCCGCAGCATCTTGTTAGCGACTGAGTTTTCTACGTCGGTTGACAGGTTGACGTGGTTGACACCACCTCGAAGGTTGACCGGACGCAACCGTTCGCTATCAACAACACAATGGCTCACCTTTACCGTTGCGGTAACGATGCCCTTTTTTCTTCAATATCCTTTCAATTTCAACGTCGAAATTTCAGTAAGCTCGGGCAACTGTCACTACCAAGATCTCGCGGGTTTCCGACCCCGTGTGCAGCGAAATCTCCCAGGGTCCCCGGCGCAATTTTGCCCACCTGGTAAACAGGGCTACTGATATGCAATGCCACTGGCTCGATGTAGATTGGCTATATGGTCAACACGGGAGGGAGAACAGCATGGAAGACCCATCTCTGCTTGCGTCTGTGCTCAAACGAATGAATGAAAACCAGCTTGCCCTGGGAGCAGCTATCGAGGAGCTCTCAAACTGGGTTGAGCAACGAGGATCTACAGAAGTCGCGCAGAACATCAGGGGGGCACTGGAAACGCTGGATAGAAACTCAGGATTTCTCACCCTGGCCCTCGCCTCCCTGGCGGCAGAAGGACGGGCCAAAGAATAACTATCTTGGCATCGGCCCTGCTTGATCGAGGTACGCCATGTCTGGCGGCGCTTTGACAGGCGGAGGGTACATGGGAAAACAGTAGCCAGAAAAAGGCAGCGTGTATGCCCACATGTATGCCTAACCGAACGCTACGACAATAAACCCTTTAGATACAGTAGTTTGAGCATCCAGTTCAAATGACTGTGTACCACCAAGTACTAAAAACGGCTTATCGAAAGATAGGCCGTTTTTTTATGCCTAGAGAAAAGTGCCTGTCCTCTCAGGATTTGGTTGCCCCTCACCTGTGGCGAGAGGGCTTGTTGATTTGCGCCCCACGCCGCGCATCGCTACAGTCAATCTCCATACCCCAGGCCCACGGATGGAGCGACACGTGCTTATAGACCTGAAACCGAACCTTCATCGCCTGTCAGCCGTTTCGCTGCTCGCTGTCGCCCTGACACTCGTCGCCTGTAAGGCCCCGCCCTCCTCCACCGCCACACCGGCATTGCCCGCTCCGCCGGAAATCACCTCAGGCTACCGCACCGATGTGCAGACCCGTTACGCCGACAAGCACATGGCGGCCGCGGCCAACCCGTTGGCGGCCGAGGCCGGGCGGGAGATGTTGCGACGTGGCGGCTCGGCCATCGACGCGGCGATTGCGATGCAAGCGGTACTGACGCTGGTGGAACCGCAATCTTCAGGCATCGGCGGCGGCGCGTTCATTGTGCTGTGGGATGGCGAGGCCGTGCGCACCTATGACGGTCGCGAAACAGCACCGGCCGGCGCCACCGAAAGACTTTTCCTGCAAGCCGACGGCAAACCCATGCCGTTTACCGCCGCCCAAATCGGCGGTCGGTCCGTCGGCATACCGGGGGTATTGCGCGGACTGGAACTGGCCCATCGCAAACATGGCCGTCTCGAATGGGCGAGGCTGTTCGAGCCGGCCATCGCGCTGGCGGAGCAGGGCTTCGCGATCTCCCCCAGGCTGCACGCCTTGATCGCGTCCGACCCTTCGTTGCCGGGCTCGCCCGACATGGCGGCGTACTTTCTCAATGCCGATGGCAGCCCGAAGGCAGTCGGCACCGTGCTGAAAAACCCGGCATTGGCAGGCGTGCTCAAGCGCATCGCCAACGAAGGTCCCGATGTTTTGTACAAAGGGCCGATTGCCGAGGAGATCGTCGCCAAGGTGCAGGGTCACGCCAACCCCGGCAGCCTTTCGCTGAACGACCTCCAGGGCTACACCGCACGGGAGCGGCCCGCGCTATGCACCGACTACAAGCGCTGGCAAATCTGCGGCATGCCACCACCGTCTTCGGGCGGGGTTGCCGTGGCGCAGATCCTCGGGACGTTGCAGGCCCTGGAACAGCGCGACAGCAACGCGGCCCTCGCCCCCTTGAAACCCCTCAAGACCGCTAAACCCGCCGGCATTGAACCCTCCCCCGAAGCGGTGCACCTGATCGCCGAAGCCGAGCGACTGGCCTACGCCGACCGCGCCCAATACATTGCCGACCCGAATTTTGTAGCCGTGCCGCTCAAAGGGCTGGTCGATCAAGGTTACCTTGCCAGCCGAGCCAGCCTGATCGGCCCTCGTAGCATGGGCGTCGCCAAGCCCGGGACACCGCCGGGCATTCAGGTGGCCTATGCGCCGGACCGTTCGCCGCTGCGCATTTCCACCTCGCAAGTGGTGGCGGTGGATGACCAGGGTGGTGCCGTGTCCATGACCACCACGGTGGAGTCGGCGTTCGGCTCGCACTTGATGGTCCAGGGTTTCATACTCAACAACCAGATGACCGACTTTTCCTTCATCCCTGAAGAAAACGGGCAAAAAGTCGCCAACCGCGTCGAACCTGGCAAACGCCCGCGCTCGTCCATGGCGCCGACGCTGATCTTCGATCATCAGGGTAGGCTGCTGGCCGCTGTCGGCTCCCCCGGCGGCTCGCAAATCATCGAATACGTCGCCAAGTCAGTGATAGGCCTGCTCGACTGGAACCTGGACCCGCAAACCGCCATCAACCTCCCCAACTTCGGCAGCCGCAATGGCCCCACCGAACTGGAAAAGGGGCAGTTCAGCCCGACGCTGATCCAGGCGCTGAAAGACAAAGGCCATGCGGTGAGCGAGATCGACATGAACAGCGGCACCCAGGCGATCGTCCGGGTGCGTGATGCGCAAGGGAAAACCTCACTGGCTGGCGGTGCGGATCCGCGGCGCGAAGGCGCCGCGCTGGGGGATTGAGCGCTCGTAGATCAGGTTGAGTCAGCGTGCCAGGATGTTGAATGTGTGGCCGCCATCGCGAGCAGGCTCGCTCCCACAGGGGGGGGCGGCGAACACAATATCAAGGCTATTCAGGGAGAACTGTGGGAGCGAGCCTGCTCGCGATAACGGCGGCTCACTCAGCAGGTTTCTCAGGTCGATAGCTGGTTGGCAAACTGGCTCACCGCATCGACCACCTTCTTCGCCCCGTCCTGGATCTCGACGATCACCGTCCCCGCCTCGGCGGCCAGGGCCAGGCCGTGTTCGGCCTGGTGCTGTCCGTCGGTCATCAGTGCCACGGCATTGCGGGCCATGTCCTGGTTCTGGCGGACTACGCCAACGATTTCATCGGTCGCCTGGCTGGTGCGCGATGCCAGTTGTCGCACTTCATCGGCCACCACCGCAAAGCCACGACCTTGCTCGCCGGCCCGGGCCGCTTCGATCGCGGCGTTGAGCGCCAGCAGGTTGGTTTGTTCGGCGATGCCGCTGATGGTCTTGACGATGGTACCAATCACCAGGGATTGCTCGTTCAACGCCTCGATGCCTTCGCCAGCGGTTTGCATGTGCCGGGCCAGGTCGCGCATCACCTCCACGGCCTGGGTCACCACCGTCGTGCCGCGCTGGGCGGTGTTGTCGGTCTGCAGCGAGGTGCTGTAGGCGATGCTGGCCGCATCGGCGACGGCTTTTTCCTGGTTGACCTGGTCCGTGATGTTGGTGGCGAACTTGACCACTTTGTACAGTCGCTCGTTGGCATCGACCACCGGGTTGTAGGAGGCTTCCAGCCAGACCTCACGACCACTGCTGTCGAGACGCTTGAAGCGGCCGGCCACGAACTCACCACTGTTCAAGCGCTTCCAGAACTGCTCGTAGGCCGCGCTGTTGTATTCCTCGGGTTCGCAAAACGTGCGGTGATGCTTGCCCTTGATCTGAGCAAGGGTGTACCCCATGGCGTTGAGGAAACGATCATTGGCCGTCAGTACGTGACCGCCCAAATCGAATTCGATCACCGCCGTTGACCGCACCAACGCACCGATGAGGTTTTCATGCTCACGAGAGGCCTCGATGGTGCGGGTCAGGTCATTGGAATACATCGAAAAATAGCGGATCCGCCCGTCAGCACCCCGCACGGGCTGGAGGATCGAGCGCAGCCAGGCTTCCTGGCCATTGCCTCGCAGCAGGCGCACGGCACCGGAAAAGTGCTCGCCACGGGTCAGCGCCGACTTGAAGCGCATCTGGAACTCGTTGGATTTCAAATATGCGGGAACCAGGTCATCGACAGCTCGGCCCATCAAGTCCTGGCTCTTGTAGCTCATCTCGTCGAGGAAATTCTGATTGACCGATTGGATCCGTCCCTCGGCATCCAGGGTGAGGCCAAGCATTTCGCGATCCAGGCTTTCCTTGACTTGCGCAAGGCTGGACAGTTCTTGGCGAAGAGCCAGCAGCTCCTGCTTCAGGCGGTTGTTGAACATGGGCAGCTCCGACAGCAGGAGAATTAAATGCTGTTCCCTAGCCATCGGCCCGGCGTTTTTTTTCTAAAGAGCACCGCGAGCCCCTGGTGAAAATATTCCAGGACGCCCTCGAACCCGATAAGCCTCCCATGGTCACTGGATTGTTCTACTGTTGCGCCTGACCTTTGAAGCCTTTGCCATCAATGCCCATAACCATAAAAACGAGGTAATTGCCGTGACCACCGACATCGAAGACAGCCGTTCCGCCCGCTTCGCCTTGCGCTGTTCCAGTTTCGCCGAGCGCTGGTTCCCCGACTCCTGGGTCTTCGCCGCGCTGGCGGTGCTGGTGGTCGCCGTGGCGACACAATTCATCGGCGCCACGCCCACGGCGGCGGCCATGGCGTTCGGCGACGGCTTCTGGAGCCTGATCCCGTTCACCATGCAAATGGCCTTCGTGGTGATCGGCGGATACGTGGTCGCCAGCTCGCCACCGGCCGTCAAATTGATTGACCGCCTGGCACGGATTCCGACCAATGGCCGCTCCGCCGTGGCGTGGGTGGCGCTGATCTCCATGGTCGCGTCGTTGCTCAACTGGGGCCTGTCGTTGGTGTTTGGCGGTTTGCTGGTGCGCGCCCTCGCCCGGCGCACCGACTTGAAAATGGACTATCGCGCCGCCGGGGCCGCTGCTTACCTGGGCCTGGGCGCAGTGTGGGCCCTGGGCTTGTCTTCGTCGGCAGCGCAATTGCAGGCCAACCCGGCCAGCCTGCCGCCCTCGATCCTGTCCATTACCGGCGTCATTCCCTTTACCCAGACCATTTTTCTCTGGCAATCCGGGGTCATGTTGCTGGCGCTGATCGTGATCTCCCTGATCGTCGCCTACGCCACCGCTCCCGGGCCGAACAGTGCCCGTGACGCCGCCGCTTGTGGTATCGACCCCAGTTTCAGCATGCCGGCGTTGCAGCCGCGTACCCGCCCAGGGGAATGGCTGGAGCACAGTCCGCTGCTGACCATTGCCCTGGTGCTGTTGGCAGCCGGTTGGCTGTTCCACGAGTTTTCGACCAAGCCGGCGATCAGTGCCATTTCCGGGCTCAACACGTATAACTTCCTGTTCATCATGCTGGGCGCCTTGCTGCACTGGCGGCCGCGCAGCTTTCTCGACGCCGTGGCCCGCGCGGTGCCGACCACCACCGGCGTGTTGATCCAGTTTCCGTTGTACGGCTCGATCGCCGCACTGCTGACCACGGTCAAGGGCAGCGATGCCCAGACCCTGGCCCACCACATCTCGACCTTTTTCGTACAAATCGCCTCCCATGACACCTACGCCCTGTTGATGGGTGTCTATTCGGCGGTACTTGGCTTCTTCATTCCGTCTGGCGGCGGCAAGTGGATCATTGAAGCGCCCTACGTCATGCAGGTGGCCAACGACCTGAACTATCACCTGGGCTGGGCGGTGCAGATCTATAACGCCGCCGAAGCGCTGCCGAACCTTATCAACCCGTTCTACATGCTGCCGTTGCTCGGGGTCCTGGGGCTGAAGGCCAGGGACCTGATCGGTTTTTCCTTCGTGCAGCTGCTGGTGCATACGCCGTTGGTGCTGGCGCTGCTATGGGCGCTGGGGACGACATTGAGTTATTTGCCGCCAGTGATGCCATAAAGCCATAAAAAAGGGCCGATATTTCCATCGGCCCACTTCTTCTTCGGCCCGGTCTGTTTCAGTATGGATGCGCCCTGCTTTTGAGGGTCCCTCACGCTGAAAAGGATCTGAGCATGTTCAAACTCGCCGTACTTCCTCTTGCCGTCCTCACCCTGAGCGCCACCGTCCAAGCCGCCGACACGACCAATATCGACGTACAACTGGGCAGCACCGAACGCGTCACCCGCCTCTTTGCCTACCCCAACAACTGCAACGTCATCTGTTTTCGCGACTGGACCCTGGAACAAACCGTCGAGCATTACCTGACCCAAAGCGTGCAGCGTGACGGCTACACCACGGCCAAGGTCGAGGTCAAAATCGACAACGACAAGGTCTATGCCAGCATCAATGGGGTACCGAAGAGCTACGGCCAACCGCTCAAGGCCCTGCTCGACGCCGGGGACCTAGCGTACAACGGTGCCTCGAAACTCAACAGCGACAAGAAATGGTCCTACAACTGGTACCTGTTCCTGCCACTGGGCATGGCCCTGGAAAACCGCAAGAGTGTCGAGTTGCTGCACTTCCCGCCGGACTACTCCCTGACCCAGGCCCAGGACTACCTGGAGTCGGCGACCACCGATCGTTGGGCCACGCTGCTGACCGTCAACGGCATTGCGGCTGAACAGACACCGGCCTACCAGACCATCATCGACATCGCGCCCATCGCGGCGCCGTCCAATGCTGGCAGTACATTGGAGGGGCTCTACAGCTACTTCAACGATTACCAAACCACCATGGTCACACAGGTCACCCAAACCGCCAGCGGCGCCGCGCTGCCGATGGTGGCCTTCGGAGCGCCCGTTCGGAACTGGATCAAGACCCAGTACGGCCAGACCGTGAATGTGCTCAGCTTGGCGACCATCACAACCGGCAGCGGGGTCAAGGTTCCGGTCCTGGGCTCCAACCATCCGAGCTACATCTGGTACGCCGCCGACAAGGACAGCTACGACGGTGACGAAGCCAAGGCCGATGCCGCCGGCCTGAAAGTCATGGGCCAGGACCTGAGTGCTTCATGCTGGCAGGCCGGCATGGGCAGCAAGCCGGGCACCGACCCGAACACCCTGCTGAACCAATGCACACAGACCTGGCAGGTCACTCAAAAGGAGAAAACCTGCGAATTGTTCTACACCTCCATTCGCAACTTGACGCCGGATGAAGCGGCGAAAAAATGCGAAACACCGGCGATCAAGTCGCAACTTCCACAACTGAAGGTACCGATGCCGCTGCCAGCCGAGGCGGTCTGAACCTTGAGGCGCTTTCCCGCGTAGGCTGGCGCTGACGCGGGAAAGCGCCTTTGGCACCTGTCAGAGTCGACAGTAGATGACGCCCCCGACTTGGGCGAAGCTATCAAGGTTTTTTTCAACGACCGCCGGCAGGATCGCCAGCGCCAGCAAGTCGAGTGTTTAGCACCGACAAGGACTGTCATGACCACGTTCATTACAGATCGCACCTGTTCACAGCACCGGGACTGCATCTACCCGGAAAAACCACTCAGCACCCGCCTGGGCTACCCCTCGGTGCACGACTTCGAAGTGCGTCGCACGACCGACGGCCGCGGCAACGGCATCATCGCCCGCAAACCATTCGCCCCCATGGAGAGGATGTGCAGGGTTTCGGGGCTGCTGGTGAGCCGACGGCGCCTGCACACGCTGCAGATCCTGCCGGACGTCCACATGTATGACCCACGCTTCGCCGGATTGCTGCTGCATTCCTGCAACCCGAATGTCTTCCTCGACATGAGCGAACTGTGGCTGTGGTCACTGGCCCACATCGATGAAGGTGACTGTCTGACGATGGACTACGCCAGTACCGAACAGAAACTGTATCGACAGTTCGCCTGCCGGTGCGGTTCGCCCAACTGTCATGGCTGGATTACCGGCTATGACGAACCGCCCAATGAGCAGGGAATGAAGTTTCTACGGCACTGGCGCCGTCAATGTCACCGCGACTGACGAACCGGACTCAAGGCGCGTCGACCGGACGCAGCCGATACTGTGGCGGCAACTGTTCGAAACCGCTGATCGTGGTGTCCAGGCTCTTCCAGCGTCCGTCCTTGATGCCGTAGATGCAGCCATGGATCGACAGTTTCTGCCCACGGTGCCAGGCGTTCTGCACTATGCTGGTATGGCCAACGTTAGCCACCTGCTGGATCACGTTCAGCTCGCACAGGCGGTCGACACGTTCCTCCTCGGTCGGCAATTGCCCCAACGCCTCGCGATGCTCGTAGTACAGGTCGCGAATCGAGCGCAGCCAGCCGTCGATCAGACCCAGTTGCCGGTCCTGCATCGAGGCACGCACACCGCCACAGCCGTAGTGGCCGGTGACCAGGATGTGTTTGACCTTGAGCACGTCCACCGCGTACTGGATCACCGACAGGCAGTTAAGGTCCGTGTGCAGCACCACGTTGGCCACGTTGCGGTGTACGAACAGGTCGCCCGGCAGCATGCCGACGATCTCGTTGGCCGGCACCCGCGCATCGGAACAGCCGATCCACAGGTATTCCGGGGTTTGCTGACGAGCCAGCTTGGAGAAGAAGTCAGGATCTTCCTGCTTGATCGCATCGGCCCAACGCGCGTTGTTATCAATCAGATCTTGTAATTCGTTCATGCTGTCTAGCCTCGATTGAGAGTGCGCAACTGTGACAAACGACCGCCGGTCGAGGTCACGTCGGCGATGCATTGGAATTCCTGGATGCGCTGCCGGTCGACACCAGTAAGGCCCACAGTATGAGGAATTGCCATGAATGATTCACGACGTCCCTTCGATACGACGCAACCGGAACCCATTGACGACAATGAGGATCGCATGGGCTCGATGCATGAACTGGAATTCGATGAAGAAGAACCCAGCGCGAAAATCGGTGACGAACTGCCGGAAAACGAACGCGAGCACCTGATGCCTCGCGAACGCGTCCGTGAAGCCGGGATGACCGGGGCTTCGACGGATGATCACGAATCGACCGACGACGACATGAGCCCGAAAACCCTCATCCACGAAGACGGCGCCCGGGACGCCCACGAGACCGGGGACGATGAACAGGCGGACTGGGACCTGAGCGTGGTGGATGAAAATGATATTGGCGGGGACGACGGGCTGGACGAGGCGGAAATGGCGGATATCGATCCGCTGGATGGCAAGCGCTGACCTGACCCTGTGGGAGCGAGCCTGCTCGCGAAAGCGGTGGGTCAGCTTGTATCAAATGTCGGATGTACCGAAGCCATCGCGAGCAGGCTCGCTTCCACAGTTGTTTTGTGTATGACCTCAGGTTTGATGTATCCCACATGGGATCGCGGCGCTTCAGTCCACCAAGGTACACGCCATGACCACAGCATCCTCACGCCCGCCCACCGCCGGGTAGTAATCCCGGCGCCGACCCACTTCATTGAAGCCATAGCGCTCATACAGCCGGAACGCCGTGCGGTTGCTGTCGCGCACTTCCAGGAAACACTCCCTGGCCTCAGCCTTGTAGGCAATCGACATCAAATGTTCCAACAGACGCAAACCCAGGCCACGGCCCTGGTTTTCCGGTTTGACGGTAATGTTGAGCAGGTGCGCCTCATCCAGGATGATCTGCACCACACCATGACCCACTTGCTGTTGGCCTTCGAACATCAGCCAGATCTGGTATTTGCCCAGCCCGTCGAGAAATATCCCGCGGGTCCAGGGATGGCTGTAGGCGGCGTATTCGATTTTCAGTACAGCGTCGAGGTCCGCCTCGGTCATCGGGCGGAACGATACAGCGTCACTCATTCGATTCTTTCCAGCGCGCCATCAGCCGGCGCATGGCTTGCCAGACATCAGCCTTGCGCTGTGGCGTTTCCATTAACAGTTCCAACCCGGGCAACGCCCAGGCCGAGCCCAGGCCTTCGACCTGCAATTCACGATTGAACGCTTCGGCATCCGCCTCGCCGGCAAACTTCACCGCCGGCAGGCCGATCAGCCACAGGCACACGCAGGGCTCGTCTTCGAGGCGCGCTGAAACGAACCCCTGGACAAAATCCCGCGCCGCGTCGGGCCCCTGGTCCATGGTGCCGCGTGACAACAGCGGCCAGCGCACCGGTTCGCCAATGATCTGCGGGCTATCCGGCAGACCGGCGGCGCGCAGCATGTCCTTGAGCAGCAAGTAGGCTGGATCGCGGCTTTGAAACGGCTCACCCGTGGGCAACTCCACCAACAGCAGGCAACGCCCGGCCCGCAGCAGTTGCAAGGCAAAACGCGGCGGCGCGACGTAGGGCGCCTTGGGCGGCGCCTCGACAACTTCTTCCACCGGCTTGGCATTGGTACGGGTCGAGGCCAGGCTCGGACGCGGCACTTCGATTTTTGGCCGTTCGACCACGGGCGCCACCGGCTCGGCGACCGTCTTGGCCACAGGCGCGGTCACGACCGGCGCGATGTACTCGGGCTCGGGCGTTTCCAGCAGCTCGGGCCGCGACGGGGCGGCGAACGGCAATTCGGTACGCGGCAGCCAGTTGACCACCTGCATAGCGGTCAGATAGGCGCGGCGACGGGACTCGATAAGCAAGGGTCGGCCACTTGTGGATAACTGAAAGTGGGAGGGATTCTACCGCCCTTCGGCGCGGATCGCTTCCCTGTTGAGCCAATAGTTGATCGATAGCAAACGACAGTCCGTCCAAGGGGTGAATCGCAACCGGCCCGATGCAGTACAATCGCCGCTTTTAATTGCCAACCCGACGGCCATTGCGATGATCGAACCCAAGCGCGTCTTGCGCGCCCTCGCTGAACACTGGGCATTGCTGGAACCTTTGTGCGAGCACTTCGACCAGGGCACCCTGAGCCTCAACGAATTGCGTTCACAGCTGGCCGCCCAACAACTGGACAGCACGCCCCAGGACATCACCAGCCTGCTGGATGTGTGGATCCGCCTGGACATTCTCGTACCGGTGGCGAAAAGCCCGAACCGCTTCGAGCTCAATGCCCAGATCCATGACTTCCTCGCCTACCTGCGCCGCGAACACCGCCTGGGCCTGTGCCTGGAGATCGAAGCCTACCTGCGCCACCTCGAGCGCCTGGCCGGCTACATCCAGGACGCCTTCGACATTCGCGACGGCAACGACCTGGCCCGCCAACTGCGCCTGCTGGACATGCGCGTGCGCGACGTACTCAAGAAACTCGCCAACGACGAACAGGCCCTGGTGGCCGTCGCCGAGCGGGCCAAGACCAGCGACCGGCAGATCCCGCTGCGCCAACGCTATGCCGAAGTGCTGGCGACCTGGGACGAATACGTCGAGCCGATGATCCAACTGGTGAACGCCGACGGCGCCTTCGAGCAAGGCGTGCGCAAGGTCGAGAACGTGCTGTTGCGCATGCTCACCGAACAGCAGCGCCTCGGTCACCTGGTGGACGACGACATGCTGCTGCGCACCCACGCGCGCATCCTCGAGATGCAGACCAGCGCCCAGCTGACCCTGCGCCATGCCCGTGAACTGCTCCTGCCACTGCGCGAAGAAGCCCGCCGGCATAACGCCGTGACCCGTGGCGCCGCGCTGGCCCTGGCCGCCATTCGTCGCAAAGGCATCGATGCCGTGCCGCAGGCCGCCATGCCGATGTTTACCCGGCCGCAAAGCACGTTCCTGGGCAGCGCCAGCCAGGTCGAAGCCTATGTGTACGCCTTGGCCCGTTTCGAACCGAAACCGGCGCGCTTCCCCAAGTCCCACAAGACCCACAAGGGCGGCGAGGCACCGCGTGCGCCACGCACCGTGCGCGAGATGGTCGAGCGCTGCGAAGACGCCCTGCCGATGCCGGACCTGATGACCTGGCTGCTGGAACAGGAACCGGACGGCGCCACCGACGAATTGCTGTACTGGTTCTCGCGCCTGTCGCGGGAAAAACGTTTCAAGCGCGAGCGTCTGGAACGCCGCGACTATCACACTCACGAGCATCAGGTCAGCCTGCGCTCCTTCGCCCTGCTCTCGGCCGGCGACACCGCCGCCGAGGATTCTGCGAGCATCCCCCATGCATCTTGATCTATCCGAACTGTCCCAGCTGGCGCCGATTTTCCGCGAGCTGTTCAAGGGTTACCACGTCAGCCGCCGCGACCCGGAGCTGTACGCACAGCTGTCGAACTTCCAGGACCAGTACCGCACGCTGTTCAAGGCCCTGGGCTTCGAACTGGTGTGCGACACCCGTGGCTTCTATTACTTCGTGCCGGACCTGGCCGCCGCGGCGGTGAACAAGACCGCCCAGCGCCTGGCCCTGTTCACCTTTATCCTGGTCGAGCATCTGGCCGACCAGGGCCGCGACCCGATTGCCGTGCTCGACGGCGGCAGCCTGGGCCGCGATGAGCTGCCTTCGCTGCTGGAAAAATACCGCGATCTGTTCATCCAGGCCGAAGTACAGACCCAGGAAGAGCTGGAAGAAAAAATCATGCGGCGCATGACCCAACTGGGTTTCGCCAGCGAAGAAAACGGCGTGTACCGCTTCCTGCCGCCGATGCATCGCTTCCTCGACGTGTGCCTGTCGGTCCAGCAGGACCGCGACCTGGCCGCCAGCCTGCACAGCGTGCTGCCGTTGCCGGTGCCCGTGCTGATCGACGAAGACAGCGACGAGAAGCTGCTGCAGACCGACGATCCGTTGGACCTCAGTGAATTTGAAGGTGAAAGCGAAGAAGACGCACTGGCCCGCGCCATTGCCGAAGAACAGGAGACCGACGCATGAGCAAGGAACGCTACGGCATCCGCCGCTTTGCCCTTTTGAACACCGCCGGCTACAGCCTCGGTTTGTTCCCGCTGGAAGAACCGCTGTCGGTGTATGGCGCGAACAACCTCGGTAAGTCCGCCTCGATCAACGCCTTGCAGTTCCCGATCCTGGCGCGCATGTCGGACATGAGCTTCGGCAAGTACAGCCTGGAGCAATCCCGGCGCTTCTACTTTGCCTCGGACACCAGCTACATCCTGGTGGAAGTCGCCCTGCCCCACGGCCCGCACGTGATTGGCGTGGTCGGTCGCGGCCCTGGCGGCGGTTTCGGTCACCAGTTCTTTGCCTACGCCGGCAAACTGGACCTGGCCCACTATCAGAAAAATGACACCTGCCTGCGTCAGAAAGAGTTGTTCACCAACCTGGAGCGCGAAGGCCTGAAAGCCTACGAACTCAAGCCGGATGAACTGCGACGCCTGCTGGTGGGTGGCCACACCTCGATCCCGCTGGACCTGACGCTGATCCCGCTGCGCTCCACCAGCGAGCAAAGCCTCAAGACCTTCCGCGCGCTGTTCATCAACCTGCTGCACATGCGCGAAATCACCGCAGCCAAGCTCAAGCAACTGTTCCTCGACGCGTTCGAGCACAGCCTGCGCTCCGGTAGCGTGGACTACATCGCCGCGTGCGAAGAAGCCTTCCGCGACGTACGCCGCATGGAGCAGGACTACAACTCCCTGGTGGCGGCCGGTCCGCTGGTGGAAGCCCTGGCCAATGGCGTCAAGCAACGCGATATCCTGCGCGGCAAATTGCATCGCCTGTCGCCATTGCTCGACTCATTGCTCGGCACCTGGTCGGACTACGCCAGTGCGCGCAAGGAAGAGCTGACCATCCAGGCCGAACACTACCGCAACGAGCAGGACTCGCTGCAGAACGACCAGCGCGGCGGCACTCAGGAGCTGATGCGCCTGGAACGGGAAATCAGCGGCATCCAGCGCTGGCTCGGCGAGCTGTCGGTGCTCAAGCATCGCTTTGCCCTGGTGGATGACGTCAAGGTCCTGGAGCAGCAACTGCTCGCCGCCAAGGACGCCCACGACGAACTGGCCGGTGCCCTGGCCCAGTCCCGGCAGTTCAGCGCCGAGGACCTGGAAGAACGCCTGCGCGACCTGGAAAAACGCCTGAAGTCGGTCAAGCAGCAACTCGATCACGCCGACAACAACAGCTACGCCCGTCTGCGGGAAGAGTTCTCGCAGCAGGACGTCGAACGCCTGATGCGCCTGTTCAACAGCGCCCTGTTCAGCCTGCCACTGGGCGAACACGGCATCGCGCTGGACGAGAACGGCGAGTGGGTCAAATCCATGGAGCTGATCCTCGACGGCTTCAAGGGCGAGCGTTTCGAAGTGCCGGGCCTGTCCATCGACCTGTCCCACATCGAGCCACCTGCCCTGCAAGCCCTGGCCGACCGAGCCGCGCTGCGCGACCAGAAAGAGCGCCTGGAAAAAGAACTCAAGCAGCTCAAGACCCAGCAAGCCGTGGCCGCCGACCGCGCCGCGAGCAAAACCCAGACCGAGGCGCTGTACCAGCAGGTTCTGGATGCGCAGAAAGCCCTGGAAGACTTCCGTCGCAGCCAGACCCTGAGTGCAGCGGAAGGCGAGAAGCTCGAGCAACTGGCGCAGATGGAAGCCGCCCAGGACGAACTCAAGCGCTCCAGCGATGCCTTCACCGAGCGCGTCCAGCAGCTGTCCGCCAAGTTGCAGTTGGTGGGCCGGCAGATCGCCGACATGGAAGCCAAGCAACGCACTCTCGACGACGCCCTGCGCCGTCGTCAATTGCTGCCGGCGGACCTGCCGTTCGGCACGCCGTTCATGGACCCGGTCGACGACTCCATGGACAACCTGCTGCCGCTGCTCAATGACTACCAGGACAGCTGGCAAGGGCTGCTGCGGGTCGACGGCCAGATCGAGGCGCTGTATGCCCAGGTGCGCCTCAAGGGCGTGGCCAAGTTCGACAGCGAAGACGACATGGAGCGACGCCTGCAACTGCTGATCAACGCCTATGCCCACCGCACTGACGAAGCCCTGACCCTGGGCAAGGCGCGCCGTGCGGCGGTAACCGACATCGCCCGGACCCTGCGCAACATCCGCAGCGACTACGACAGCCTCGAGCACCAACTGGCGCTGTTCAACCGCGAGATCAACAAGCGCCAGGTGTCCAACCTGCAGAGCTTCCGGATCGTCCTGGCGCCGAACAAGGAAGCGCTCAAGCACATCGACCAGATCATCCACAGTGCCGGCCAGTACGAGGAAGGCGAGACGCTGTCGGTGTTCGACCTCAGCCAGAGCGCCGAGCAGGACAACAAGAACGAAGAAGCCAAGGAATACCTGGCGCGGCTGGTGGCGGCGAACCACAACCAGCTCGGCCTCAAGGACCTGTTCGAACTCGCGTTCGAGATCACCAAGGTCAACGGTCAGCCCGTGATCCACACCGACATCGACGGCGCGGCGTCCAACGGCACCACCATGACCATCAAGGCGCTGACCAACATGTACTTGTTGCTGCACTTGATGGACCGCGAACAGGCCGGCCGCGTGCGCCTGCCGTACTACCTGGACGAAGCCGCGGACATCGACGAGAAAAACCAGGCTGCCCTGCTGGAAACCAGCCTGCAACTGGGCTTCGTGCCGATCCTGGCCAGTGTGAAACCGCAAGTCTGCGCCAGTGTCGCTATCGACCTGGAAGGCGGCAGCGGCCCGAACGGCATCTACATCGACGAAGCGGACTGGAAATACATACGTCGTCACGATGCGGTGAAGGCCACGGTGAATGTTCAGGCCGACGAGCCGGAGCTGGATTCGGTGTGAGGTGAATTACACGGCAATAAAAAAGGCCGCGATCCATTGGATCGCGGCCTTTTTTATTGCGCTGGTTTTAAGTCCGTAGGAGCTGTCGAGTGCAACGAGGCTGCGATCTTTCCACTGCCCATTGAGTCCAGAGCGAAAGATCAAGCTCAAAAGATCGTCCGAACACGACCCGAGCCTTCGCCAGCTCCTACAGAGCCCAGCGGGAGCAAGCTCCCTCGCCACAAGTGCTACATCCAATAACCTTATTTACCGAGACTGATCTTCGGCGCCCAGGTCAGCCATTCATCTTCAAACTTGTCGAACAACGGGAAAGTCTGCTCCGGTCGAGCCGGATTGCCCATTCGTTCGCCATCCGGCGTTGCGAACGCAATACCGCCCTGGATCAGCGTTTCAAGGGACTCGGTGCGCACCGTCGCGCCCTTGAACAGACCAAAGTCCAGACCGAAACCACTGCTATTCCAGAAACGTGTGCCGCTGCGCACCAGCGGCGCATACTTGGGCTCGATCAGGATATGGATCAGCACCCGGTCCGCGGTCTGGCCCAGTTCATAACCGGTGACCTTGCCCACCGTAATCTCGCGATAGGTCACCGGTACGCCGATCTTCAACGAACCACGGCGGGCCGCGCTCAGCACCAGGCTCAGTCCTGCTTCGGGCACAGCGCTTTCCGGTGGGTTGGCCAGGGCCACGAAGCTTTTCTGCGGCCCGAGGTTTTTCGCCGAAGGCTGCACTTCAATGTATTGGCCGGTTACCAGCGTTTCCAGGTTGGAGGTCTTCATCAACCCCAACTCCGGCTTGACCACCCAGAACTGGGACCCGACCCGGGCGATGCGCTCCGGCACTTCGGTGATACGCGCCGTGAGCAGTACCGATTGCATATCGGCGCTGAGATCAACATCCTCGATCTTGCCCACATCCAACCCTTTGAACCGGATCGGCGTACCACTGCGCAAACCATCGGCGCGATCGACCTTGATCGTGACCTCGGTGCCGCGCTGTTGTGCGGCCTCGTGATCGGCGAACAGGCGGAAACGCGGGATGCGTCTTTTCAGCGGCACATTGGGTTCCGGAGTTTCGAAGGCAATCCCACCGGCCATCAGGCTTTGCAGGGACTCGCTCTTGACCTGGATCCCGCCCGTCAAACCTCCCGTAAGGGTGATACCACTGGCATTCCAGAAGCGTGTCGAGCCGTTGACCAGCCCTTCGTACTCCTTCTCGATGTGCACACCGATGATCAACTGCTTTTTCTTGCGGGAGAACTGGTAGCTCTGCACCGATCCGACCTTGACCTGCTTGTAGAGGATCGGACTGCCGACCTCCAGCGATCCAAGGTTTTCGGTCAGCAGGACCAAGTGCAGCCCTGGGGAGCGCAAATCCAGTGGCGGAGCTTTTGCCCGGGCTTCGAACTCCCGTTGCGGCGCGCCGCCCTTGTCACCCGGTCGCACGGCAATGTAGTTACCCTTGACCAGCGCTTCCAGGCCGGTGATACCCGCCAGGGAGATCGATGGCTTGACGACCCAGAACTGCGTGCCGGTTACCAGGTAATCTTCGGCCAAGGGGTCCAGGGTCAATTCAGCCGTGGCGCTGGCCAGGTCCGGATCGACCTTGAGGTTCTTCAGGCTGCCGACCTGGATGCCTTTGTACATGACCGGCGTACGACCGGCCTGCAACCCTTCGAAATCGCTGAGCTTGACCTTCACGCGAATGCCCGCCGCAGCGGCGTCAAAGTCTTCATAAAGACGGAACGGCAGGCTTGGGTCCGTCGGCGGGCTGTCCTTGCGGCTTTCCGGCGTGGCGAAGGCAATCCCTCCGGCCACGATGCTGGCCAGAGACTCGCTGCGCACTTTGACGCCCGAGAGGTTGGCATCGATGCTGATGCCACTGGCGTTCCAGAAACGCGTGTGTTTGCGCACCAGGTTGGCATAGGTCGGCTCGATGAAGATTTTGATCTCGACCTTGCTCTGATCCTCGGACAGCAGGTAGCTCTTCACCTGACCGACCTGAATCTGTTTGTAGAACACTGGGCTGCCACGGTTCAGTGAACCCAACCGATCAGCCTTGAGGGTCAGGTGCAAACCCGGCTTGGCGTCCGACAGCGGCGGCTCTTCGGCCAGCGCCTTGAATTTACGGGTCGACTCCCCTTCACCTGGGCTGATAGCCACATAGTTACCCGACACCAGGGTTTCCAGACCAGTGATCCCGGCCAGGCTCACGCTCGGCTTGACCAACCAGAAACGTGTTCCGGTCTTGAGGTATTGCTCGACGTCCTTGTTCATCTCGATGGTCGCGACCACTCCCTTGGAGCTGCCTTCGTCATCGAGGGTAAGGGCCGTCACTTTGCCGACCGTCATCCCTTTGTAGACGACTTCGGTTTTGTTGACCTGGATGCCTTCACCGCTCTCAAAGCGCACATTGATCTCGATTCCGGTCTCGTTATAAGCCCGCCAGCCGAGCCAGCCGCCGATGATCAAGGCAATCAACGGCAGGACCCAGATGGCCGACCAGTTCGAAGCCGGTCGAGTTTTAGCGGTAGGCAAATCAGTCATGGTCGTCATCCGACTCCGTGTTATCCCAAATCAGTCGGGGATCGAAGGTTACTGCGGCAATCATTGTCAAAATCACTACGCTGGCGAAAGCGATCGCGCCGAGACCGGCTTCGACACTGGCGAGCCGTCCGAAATTCACCACGGCCACCAAAATGGCGATCACGAAAATATCCAGCATCGACCAGCGACCAATGAACTCGATGAAACGGTACATAAGGATGCGTTGTTGCGCCGACATAGGCTGATGCCGCTGTACGGAAAACAACAACAAGGCGATGCCCACCAGTTTGAAAGTGGGTACAACGATGCTGGCGATGAACACCACGGCGGCAATAGGAATCATGCCGTGTTGAACCAGCTCGATGACGCCGGCCATGATGGTGCTCGGGGCACCCTGGCCCAGCGAGTTGATAGTCATGATCGGCAACATGTTGGCCGGAATATAAAGAATCGCGGCCGTGATCAACAATGCCCAGGTCCGCATCAAGCTGTTCGGGCGACGGGGGTGAACCAGCGCGCCGCAGCGAGTACAGGTTTGGTTGTCGGCCTCAGCATCCTGCCGATTCAACTCGTGGCACTCCGTACAGATCAGAATCCCTGCATCAATCGCCCGCATGGGCATCCTCTCCTGATAACGCCTGCCAGATCTGATGGGGTGACATCACCACCTCCAACCAGACCTGGACCAGCAACAAACTGATGAAGCACACCAGGCCAAGGCCTACGGTGATGGCCGCCATGTCTGCCAACTTGACGATGGCTACCAGCACGCCCATGAGGTAGACCTCAAGCATCCCCCAGTCTCGTAGATGGTGATAAATGCGATACAGCAACAGACCGTAACTACGGCCAAAGTCCAAGCGAATGGACAACAGCACCACCAACTGACAAAGCAACTTGAGTAGCGGAATGCCCATGCTGCACAGGAACACCACTGCCGCGATGCCTTGCATACCGGTATCAAACAGGCCGACCACCCCACTCCAAACGGTGTCCTGGGAGGACTGCCCGAGCAGATTGAGTTCCATGATGGGTAAGAAGTTGGCCGGCACATATAACAGCAGGGCCGCGATAACCAAGGCAAGGCTGCGTTCAACTACATTGTGCCGGTGAGCATAGAGCTCATAGCCACAACGGAGGCACTCGGCTTTTTCACCATGGGCCAGCTGAGGCTTGCGCATCAACAGGTCGCACTCATGACACGCCACCAGATCGCTCAGGGGCAGATCTGACAACCTATCAATGTCTGACGGATCGGGCATAAACAGCTCTGGCTCAGCTAAGGTGGGGCTATTCTAGTGCTCCAGCTCGGAAATAACTGTGCAAATTTATCACGAGCTTTCGCAGACTTTCCTGGGGGCAAAAACAAAACCCCTACCTGCGTCAGCAGATAGGGGTTTCGGAATTTGATCTTGACGATGACCTACTCTCACATGGGGAAACCCCACACTACCATCGGCGATGCATCGTTTCACTGCTGAGTTCGGGATGGGATCAGGTGGTTCCAATGCTCTATGGTCGTCAAGAAATTCNAATCTTGACGATGACCTACTCTCACATGGGGAAACCCCACACTACCATCGGCGATGCATCGTTTCACTGCTGAGTTCGGGATGGGATCAGGTGGTTCCAATGCTCTATGGTCGTCAAGAAATTCGGGTACCGAATCGTGGCCAGTTGGCCTCGCTTCAGCAAATTGGGTATGTGATAGCTTCGGTGTTTTGYGAGATTCGAACTTTCGGTTCGTTTCGTCTTCACACACCGCAATCTGGTCTCTTTCGAGTTCACAAATTGCTTGGGTGTTATATGGTCAAGCCTCACGGGCAATTAGTACAGGTTAGCTCAACGCCTCACAGCGCTTACACACCCTGCCTATCAACGTCGTAGTCTTCGACGGCCCTTCAGGGGACTCAAGGTCCCAGTGAGATCTCATCTTGAGGCAAGTTTCCCGCTTAGATGCTTTCAGCGGTTATCTTTTCCGAACATAGCTACCCGGCAATGCCACTGGCGTGACAACCGGAACACCAGAGGTTCGTCCACTCCGGTCCTCTCGTACTAGGAGCAGCCCCTCTCAAATCTCAAACGTCCACGGCAGATAGGGACCGAACTGTCTCACGACGTTCTAAACCCAGCTCGCGTACCACTTTAAATGGCGAACAGCCATACCCTTGGGACCGGCTTCAGCCCCAGGATGTGATGAGCCGACATCGAGGTGCCAAACACCGCCGTCGATATGAACTCTTGGGCGGTATCAGCCTGTTATCCCCGGAGTACCTTTTATCCGTTGAGCGATGGCCCTTCCATACAGAACCACCGGATCACTAAGACCTACTTTCGTACCTGCTCGACGTGTCTGTCTCGCAGTCAAGCGCGCTTTTGCCTTTATACTCTACGACCGATTTCCGACCGGTCTGAGCGCACCTTCGTACTCCTCCGTTACTCTTTAGGAGGAGACCGCCCCAGTCAAACTACCCACCATACACTGTCCTCGATCCGGATAACGGACCTGAGTTAGAACCTCAAAGTTGCCAGGGTGGTATTTCAAGGATGGCTCCACGCGAACTGGCGTCCACGCTTCAAAGCCTCCCACCTATCCTACACAAGCAAATTCAAAGTCCAGTGCAAAGCTATAGTAAAGGTTCACGGGGTCTTTCCGTCTAGCCGCGGATACACTGCATCTTCACAGCGATTTCAATTTCACTGAGTCTCGGGTGGAGACAGCGCCGCCATCGTTACGCCATTCGTGCAGGTCGGAACTTACCCGACAAGGAATTTCGCTACCTTAGGACCGTTATAGTTACGGCCGCCGTTTACCGGGGCTTCGATCAAGAGCTTCGCGTTAGCTAACCCCATCAATTAACCTTCCGGCACCGGGCAGGCGTCACACCCTATACGTCCACTTTCGTGTTTGCAGAGTGCTGTGTTTTTAATAAACAGTCGCAGCGGCCTGGTATCTTCGACCGGCGTGGGCTTACGCAGCAAGTGCTTCACCCTCACCGGCGCACCTTCTCCCGAAGTTACGGTGCCATTTTGCCTAGTTCCTTCACCCGAGTTCTCTCAAGCGCCTTGGTATTCTCTACCCAACCACCTGTGTCGGTTTGGGGTACGGTTCCTGGTTACCTGAAGCTTAGAAGCTTTTCTTGGAAGCATGGCATCAACCACTTCGTCACCCAAAGGGTAACTCGTCATCAGCTCTCGGCCTTAGAATCCCGGATTTACCTAAGATTCCAGCCTACCACCTTAAACTTGGACAACCAACGCCAAGCTGGCCTAGCCTTCTCCGTCCCTCCATCGCAATAACCAGAAGTACAGGAATATTAACCTGTTTTCCATCGACTACGCTTTTCAGCCTCGCCTTAGGGACCGACTAACCCTGCGTCGATTAACGTTGCGCAGGAAACCTTGGTCTTTCGGCGTGGGTGTTTTTCACACCCATTGTCGTTACTCATGTCAGCATTCGCACTTCTGATACCTCCAGCAAGCTTCTCAACTCACCTTCACAGGCTTACAGAACGCTCCTCTACCGCATCACTTACGTGATACCCGTAGCTTCGGTGTATGGTTTGAGCCCCGTTACATCTTCCGCGCAGGCCGACTCGACTAGTGAGCTATTACGCTTTCTTTAAAGGGTGGCTGCTTCTAAGCCAACCTCCTAGCTGTCTAAGCCTTCCCACATCGTTTCCCACTTAACCATAACTTTGGGACCTTAGCTGACGGTCTGGGTTGTTTCCCTTTTCACGACGGACGTTAGCACCCGCCGTGTGTCTCCCATGCTCGGCACTTGTAGGTATTCGGAGTTTGCATCGGTTTGGTAAGTCGGGATGACCCCCTAGCCGAAACAGTGCTCTACCCCCTACAGTGATACATGAGGCGCTACCTAAATAGCTTTCGAGGAGAACCAGCTATCTCCGAGCTTGATTAGCCTTTCACTCCGATCCACAGGTCATCCGCTAACTTTTCAACGGTAGTCGGTTCGGTCCTCCAGTTAGTGTTACCCAACCTTCAACCTGCCCATGGATAGATCGCCCGGTTTCGGGTCTATTCCCAGCGACTAGACGCCCTATTAAGACTCGCTTTCGCTACGCCTCCCCTATTCGGTTAAGCTCGCCACTGAAAATAAGTCGCTGACCCATTATACAAAAGGTACGCAGTCACCCAACAAAGTGGGCTCCCACTGCTTGTACGCATACGGTTTCAGGATCTATTTCACTCCCCTCTCCGGGGTTCTTTTCGCCTTTCCCTCACGGTACTAGTTCACTATCGGTCAGTCAGTAGTATTTAGCCTTGGAGGATGGTCCCCCCATATTCAGACAAAGTTTCTCGTGCTCCGTCCTACTCGATTTCACTTCTAAGATCCTTTCGCGTACAGGGCTATCACCCACTATGGCCGCACTTTCCAGAGCGTTCCGCTAAAATCAAAGAAGCTTAAGGGCTAGTCCCCGTTCGCTCGCCACTACTAAGGGAATCTCGGTTGATTTCTTTTCCTCAGGGTACTTAGATGTTTCAGTTCCCCTGGTTCGCCTCTTGCACCTATGTATTCAGTACAAGATAACCATCTTATGATGGCTGGGTTCCCCCATTCAGACATCTCCGGATCAAAGTCTGTTTGCCGACTCCCCGAAGCTTTTCGCAGGCTACCACGTCTTTCATCGCCTCTGACTGCCAAGGCATCCACCGTATGCGCTTCTTCACTTGACCATATAACCCCAAGCAATCTGGTTATACTGTGAAGACGACATTCGCCGAAAATTCGATCTGGCTCTAAGAGCCACTCACAAATTTTACCTTAGCCTGATCCGTTACCAGTGAAAGTAACGTTCAGTCTATCTTTCTATCACATACCCAAATTTTTAAAGAACGA
>NZ_LMDO01000044.1:0-16723 GCF_001425105.1 Pseudomonas sp. Root401 | reverse complement strand
TTCTCTATCCAGTAAATCCCGAACACCTGCACGGGCTCTTCTCGCCCAATTTCTCTAACAATCATATCCACATCACTCAATAGTTCTTCCGGGCTGCAGAAAAAAGGGGACAGACTTATTTATAAACCGAGCAAAAACAAAAAACTGGCTCCCTCTGTGCTTACAAAAAACAAGTCTGCCCTTTTCTCTACAGCTGCACCGGTTGCTTTTGAACCTATTACATAACGAACACTAAATGGAATGGCGTTCTGCTTTCCGCCCAATACTCAGCAGCTTCCAGCCAAGCCGTTACAAAACACCCCAACGCATATGGGGCCTGAGACCATCCTTTAGCTGCATCGCGTAGAACAAGACAATAACCATCAGCAGGCAACCAATCCATATCACCCAAACACTCGTCAAGAGCGTCCCAGTTGTTTCCAAAATAATCTGGAAACTGCATCGCCGACGCGACAACTGCAAACAAATCCTTATCTGACCTTACGTTCGCTACTGACCTCGCAATTACCATATCTCCTAGAGAGTCCAACTCATCTTTAATCTCCTCAGCGCGAACAAAGTGGATCGAAACTGCCGACGCTTTTTTCAAGTAGCTCATATTCGCCATGACTACCTCCTGACCGGATCAACTTGAATGAAACTTTCGTAATGATCGTCTGTGTAGTACATCCTACCGGAGTTTGCATCTTGAACTACCCGACGTGTGCCGAGAAAAAGGGGACAGAGAAAAAGCAGAAAAAGGGGACAGATTTATTTAACACTAAAGCATGAGCATCGCTCTCCGCGCCTTAAATAAATCCGTCCCCTTTTTTCAATAAAACAGTTCGGACACCCTATATCGCCGCACAAAGAAAGAAGACAGACTTACTTCACAGACCGAGCAAAACTAAGCCTGTCCACTCTGCGCTCCGTAAAAATAAATTTTCCCCTTTTTGCTCTTACTCTTCCGATCAAGGTTAGTTCACCGATATTAAATCAAGCCCTTCACTACGCATTATCTCATCGGGAATTTCGTCATAGACAAAAAGTTCGTCTCCTAAATTCAATATGGATAGACATGGACCGCCATCAAACGAAAGAGCAACACCTATTATTGCCTCGGCCACCGAAGATCGCACAAGCGAGGCTGAAACCAATATCCCCCCTACAACATTAAGAAAATAGGGCTCGTCAGAGACACAAAAAACGTCTTGCCTGCCGTACTCACCTAAGTCGCAACCGACAATTGGATCGAGAGAAAACAATAGCAATGAGCCATCGCCACTACCATAGAGCTTCCCGGCCTCAGAACCATAGAATTGAAAGCTGACTTCTTGTGGAAAAGGGTCCCTTCTAGAAGCAAAAACATGAAAGATAGCATTTACTGACAATAGTTTTTTCCCAAGCACAGCCAGCAACCAAGCGGTCATAAGATCAGGGCGCCTCATTACCTTACATCTCCTTTTAATGCGCTTAGCACAGAGGGATTCTGAATTGCTCCGTCCTTCAGGATAGTCACAAACTCTCCATTAGGCTTAGTAACAACCACGTCATTACCTTTTATCCTAAAAAATACATCGCCACGTGCGCCATTCGCTCCCTGTCCGGCAAAAGTCCCAGGAATCACCTTCTCAGGATGATTTCCAATGTCATTAATCCGATCAAGCACAACTTTGCGATCTGCAGGATTGGCTGCATCACCGCCATAATCTTTAACATGCTTGCCCAGTTTCTTACCTATTTGGTTGGAATCCACCTTAAAGATGGCACCCGCACCTACACCACTCACCGGTACAGATGTGTTACCGGGTTTAGGTAGTAAGCCAGAAACGTTCCCTTTTGCACCCGTTCCGTCCACTACCGAAACAGACTTAGGCTCCTTCGCTCCTCTGCCTTTCGAAAGCACACCTGTCAACACCGAAGCCATGAACTGGCCACCGCCGATCAGGTATTCATCCGTTACGGAAGTTGGATCATTTTCTATTTCATCAGAAAAAGGGGACGGATTTATTTAATAACTGAGCAAGCAAATAAATCCGCCCCCTTTTTCCATCTGCTCCCGTTAGCGCGCACGCTTACTGACTACCTTAAGCCCCTGCGCTTATTGCACCGAAGCCGTCTTGAAGTGACTGACCGAGCTGTCAGCCCCGCTTGGCACTCGGGGACAGGGCGACCGGAGCCACGAAGTCGAACGTTTCCTGACCCGCTGGAAGCATGTAGGGATCTTTCATAGTCAGGTGGTACACCGCAGACACCACAGCAGTGTCTATCACTGGATCGCCGGAACTCTCGGCCAGGTAAACCTCGGGCTTCGGACTCCTGGTCGAGAACCTGAAAAGCACTCTAACTGTCAGCGTTTGACCAGAGTGATTGAGCCCACCGAGCTCATACGAGCGCCATAACTCGAAACGCATCTGGCGCAGAAGCCCCCCAATCCATACTCGATTGTATTTCTGCACCTGCTCAGCATCGAGCTCCAGCCCAAGGGCCAATAGCGGCCGCATTGCCTTCCAGGCGGGGTCACCATATTTTTGGGTAGCATCGACGTACAGCTTCAAAGCACCCGACACATCCTGCGCACCGCCCTTGCCCTGCTCCATCAACCCACCCAACCCCACCACACCACCTATACCTGCACGGGTGTAATAATCGCGGGCCTTCACCGGGTCAACTGGCTCGTCAATCCCATCCCGCGCCATGCGCGCGAGCTCCACATAGGCATATGGATCGGCCGGCGCCGCTTGCAGGTAGAGTGACCTGGCCCGGGCAGTGTTCTGGCTCACGCCTGTGCCGCTCTCATAGAAGGTACCGAGCACATGCTGGCAAGTCGGAATTCCACCTTCGCTCGCGGATATGACGAGCTGCAAGTCGGACGGTTGAACAGTTCGGTAGTGGGTGGTTTGGCGACATGCCTTGCCTTGGTTGCCATCCAAGGCGTCGTCAAAGGTGCCAAGCGGCACGAAGGGATTGCGCAACTCCGCAAGGTAACGGTCCGTCGGAGTGGTGCGGGACTCCTCAAGGTACTCGACGGTGCTCCTCCCAAGGTCTTTCATGCTCTGGCAACCGCCAAGGGCAATCATCAGACCGATCAATACGATATTTTTAGTCATACTGTATCTGTGTCCATACGTGAGACGCGGTTGCTCGTCGTGATGATCCGCGTGTGCTCCAATAAATAAACAATAAACTGGACAGACCTAGCTTTAGCAAAAATAACTGCTAACTACCTGATAAAGGGTGGTCTGTCCCCGCCGTCTTCACTCCACACATGTCTTGGGCGTGATACGGATATTTTCAGGCAGACTTTCACCACTTTGCATTTCAGTGCTCAACGCTGGTTCTTTGCGTGCGCTCAACTCAATAGGGTATGGCCCGGTCTGCGCTAGGATTGCTCTTGTTTGAGCGATAAAAGCTTCGTCGCTGCGTGTATAGAAGATCCACTCCCGCTGTTTTCCACCCGTCACCGTGCACACCCACTTCGCTAGCCCTTTATCCTGCATCGCCGGGAGTATCAGCCTCTCCATTTCATCCATCCGGACACGGTCTCGAAGAGCCGGTATGAGCCCCTTGGAGGAGTACTTCCAAGTGACCTTGACCTTAAAAGGTAGTGCCCGCTTTTCAGTCGTCGATATCGAACCAGCACCCTTGTAGAGCATGGGAACGGGTGTATCTGGAAAATCGGACGGTTGGTAAATATCGTCGACAACGTCGACTATTTCCATTGGTTGAGGATAATCGCCGGTATCATCGAGAAGGGCGCTGAGAGCCATACTTTGGCTGGCCTCCCGATCAGCCACACAGTTATCGTACTCCACACTTTTAACCGGACCCGCATCCAGGCACCGGTCGCGCTCGACCGGTGGGGGCGAGTGGGTTTTGGAGCTGGAGCAGCCCGCGATGAGTACGCTTGCTAGCGCCAACAACCGGAGCCGGTTATGGACGCCCATCTGGCTAAGCCCCAAGTCCAGAGACTGTGATCCGGAGAGTTTGCAGTCCTGGCGTTGCCTGCGAAGCTTTGCTGTGACGTACTGCACGCCATGACCAGACTCCATCAAAGGGCGCTCGGATTTCTCAGTGACCATCGGTGTTTTTCCCTCAACTCGCGACCGCGTCCCGAAGGCCTATCCCTCTAATTCTTAGTCGGACTCAGTGCCCCTGGACGCTCGCTACAGGAATACGCTCCTGTGGCTGAGTGACATCGTAAACATGCTGCTCACAACCTGCCCCAATGATCACGAACTCCACTAGGTAAACCTTTTGCTTCTCGGGCTTGAAGGTGGAACTCATAGGGCCGCATGCATAAACAATTTTTTCGGCATAGCGGTAGTAGTTCGAGTCGTAGACCCGTGATTCACCGATCACTTCAATCGCCTGCCCGGGATCAGCCTGCACCTCCAGTTGGGGGAAGCGTTTTACGGTGGCGCTGTTGGCAACCTCGTTCACTTTGGCGATCCAACCGAATACCTTGCCACGACCGGAATCGACCACGGTTCCCAAGACTTCGGCACGTTGGTCCGCATCGGAACTGCGCCGCACGGAGAATTGCACCGGGTGGGTGAATCCTGTCGCCTTCATGATGATCTTGGCGTGTTCCGCGTCAGCGACGACCTTGGGTTGTTGCAACTGCACGCCATCCTTGAGCAGGCTTGGCGAGGAATCCCTGACGTTTGAGTGACAGCCTGCCAGGGCCATGGCTAGAACTAAAAAGGTGGTTTTTTTCATGATGACTTCCCTGCAAAATTTGAATGACCACAGACCATCGAAGTACTTTCGATAAAGCGGAATGGAGATGAGCACGTTCTAGTAATCGATGACTAATTTGGACATCGCTTAACCTGAACGTCCTAACAACCTTGCCCACCATCCAGGCTTGGCGAGTGACTCAGGCGTTGGAACAGCTTCTTCGCTGGGATGGAGTAAATCTTGCGGATAGTGTTCATGTCCGATGCAGTCACTATCATCAAGCCCAAAGACTTTCACGGCGGCGACCGCCTCGAAACACCAACGGCCAAAATAGCTTCCCATCTCAAGCGGATGTTTTACTGGATCACCATAGATGTACCACCACGGTTGCTGTTTGCCGCGCCGGTTCAGCTCCGGATACCAATGTTTTACGAAAGCAAGCAACAACGTTGCTTGCTGCGCCTGCGGCGCGTCAATGGCCTTGAGCAGCCTCGCGTAGGGCTTGGCATGCAGGAGGTTTTCCCCAATCGTCCGCTCTGGTTGACGAGACGCCATGACTCGATCAAGCAGAACGTCCTGCCCGCCCTCACCTATCAACGCAACCAAACGAAGCCACTGGTCGTCGGGGATTTCAAGAACGAGCGCTAGGCTCACCAACCAAAAACACCAGATATAGTGGTTTAAATTTGAAAGTTCAAAGGTCCAGTCTCGGCAAGTTTGGAGATTGTTTTCTGCACAGACTTCGTCGGATAGACGGTTGGAGATTTCCCACGCATCTAAAAGGCGAGGGAAATGGGTAGCCATTTCCAAGCTATCCCCGCCCTGCGAATAGACTCTTATGCTTGAAATCAAATTATCTTTAGCAAAATCGAACGCGAACTGAGGCCTGTATATGGGATTAGCCGAAGGTTCCATCAAAATTGCACTGGCGCGCTCAATCCATTGCTGATCTTTTACTGCACGGTCGTCCCAGTATTGTTTATCTCCCAACGGTGCACGAATCACGGAATAACCCCATTCAAATTTTTGGAAGGCAGTATTTTAGAGGTGTCTATGGCTTTGACTTTTCCACGAGCATCAAGCACCTCAATCTCTGTAGCACCGTCTGGGCGAGTTCTCACGACCCAGGTTTCAGTACGGTTCGTTTCGACCGCAGTCCGAACGTCCCGGCTCTGATCTCTACCCACCGCACGAACTAATCGATCACCGCCCAGAGTCCATGCAACAGAACCCTGCTTACCATCCGTCGGATTACCAAGCCCCGAGGAGCCGGACTTCTTGTTATCACTGACAAACTTGTACTCGATAATGACGTAGTCCACATCTGGACGATCCACCTTGTAAAGATCATCGATCCCCGTCTCCCCAATCCCCGGAACCCGTGCAAGCTTCTGTCCTTCGGGAACGATTTGCTGAACAGAACGCTCGCCAAACAAATCACCCATGACACTTTTCTGCTGCTTGGTTAAAACTGCCAGATCCATCATCGGCTGGCCATCGGGACCAAAGATACCGCCACTTTTGATCAGCGCCTGCTCGGACGCTTCGTTAAGTATTCCAGTGAAGCGTTTCCCCACTGCCTCTGCAAGCTCACCTGTCAGGCGTGTCGTCGCCAACCCTGCGCTACCGGCCCCCGCACCGCCCAGACCGATACCCACTCCCGCAGAAGTCGCAATAGCCTCATTCTGCCTCAGCACATCAGCGCCATACCCTTGCATGATATGCAGGGTGTCCAGATACCCCTTGAGCCTTAAGTCTTCAGGCAAACCTTGGACAGCCTCCACGGCAGCGGCAAATTGCCGTCCTCCACAACTCGGACAATTCACCGTACTCATCGCCAAAAGTGCCGTCTTGGATCCGAAACTCGCCAAGTTCTCCACAGCGTTAGCAAAACCTTCGGCGCTGCCTTGGCCCTTTGCATTAAGTATTGCGGCCTGATTCTTTGGGTCACGCATGTAATGGTAAGGGTCAACCAGCTCAATGTACTTGACCAGATTTTCAACTGACTTCCGGTCTTTCATCAGCTCTGCCAAGCCCAGTCGCTCATTGTTGTAGTCAGCCAGGCTCACCTGAAACAGATCTGTGCTTTTCAGCTGCGAAAGCTCCGTTCGAAGGAAGTTGGCGGCATCTGCCGTCTTGCCATCCTTCACATCCAGTACAGCATTCCATCCTCGGTCAACCATCGCTGCTGCGGTTCGCAAGAGCTCCATTCGCGCCTGTTCATCAGTGATGCCCTTTTCCTTCGCGTAACGACTGACTCGATCATTGTCGGAGGCGAACTTTATTTCGTCTGGATGCAACTGCCGGTTGTACTTCTCCACTCCCAGCGCAGTGCCACCGGCCACGACCGAACCGATCACGCCACTACCGGATCCAACCGTCGTACCGACGCCTGCAGCTATTAGCGAAGCTACGGTCTTTTGCTCCGTTTCTGTCAGCTTGCTGCCAGCCAAAGCTTGCATGACGGATGGCAATAGAGCTGAGGCGCCCGCACCCAATGCCCCACTCTGCACGCTACCACTGGAAAGCCCCATCGCCGCTCCCGCCAAGGCATGCAACATGACACGCGCCGCGCCGCCTTCCGCCCAGGCAGCCTTGGTCACGCTATCGATGTCTTTACGGTTCTTCTGTTCGTCGGCAAAGCTGCCAATTCTGTTGAATATGTCACTGGACGTCGTATTGGCGACGATGCCAACAGCTGTGCCGCCCGTGGCTCCGCCAAGACCTGCGGCAATCAAGCCAGAGGCGATATCAGCCATCAGTTTCTTATCACCGCCTACCTGCCAGCGGGCGGCTTCCAAACTGGCCGCCTCCGCCGCCCGGGCGGTTGACTCGGCAGCTGGCGAACCGGCATGGGCTTGATCCTTTGCCTCCTGCCCAAGCCTCTTGGCCTCATCCGCCTTTGCCTTCGCCACCGTACTGATAATTCCACTGGCCAATTGCGCCGAGCTTTGAATCAGGTCGATACGCTCCTGCATGGCCTTTTCATCAGGCCTGTCCAGCTTCTGATTGGCGTTGGCGGTATCGCGGTTCAGCCCCACCAGGTCAGTTGCGCCCTCGGGGTTACGGACAACGATCGTGCCTTCGCTGACAGCACTGCGGGTGTAGCTGTGCTCTTTGTCCTTAAGGGCTACTGGGATGCTGCCGCCGAATGAGGAGCCGCCAACATTGCTGCCCGAGATGGAAATTCCCGCCGATTGGCTCTCGATATTGCTGCTGTTCTTGATATCGCTGACGAGCAAGCGATCCGTGCTGAGGCGGTTTTTATCCGCGGACGCTTCGCTGGCGATCACAGCGCCCTGCAGGGTTGTGGTTTTACCCACATGGATGTCGTAACCACCGGCACCAGCGAACAATCCGCTCTGGTCGGTCACAGCCTTGTAGTCACTGTTCATGTTGGCGGCGGCAATATTCGCCGAACCCGCGACCATGGAGCCGTAGCAGAACGGCGGAACGCAGATGCTCGCTCCGATCCCCCCGCTGCTTTGCTTGCTTTTCGACGATTCGGTGTCCTGACGAGAAACAATATTCAGGTTGCCGCCAATCGACGCCTTGATGGTGTCCGCCCGGACCTGGGCGCCTTCGAGGGTTGTGTCGCGGCCGCTTTGCAACAACAGCGATCCGGTTTCCAACGTGGTATTGACCTGGGTGACGGACTTGCCGTTACCCATGTTTTTCGCACCTTGGGCCCCCAGGTCGAGGGTGAAGCCGTTTTGCTCCCCAATATTGAAGCTGGCACCAATGGCCGTTTTGTTGCTGGAGCCGTCATTTTTGCGATCAACGGTGTCTTGTGCACTTTTCAGCAGCACATCATTTTTAGCCAGCAACAAGGTGTTTTCAGCCTTCAGGCTGCTGCCGGTTATCTGGATATCACCCAGGGTTCCCGCCGCGTCCCCCGTGGCAACAATCGATAGCTCTTGACCGGCATTAAGGGTGCTTTGCTTCGCCGTCAGGCTGTTGTACTCACTGCTGCTTTTGCTGCGCGTATTGGCCAGCTCGGTACCGATCTTGATCAGTGAGCCATTGCTGGGGGTGCCGCCTTGCTTGTTTTTGAATCCGGAGCTTTGCCCGTTTGCGTCCGAGGCCTGGCCACCCAGGTTGTAAAACGCGAGGGCGGCCTGGGCGATTTTTACCGCCTTGAGTCGAGGGTCATCGGCATTCTTCGCAGCTTTGGACGCGTCGCGAATAGTCCTTGCGGTGTCGACGAGCGCACCACCGATGACCCTACCCACTGCCAAGCTTTTAGAGCTGTCCTCAGTGGTTTGCCGTGCGGTTTCATCACCCGCGGTGATGGTCACGTTGGAACCGGTAAGCGCCATGTCCTTGGTACTGACCAAATCACTAGCCACCACACTCAACTCACGCCCAGCCGTAAGCGTTACATTGCCGGCACTGGAGCCGATCGTGCTGCCGGTAAGCGTGGTTTCTGTAGCCGTGCCGTTGTGCTTCTGACTGTTGATAAACAGATGCTGATTGCCCGTCATGTCATCCAGGCCCAGCTTGTTACCGGTCAATACACCTGTCAGGTCGCGATTCTTTTCCTTGTGCATATCAGTGCGCGAGAAGGTATTTTTCGCCGCATCGATGGTCAGGTCGCGCCCGGCCTGGACTGCCAGATCACCGGTACTGACCAGGGACGAGCCCGTCACTTTCACATCTTGGCCGCCCGCGACGGTGACCGTCTCGCCTGAGACCATGCTGCCCACGGCAGTGGTGCGTTTCTCGTCGACCTTGTCCTGGACTTTGCTCGACTTGAACCCACCCCAACTGCTTTTGCTTTCCTTGCGCTCATGGCGGGCGCTGTCGGAGTCGGTCACGGCAAGAATCTGTACGTCCTTGCTTGCGACCAATTTCGTCGCGCCTTTCTCGGAAGTCACGGCGCTACCTGCCAACAGCAGGTTTTCACCCGCCACCAGCGTACTGTCGCCACCGGAACTGACCAGGCTGCCCACCTGGGTGGTGCTGTCCGTTTCATCCAGCCGGAATTTCTTCCCGGAAGAAGACTTCTTGGTCTTGCTGTAGAAGCTGTAGTCCTGATCCGCAGCAGCCTTCAGGGCGAGGTTGTTACCCGCCACCAGGTACGCCTCATTCCCCGCGTTGACCGTACTCGCTACCAGCGTGAGATCCTGCCCCGCGCTCAGCGTCGCATCCCCGCCCGCCTTGAGCGTGGTGGACACCTGCTGGACATGATCCTCGATGCTCTTGACCTTCTTGCTCTGGCCATACGAATGCTGTTCATTCGCCGCGGGCCCCAAGGTCAAGTTCTTGGTAGCGACAATGGCCAAGTTCCGCTTGGCTTCGACCTGGCTGGCGATCACGTTGAGGTCAACGCCCGCAGCGGCCTGAAGATCCCGCCCAACCGTAACGCTAGAACCATTCTGGGTAATGGTCTGGTCTCGATGTTTGCTGCCCTGCGTATGGCTGTCCACCTGCTCGGCGGCGGTGATGTTCATATTTCGGGCAGCGCGCAATGTGGTGTCGTTACCACTCTTGAGCACACCACCAACATTGGCGATATCCCGCCCAGCGCCCGCGCTCAGGTCATGACTCGCCTCAATCCGCGCCGCGTTGTCAGCAAATTCGCGTTGCTCAGTCTTGTAACCAGTGCCGCTGGCATGCCGGGTAATGGTTCGCTCATTGGTCAAATCACCAGCGACGGCAACAACACTGACATCCCGCCCAGCAATAACCCCGCCAGCCCGGTTAGTAAGATCCTTACTCGCCAACGCCTCAAGCCGGTTCCCCGCTTCCATCAACCCACTGTTGACCAAGCTGTCGCCCGCCGTCGCCCTCAGGTTGCTGGACGCACGCAAGGTGCCCGCATTGTTCAGGTTCTTACCCGCAATCAGGCTGACGTCTGAACCCTGAATCAGCGCACCATTCGGCGCCAGGCGATTATTGGCCTGGGCCAGATAAAGCACCGGCACCAGCACCTGTTGATCATTCACCGTCCGGTTTTCCATCCAGACGATGTCATGGGTCAGGGCCGCAACCTGTTCGGCGGTCAGGCTGACACCCAGGGACAGGTTGAGACTGTCCTTGCTGGCGATGGCATTGTTCATCAGGTACTTGAACATGCCGTCGTCGGAGTTCTGGCCGTCGAGGAAGCGTTGGCCGGTACGGGCGATCACCGCCTGTTGGATCAGGCGTTGTTCGTAGAAGCCGTCGCCCAAACGCTTGGCGGCGACGTCGGGGTCGTAGCCCAGGTTTGTCAGCAGGTAATCGGAGCTCATGAACCGGCGCATGTCGGTCAGCGCCGGGTTGGTCTCGATCAGGTATTTTTGCGGGTTGGCCTGGAACGAACGGTCCGGCAGGCCACGCACTTGCGTCAGGCCCGTGCTCTGGGTTGGCGAGGCCGAGCCGTCGCCGCTCATGCGGAACAGGCCGTTTTGCCCGGTGGGCAAGTCAAAACCTGGCAAGGACAGCGGATCGACTTGTTGCTGGCTCAGGTTCGGGGGTAGCTGCCGATTGACGCTGATGCGGGTCGAGAAGGCGTTGTCGGCCTGGGTGTCGGTACGTGGGCCAGCGCCGACGTAGTTGTAGCCGCCACGCACGACGCCGCTGTTGAGGTCGCCCTGGGTTGGAATGTCGACGGCACCACCGGCCTGGATAATCGCGGCATAGGTTTGGCTGTCGGTGGTGGCTGTCTGAGTACGGAACTGCGTCAGCTCACGTTCGGTTCTGCCGATAAAATGGCTCATCGCCGCTTCAAGACCGCTCAGGTCATTGGCGTTGTAGCCTGGGCTCTGCAACCAGTATTTGTTGGTGAAGTTATTGGCGTCTGCGCGCCAGCTACCCGGGCGGCGCGTGCGTTGGGACCTGAAGGTGCGCGAGGTTTCAATCTCGCCGGTCTCGATGCCGATGTTGTTCAGGCTGACGAGGTTGGCGGTCAATGCACCGCCGACGCCGATGCTGCTGCTCCGGTTGGTCAGGGTGTCGCCCTGGATATTCAGGTTGCCGCCGGTGGTGATGCTGGAGGCGGCGCTGGCCGCGGTAACTTCGAACTTGTCGCGCTGGACGATCTGCCAGACGTGGTTTTGCTTGGGGCCGTCGCAATCACCTGGGACGCAGGCCACTTCCCTGATCGAGGCGGTGTAGATGCCTGCATCGTTGGTGGCCAAGACCTCGCGGACGTTGTCGATGGTGCTGGCCGCCAGGCGCATGTTGCCGTCGCTTTGCAGCGAGCCGGAGCTGTTGAGAATGCGGCTGGCACGCGTGCCGAGGCCGTCGCGATCGATGTTCAGATCACCCAGGCTGTAGATGTCGGCATAGCGGTTGGTCAGGCTGTTGACGCGCAGGCTGGTATTGCCGCCGCTGAAGATCAAACCGTGTTCGTTGAGCAGGTCGCCGGTTGTGACACCGAGCGCGCCGGCACTGCCCAACGTGCCGTAGTTGTTGATCGTGGCGGCCGTGACGCTCAGGTCCGCCGCCGAGGTCAGCCGACCGTAGCTGTTGAGGACGCCATCGACCACGACGGTTGTGTTGCCACCGCCAGCGATACTGCCGTTTTGCTCCAGACTGATCAGCGCGGCCTTGAGGCCCAAGGTGCCGAGACTGCTCAAGCGACCGTTGCCTGTATAGGCGCCGGTCAGTTGCAGGTCGATCGCCCCATCGCTGCCGATCAGGCCGTCAACCCGCCAGTTGCTGCCACGGCCTACCATGCTGTCGGTGCTGAGCAACTGGCCCGTGGCGGTCTGGGTCAACTGGTCGACATTCACGACCAGGTGCCCGGCCTGGATCGCCGTGTTGTTGGTCCAGCGATCAGCCGTCACCGTCAGGTTGCCGTAGGTCACCAGCTGACCGCCGGCCTGCCCCAGGTTGGCTTGGCTGATGCCGAACAATCCCAGACCAGTGTGCAGCAGCTTGCCACCCACGTTCTGGACGCTGCCGGTGTTGAAGCCCACATCATTACTGGCGGTTTCCAGGGTGCCGTCGTTGTTATCGAACAGGCCACCGATCTTGAACACCGTGGTGCTGTTCTGGCCCAGGGTGCGCAGTTGGCCTTTCTGGTTGCTCAGGCTGGCGGCCAGAATGTCCAGGCTGTCCTGGCTTTCGATGATGCCGGCGTTGTTGTTCAGCGCACCCGAAAGGTCAAAGTCGATACCACTGGCGCTGACCTGCCCGCCGCCGCTGTTGTCCATGCCCCGGCCAGTGACCCAGACCTTGCCCGTGGCGTATATCCCGCCGTTGCGATTGTTGATATCCGCCGTCGCGTTGGTGACCACGACATCGCCGGCTTGCGCAGCGATGCGTCCGCCGTCGTTGAACAGCCCAGCCAAGGCTCGGATGTTGAGTCCTTGAGCCTGGATCGTGCCGCCCTGGCGGTTCACGTCATAGCCGTTTTTCAGCACACCGGTGGCCCGCGCCTCCAGCGCCGCCTTGACGCTGGACAGCACGCCGCCACGGTTGTCCAGGTTGGTGGCGAAGACACTCAGCTTGGCGTCCTTGGCGATGATGCTGCCGCCCTGGTTATCGATGTCGCCGGATACATCCACGGTGACCAGGCCCTCGCCTTGCAGCGTGCCCTTGGCGTTATTCAGACTGGCAGCATCGAGCTCGACCTCGGCAGCACGGCTGGCGAGCAGGCCTTTTTCGGCGTTGTTGACCGCGCCGGTGGCGCTGACCAGCAACTTGCCATTGGCGGCGACGGTGCCTTTGTTGCTGTTGTCCAGGCTGGCGGTGCGCACGGTCATGACGCCTTGGCTGGATAGCTCGCCGCCCCGGTTATTGATCGCGCCGGTGTTAGTGATGTCGAGGTTCTTGCCGGCCATGACCAGGCCGGTCAGGTTGTCCAGGCTGCCGAGGACCAGGGTCGCGCTGTTCAGGCTCGACAGCTCACCTGCGTTGTTTTCCAGATGGCCCAGGTTGGCCGTCAGCAGGCCCTGGCTATTGATCAGACCGCCCTGGCTGTTGAGGACTTGATCGGCGCTCAGGTGCAGTTCGGTGTTACCCAGGATCCGGCCTTTATTGCGGTTATCCACAACGTTGCCGGTGACGGTGGTCTTGCCCTGCCCACTGAGCGTGCCGCCCTGGTTGTTCAGCGCTACGGTGGTCGTGACATTCAGGTCGCGACTGGCGATGACGGTTTTGCCAGCGTTGTTCAACTGCTTGGCGGTGAGGGTGACATCACCCGTGGTATTGCGGCTGTTATCGGCGTTGACCCCGGCTTCGATAATGCCGTTGTTGCTCAGTGTGCCACCGCTGTCCAGATGAACGTTGTCGCGGGCTATCAGGTTGTTCTGGCTGGTCAGGTCGCCCTGAGTCTTCACGTCCAGGCGGCTACCGGCGTACACCTGCCCCTGGGTTTCCAGGCTTTTGGCCTTGATGTCGATGGCACCGACAGCAGCCGTCTGCGCCAAACTCAAATGCCCATTGGCATCCAGCTGAATATCCCCCCCGCTGGCAACCATCTTGCCGTCCAGCTTCACCCCAACCCCGGCCTCGGTCCCCACCAGCTTGATCGCGCCGGCGTACATACCACCCAGCGCCGAGGAGTCGATGGCCAGCTCCGGTTTCGCACTGCCATCATCGGCCCGGGCAGTGGCATTCAGGGTATTGGCATTAACGTCGTTGCGCCCGGCCACGATGGTCAGGTTCTTGGCCTGGATCTCGGCGTTGATCTTGGCGCTGCGGGTGATGATTTCGAAGCGGTCGACGTTGTTCGCGTTCAGACCCGCGCCTTCAATGGCGACGCTGCCCTGGTCCACCTGATAGCGACCCACCTGGCCGTTTTCGATGATCGGCTTGCCCGTGGTCAGGGTCGNTCAGACCCGCGCCTTCAATGGCGACGCTGCCCTGGTCCACCTGATAGCGACCCACCTGGCCGTTTTCGATGATCGGCTTGCCCGTGGTCAGGGTCGCCCTGGGCGTGTTGATGAAACCGCAGCCGTTACAGCTGATGCCATAGGGGTTGGCGACGATCACATGGGCCGACTGCCCCGCCACTTCGGTGTAGCCGCGCAGTTGGCTGGGGTTGCCGCCGTTGACTTCGTTGAGGATAACTTTCGCGGCCGTGCCCTGGAGGTTCGGGTTGCCGAGGATAATCCCGCCCAGTTGCGTGGCCTGGGCCGTGTTGGTGGCGTTGTTGAGGATCACGCCGTTGCTGCCGACGTTGTAGTCCTTGAACTGGTTGTGAGACAGCCCGCTGCCGTTGGGCTTGGCGATGTTGACCACGGGCACGCCGTTGCCGGCCTGGCCGAGGCTGGTGCCCGGGGCGCTGACCACGATGCCGTCCGCCTGGGCCCACATCGGCTGCCAGAACATGACGTTGGCCAACAGGAACGCCAGGCCGCGCTTGGGCATGCCCCAGAAGGCGTCGCGGGTTTGCAGGGCGGAGGAAGGCTGGCGGGCCACGGAGGCGTAAGCGAATGTTAGCGGAGAACGGCACAGCAGCGCCCGGCAGAACCTCACCCAATGGGCGGGTAAGAACATGTTCGATCCCTCGATATGCAAATGACAGCAAACTCGTGAGCGGACGAACAGCCAAAAACCGGCTTACCCCCAAAACACTCACGTTGCTGATGCGCAAACCACGCGCACACCAGACACTGCCTATCGCTTTCGGTTCAAGGGAGCGGGACTTTTCCATGCGAAAAAGAGACGCGTCTCACAGGTCGTGTCGAAAAACACAACAAGAACGACCTCTCAGATCCCTCAGGAACAGGCCACGGCTCGAAGAAGCGCTGTCACTTCCTCTTGGACAAACGTGGCCTATCCCCTGTCAGTTTTCAGCGTTTATCTAGGGTCGATGACATCCAGGGCCCGGTTTGCCAATAGCTGACTCAGCTCGATCAACTGGTGGAGCCCCAGTGCAACATGCCGTCGAGAATCCTCCAGATCGAACGCCAGATCGCCGGCCATGGCATTGGCGGAGGCCAAGGTTTCGCTGAGATTGGCCAACAGGCTTTCAGCATCGACACCCTCCACGACGGTGAATAGCTGCTCCGGAGGTGGCTTCTTGTCAGGCTGGGCGGGTTTGGGGTTCAGATAGGAATCGATGACACGTTCGGCGTTGGCGTCGGCAGCGATGTCCAGATGCAGCGGTGGAACGGGTGGGTCGGGGATGAGTTTGTCTATGGAATGCTCCTAACGTAAGTAAGAGCCGCCACGTTCGCTGCTAAACGAGTGGGTGGCAGCCGTGCGCAGGTTAGCAGACCGGTACGTTAGGAAACCGGCGCACCCGAGGATGCCCTGCGCATAGCCGCCATAAGAATTCGAGCAATAAAAATGCCCGCATTGAAGGCAGTTGCCATGCGCCTAACGTGATTCCGAGCTGCTAAACCCGACCGCTAATTGGCAGCGGTGGACAAAGACTAGGCACCGAAATCAGCAGGCGCAAGGGACTGGAATTTTCTAGGAAATGTCCTGCAAGTCAATGGGGAATATTCGTTCCGTCGATTCCTACAACAAGCCTGTTTAACGATTCCACAAAGGAACAAATTGCGTATAGTCCCGCCCGCCGCCTTTGCGGCAATCAGTTTTGGCAGCCCACAACCTCTGATGGAGCATGAGTTTTGTACAAGAAATTGACAGGGATCGTTTTTCTGCTATTGAGCGGCTGCTCACTGCATCCGTACACCAAGGACGAGCTGCTGAACACTGGCGTAACCAGCCCCGAGTACTGCCTGACACAGGAGCGGGCGGAGGTGGAAAAACGGGTACAAAGCTATCTGAACCACTGCTTTCACCCACAAGTGACCGAGCTCACGACGGGTGGGAGACTCGTCAATACCATCCAATTGAAAGTCGACAGCAATGCCGACAGAAGCGACATGGTGCTATGGGCGCCGACAATCTACGGCAGCCAGTTCTATATGAACGTGATCGTCTCGGAAAAGAACCCCGCCTGCAAAACCACCATGACTGCCGTGGCCTCAGGCTGGGCCTTTGAGCGAAACTTTCCGAAGATCCTGGAAAGCGCTAAGGGGGGAGACCCGTGGTGCCCGCTGTAAGCTCGTTGTGGCTTTTGTGGCGAGGGGATTTATCCCATAGGCGCTAACCAAACTCCTCGCTCCATAGTCCGTCTCTCTGGTATCCCCGCGTGTTTCGCGGGGATTCGCGT
>NZ_LMDO01000043.1:0-21961 GCF_001425105.1 Pseudomonas sp. Root401 | reverse complement strand
CGCCACGGCATCCGGCGTACGCTGAACCTGGTCTTCGAACAACCCATGGATCGTCTGCTGCTGCGGATAATCGGCCTCGGTGGCGTTGAACGTCACCAACAGTTGCTCACGCTCCGAGACCGGCAGGATCGACAATTGCTGCAAGGGCAGGTCCGGCGTCTGTTCGAGCATGCGGACCAGGTTTTCCAGCGTGTGCTGCACATAACCACAAAGCCGCTGCGCACCAATGCGCGCCGGGGTCATGACGGTAAAGCTGAACGCTTCGCCCTGATCGTCCACCGACAACATCAGCGGGTAGTTGGTCCGTTCCTCCCCACTGAGAACCTGAATACCGTTCCAGGCCGACAATGCCTCGCTCGACACTGTCGTGGCGGTGTGACGGTAGTTGAGCAAGGCACTGAACAGCGGCGTCGGTGCCTGCACGCCACTGCAACGTTGCGCCAGCGCCAATGCGGCGTGTTCATGGCCCAGCAATGCGGTCAGGCGCTCATGGGTCGCTTTCACACCCGCCCGAACCCCGGTTTGCCCGACACTCACTCGCAACGGCAAGGTATTGATGAACATTCCCAGCGCCCGGTCGGCGCCCTCGCCGCCCTGCATCCGCCCCACCAGCACCGTGCCGAACACCACATCGTCCTTGCCCGACACCTTGCCCAGCACTTGTGCCCAAACCAGGTGATACACGCTCGCCGCGCTCACCCCGAGTTGACGCGCCTGGGCCCGCAACCGCTGACTCAGGTCGGCCGCGATGTCCTGGCGGACCTCTTCGATGCCGCTGCCATCGCCTTGCACATCCTGCAAATCGAATGGCAACGTTGGCTCGTCGATATCGCCAAGCATGTCGCGGAAGAAGGTTTCGTGTTCCTCACGGCTCACGCCCAAGCGGGCCTGGGCAACGAAGTTGCGGTAGGGCACCGACGCCGACAGCCGCTGCGCCTGGCCGAGCATGTGCGCCTCGATTTCCGCGGACAGCACCGCCAATGACGTGACGTCGTCCACCAGATGGTGAAACAACAGCATGCCCACCCAGCGCTGGTTCGCCGGGTCTTGCCCATAGACAATCCGCATCATCGGCGCCTGGCGAATGTCCAGACGGTAGAACCGCGGGTCGAAACGCTGGTGCAATTGCGTGGCGATATCGCCTTGGGTCGGATCCAGCGCAACCGACTCGACACTCAATGGCGCGTCACGCCAGACCACCTGCATAGGCTCTGACAGCCCCTCCCAGAGCACGCCGGTACGCAGGATATCGTGGCGGGTAATGACGGCTTGCAACGCGTGGGCGAAATCCTCCAGGCGCGTGAAACTGTCAAAACCGAATAGCACCTGCTGCAGATAGGGGTCGCCTTCGGCGGCGGTGAGGTGGTGATACAAAATCCCTTCCTGCAGCGGCGCCAGGGCATAGATGTCCTGGACATTGCTCACGCCGCCCGGCACCGCCGCGACAATCCGCTCGATCTCCTCTTGAGTCAGATCGGCCAGCGGCAGCATGTCCGGTGTGATGCGTGTGCAACCGGCCGGAATACCGTTGGCCGGTACGACGACTTCCCGGTAGCCCCCGACGGCAGCGGCCAACGCGGCCAACGTGGGCTGACCGAACAAGACCCGCACATCGACGCTCAGGTCGACCTGGCGCATGCGTTCGATCATTTTCACCGCCAACAGCGAGTGCCCCCCCAGCTCGAAGAAATTGTCATGGCGACCGACCTGTTCGAGCTTGAGCAAGTCCTCCCAAATGCGGGCAATGCTGGCTTCCACTTCTCCTTGTGGCGCCTCGTATTCACGGACGATCACTGCTGAATGATCCGGCGCTGGCAAGGCTTTGCGGTCGAGTTTGCCGTTGGGGGTCAGCGGCAGCGCATCGAGCCGCATGTAGGCAGCCGGCACCATGTACTCCGGCAGTTGCTCGAGCAGATGGGTACGCAGGGTTTCGATATCTGCCATTTCATCCACTGAGTGCGTGGTGAAATAGGCGACCAGGCGTTTCTCGCCCGGTACGTCTTCACGGGCCAGCACTACGGCTTCTTTCACCGCATCATGCTGCGCCAACCGCGCTTCGATCTCGCCCAATTCAATGCGGAAACCGCGGATCTTCACCTGGTCATCATTACGCCCCAGGTACTCGATGTTGCCGTCCGGCAGGTAACGACCCAGGTCGCCGGTGCGGTACATCCGCGCATTCGCTGCGTCGCTGAACGGATCCCGCAGGAAACGCTCGACGGTCAATTCCGGACGGTTCAGGTAACCCCGCGCCACCTGTACACCGCCGATGTAAATCTCACCGGCCACGCCCAGGGGCACTGGCTGTTGATGGGCATCGAGCAGGTAGATCCGCGTGTTGGCAATCGGCTTGCCGATCGGCGTGCTGTCGGGGGTGTCAGTGCCGGCGCAGTCCCACGCCGTCACATCCACCGCCGCTTCGGTCGGGCCGTACAGGTTGTAAAGACCAGTGTGCGGCAATTGCGCCTTGAAGCGCCGCACCAGGTGCCCCGGCAACGCCTCGCCGCTGCACATCACCCGCACCAAACCTTCGCACTGACCCGCCTCGCCATGGGCCAGGAATACATCGAGCATCGACGGCACAAAGTGCAGCGTGGTGATGCCCTGGGCCTGGATCACTTCGCGCAGGTAGGCAGGNACCCGCCTCGCCATGGGCCAGGAATACATCGAGCATCGACGGCACAAAGTGCAGCGTGGTGATGCCCTGGGCCTGGATCACTTCGCGCAGGTAGGCAGGATCACGATGCCCGCCCGGACGGGCCATCACCAGCCGCGCACCGCTGAACAGCGGCCAGAAGAAYTCCCACACCGACACGTCGAAGCTGAACGGGGTCTTTTGCAGCACTGCGTCTGTGGCGCTCAAGGCGTATTCGTCCTGCATCCACAACAGCCGGTTGACCACCGCGCCGTGCTCGTTCATCACGCCTTTGGGCAGGCCCGTGGAGCCCGAGGTGTAGATGACATARGCCAGGTGATGGGCATGCAAGCCTTYAACCTGCGGATTGTCGGTTGGCTGCATCGAGAACCCTTGCGCCTCATCCAGCAGCAAGGTCCGCGCCTGCGTAGCCGGCAGGCTGGCCTGCAAGGCGCGCTGGGTCAGCACCACCCTCGGCGCGCTGTTCTCCAGCATGTAGGCCAGGCGCTCGGATGGATAATCCGGGTCCAGCGGCACATACGCCGCGCCGGCCTTGAGAATCCCCAGCAGGCCCGCGACCATGTCCAGGCTGCGATCGGCACAGATCGCCACGCGGTCATCCGGGCGAATGCCCAGTTCCAGCAGGCGATGGGCGATCTGGTTGGCACGCTCATTGAGTTGCGCGTAGCTCTGTTGCGCCTCGCCAGCCACCACCGCCACAGCGTCCGGGCAGGCCGCGACCCGCGCCTCGAACAGGCCGTGCAGGGTCAGGCCCTGCGGGTAATCGACCGCAGTGGTGTTGAACGCTTCCAACAGATGCTGACGCTCGTTGCCATCCAGCAGCGGAATCTGCGTCACGAGGGTCTGCTCATCAGCAACCATGGCCCGCAGTACGCTTTCCAGGTATCCGAGGTAGCGCTCCATCGTGGCTGGGTCGAACAACGCCGTGGCGTATTCCAGCGCCCCGAACAGACGCCCATCAACCAGAGCCATGTCCAGCAACACGTCGAATTTCGCGGTACGGCTGGTCACGCCCAGCCCTTGCAGCGACATATCGCCCAGCTCCAATCCCGTGGCTTCGCTGTTCTGCCATGACAGCATGGTCTGGAACACCGGGCTATGGGACAGGCTGCGCAATGGCCGGACTACCTCCACCACCTGCTCGAAAGGCAGGTCTTGATGCGCCTGGGCGTCCAGGGTCCGAACCTTCACCTGTTGCAACAAGGCTTGCACCGTCAGTTCGTCCGCCACATCGACGCGTAGCGCCAGCGTGTTGACGAACAGGCCGATCAAACCCTCGACTTCCGCTTGCATGCGGTTCGCCACCGGCGTGCCGATGACCACGTCGTGCTGGCCGGACAGGCGACTGAGCACCGCGGCCCAGGCGGCCATGACCGTCATGAACAAGGTGGCGCCATGGCGCTGGCTCAACGCCTGCAAGCCTTGGGTCAGGGTTTCGTCGAGGACGATCCCCACCGCAGCGCCGGCGTGATCCTGCTGCGCAGGCCGTGGCCGATCGGTTGGCAACGTCAACAAGGCTGGTGCGTCGGCCAGGGTCTGCTGCCAGAAGCGTTCCTGTTCGGCCAAGACCTCCCCGGTGAGCCAGCGCCGTTGCCAAAGGGCATAGTCCGCGTACTGAATCGGCAACGCCGGCAATGGATCGTCCTGGCCCTGACGGAACGCTTCGTACAGCACGCCCAATTCATGGGTCAGCAGATCGGAGGACCAGCCATCGGAGACGATATGGTGCAGGGTCACCAACAGCACGTGATCATCCTCAGCCATCCGCACCAGTCGGCCACGTACCAGCGGGCCGTTGGCCAGGTCGAAGGCCTGGCGGGCCTCTTCCTCGGCCAGGGCCAGCAGCTCGGCTTCGGCGTCCGCGCGCCCTGCCAAGGCCTGCAACTGCAACGCAAAACCGACGTCGGCCGGGGCAATGCGCTGTTCCACGTCCTGCCCTTGCGCCTGCACAAAAGTGGTACGCAGGGCCTCGTGACGGGCGACGATACGATCCAGTGCGCGGGTGAGCGCCGACGTATCCAGCGCGCCTCGCAGGCGCAGGCCAGTGGGGATGTGATACGCCGCACTGGCCCCGTCCAGTTGCGCCAGGAACCAAAGACGCTGCTGGGCGAAGGACAACGGCAACGCCTGTTCGCGGGACACCGGCACGATACCGGGTCGGGTGCTGTGTGCCGCCTGGGAGAGCACTTGGGCCAGCGCATTCAATTGCGGTTGGGCAAAGACATCCCTCAAGTTCAGTTCCATGCCCAATTGCTCGCGTACCTGGGCGATCAAGCGCATCACCAGCAAGGAATGCCCCCCCAATTCGAAGAAATGGTCGTGGCGGCCCACCGACTCAACTTTGAGCAGGGTCTGCCAGATCTGCGCCAGGACGATTTCCGTGTTGCCCTGAGGCGCTTCATGGGTGCGGCTGGCGTACGCCTCGGCATCGGGCGCCGGCAATGCCTGGCGGTCGAGCTTGCGGTTCGGTGTCAGCGGCAATGCGGCGAGGCTGACAAACGCGCCGGGCAGCATGTATTCGGCCAATTGCGTCGACAACTGCGCACGCAAGGTCGCCGCGTCCAGGCGCGTCCCGGCCTGCGGCACCACATAGGCCACCAGGCGTTTGTCGCCCGGGGTGTCTTCGCGCACGATCACCGCCGCTTCCTTGACCCCGGCACAGTCGCCCAGCCGGGCCTCGATCTCGCCCAGTTCGATACGGAACCCACGGACCTTGACCTGGAAGTCGTTACGGCCCAGGTACTCAAGGCGTCCGTCCGGACGATAACGGGCCAGGTCACCGGTTTTGTACAGGCGGGCATCGGGTTGGTCGCTGAACGGATCGGCCAGGAAGCGTTCGGCGCTGATGGCGTCAAGGTTCAGGTAACCGCGCGCCACACCGTCACCACCAATGAAGATTTCCCCCACCACCCCGAACGGCACCGGCTGGCGGTGCGCATCGAGCAGGTAGATGCGGGTATTGGCCATCGGCCTGCCGATGCTGGCATTGCCGAGGATGCCATCGACCGCATCATGCTCCATGTAGGCGGACGTGCAGGAAACCGTGGCCTCGGTCGGGCCATAGGTGTTGACCAATCGGGTATGGGCGGGACGAACCGCGTCCCACATCTGCAATTTCTGCGTCGATAAGGCATCACCGGTGACGTTGATCAGCCGCACCTCGCGCAAATGGTCCCGAGCCTGGGCCGGTGTGTTATGCCATTCGGCCACGAGGGTATGCCAATGGGCCGCTGTCAGGTGCAGGAACGTCGGGCGGATATCGCCATTTTGTTGCAACTCGGCACTGCCAAACAGCTGCCGGGTGGGCGCCAGGGTGGCGCCGGCCAGCAGCGCCGGGAAGATCTCTTCCACCGACAGGTCGAAGTTCAGGGTGTTCTGCTGCAGCACCGTGTCGGCCGGTGTCAGGCCAAACAACCGGACCGCATCGACACAGTAGTTGACCAGGCCGCGGTGTTCGATCATCACCCCTTTGGGATTGCCGGTGGAGCCCGAGGTGTAGATGACGTAGGCCAGGTGGCGCGCGCCCAGGGAGGCAACGAGCGGATTATCGTCACGACCGGCGGCGATCCCGCAACGCACGCGCTCGGCGCGGTCGAGCAGCACCACCGGCACCGTCAACGCCGGCAGGCGACCTAGCAGTTCATCTTGGCTCAGCAGTGCCACCGGGGCACTGTCGGCGAGCATGTAGGCCAAGCGTTCGGCTGGAAACGCAGGGTCGAGCGGCACGTAACCGGCACCGGCCTTGAGGATGGCCAACAGGCCGATGAGCATTTCGGCACCGCGTTCAACACAGATCGCCACCCGGTCATCCGGGCGGATGCCCAAGCCGATCAGGTGATGAGCCATCTGGTTGGCTTGGCGGTTCAGTTCAACGTAACTCAGTCGCTCGTCACCGAACACCACAGCAATGGCGTCCGGTCGAGCCTCGACCTGGGCTTCAAACAACTGGTGGATCGTCTGTTCACGTGGATACGCGGCCTGGGTTGCGTTGAGGTCCGCCAGCACATGCTCACGTTCGGCATTGTCCAGCAGCGCGATCCGTTCGATCTGGGCCTGGTCACTGTCGACCATGGCCCGCAGCAGGCGCTCGAAGTAGCCAAGGTAACGCTGCACCGTGCGCTCGTCGAACAGCGCCGTGGCGTATTCGAGAGCGCCGAACATCTGCCCTTGGATCTCGCCCAGCTCCAGGGACACGTCGAATTTGGCGACGTTGCTGGCCGCTCCCAGGCCTTCGAGTTTCAAGTCCCCCAGCACCAGTTCGGTGTTGTCATGGGTCTGCCACGACAGCATGGCCTGGAACAGCGGGCTGTGGGCCAGGCTGCGCACAGGCTTGAGCACTTCCACCACTTGCTCGAATGGCAGGTCCTGATGCGCCTGGGCCCCAAGGGCCTGGGCCTTGACCCGGGCCAGCAAGGTTGCCACGGTCGGCGCCCCCGAGAGATCGATGCGCACGGCCAAGGTGTTGACGAAGAAGCCGATCAATCCTTCGACTTCCGACCGAGTGCGGTTGGCCACCGGCGAGCCGATCACCACTTCATCCTGGCCCGAAAGCCGGCTCAACAACGCCCCCCAGGCCGCCATCAAGGTCATGTACAAGGTGACGCCGTGGCGCTGGCTCAGGGCCTTGAGGCCCGCGGTCAAATCAGCGTCGAAGACCACTGGCAATGTCGCCCCGGCATAGTCCTGTTGCGCAGGACGCGCACGGTCGGTGGGCAGCATCAACAAGGCTGGCGCATCGGCCAGGGCTTGTCGCCAGTAATCGCTTTGGGTTTGCAGCACCTCGCCGCTCAACCAGCGACGTTGCCAGACAGCGTAGTCGCTGTACTGCACCGCCAGGGCCGGCAGCGGATCGTCCAGGTCATGGCGAAACGCTTCATAAAGCGCCGTCAATTCCTTGATCAACACGCCAATGGACCAGCCGTCCGAGACGATGTGGTGCATGGTCAGCAGCAACACATGGTCCTCGCTGCCGAGGCGGATCAGTCGGCCGCGGATCAATGGACCCTGTTCCAGGCTAAAGGGGTCTGTGGCTTCCTGCGCCGCCAGCGCGTGCAACTGGCCCTCGGCATCGGCCTGGCCACAGAAGTCATGGTGCAGTAGCGCGAACCCGACATCTGCGGGCGCGATATGCTGCCGAGCCTCCTGGCCCCGCACCTGCACGAAGGTGGTACGCAGGGCCTCGTGGCGGGCGACAATGCGGTCCAACGCCCGCTGCAAGGCGAGGATGTCCAGCACACCACGCAAGCGCAGCCCGGCGGGTATGTGGTAGGCCGCGCTGGCCCCTTCCATCTGTGCCAGGAACCATAGGCGCTGTTGGGCGAACGACAAGGGCAAGTCGTCCTTTCGAGAAATCCGGACGATCTCCGGCAACGTGCTGCGCCCGGCCTGCGCCACTGCCTGCGCCAGTCCCATGAGCTGGGGCTGGGCGAACAGTTCGGTCAGGCCCAACTCCACCCCCAGGCGCAGACGCACCTGGGAAATCAATTGAATCGCTAGCAACGAGTGGCCCCCCAGTTCGAAGAACTGGTCATGCCGACCGACCTGTTGCAAGCCCAGCAGGTCTTTCCAGATCTGTGCCAGGGTAGTTTCGACCTCACCTTGCGGCGCTTCGTAGCCACGGGTGATGACGGCATCGAGGTCTGGCGCCGGCAGGGCCTTGCGGTCGAGCTTGCCGTTCGGCGTCAGTGGCAATGCATCCAGGCGCACATAGGCGGCGGGCACCATATAGGCCGGCAATTGTGCCTGCAGATGCGTGCGCAGCGCTTCGATGTCTACTGGCGAATGCTGGGTGAAATAGGCCACCAGGCGCTTGTCGCCCGGCACATCCTCACGGGCCAGGACCACGGTTTCGTTCAAGGCGTCGTGTTGCGCAAGCTTGGCTTCGATCTCGCCCAGTTCGATGCGGAAACCACGGATCTTCACCTGATCGTCGTTGCGGCCCAGGTATTCGATGTTGCCGTCCGACAGGTAGCGGCCCAGGTCGCCAGTGCGATACATGCGGGCGTTCGCAGCCGTGCTGAACGGGTCTTTCAGGAAGCGTTCAGCCGTCAGGTCATCACGATTGAGATAACCGCGAGCGACCCCGGCGCCACCGATGTAGATTTCCCCCGGTACGCCCAATGGCACGGGCTGCTTGTGCTCGTCCAGCAGGTAGAACTGGGTGTTCGCCACCGGTTTGCCGATGTGCGCGGCAAAGCCATCTTCGCGAGCCATCGACACCCAACTTGAGTAGGTCGTAGTTTCCGATGGGCCGTAGAGGTTGCACAGGCGCCTGACCTGGGTTTGTTCGAACAAGGCTTCCACCAGGCTGCGCTTCAAGGCTTCACCGGCGACGTTGACCGTATCGACGCCCTCGCCCAACCCGCCCGATTCCAGCAACGCCTTGAGCGCCGAGGGTACGGTGTTGATCAAGGTAATGTCGTGCTCGCCCTTTTGCAGTTCCAGCACATTAGTGACCACGTCGATGCTGCCGCCAGACGTCAGCGGCGCAAAGCACTCATAGACGGCCAGGTCGAAGTTCAACGAAGTCGAGAACAGGGTTTTAGCCAAGGTCTGCGAATCGAACGAACGATGCGCCCAGGTCAGGAAATTCACCGTGTTGCGGTGTTCGATCATCACGCCTTTAGGCTGGCCGGTCGAACCCGAGGTGTAGATCACGTAAGCCAGGTGCGACGAGGCCAGGCCTGGAACCTGCGGATTGGGCGCCGCCTCGTCCTGCCAGACGCCCTTGTCGAGGTCGATCACCGGCACCGACGTCTCGCCCAACAGGTGGCGGGTGCTGCCTTGAACCAGGATCGCCGCCGGGGCACTGTCTTGCAGCATGTAGGCAATCCGATCCAACGGATACGCCGGGTCCAGCGGCACATAACCACCGCCGGCCTTGAGAATCGCCAGCAAGCCAACAACCATGTCGATGCCGCGCTCGACGCAGATCGCCACCCGCGAATCGGGCTGCACGCCCTGTTTGCGCAGGTAATGGGCCAAGCGATTGGCGAGGCCGTTGAGCTCGCGATAATTGAGCTGTTGTCGGCCGTGACGCACCGCCACGGCATCCGGCGTGCGCTGCACCTGATCCTCGAACAACCCGTGGATGGTCTGCTCCCGCGGGTATTCGGCCTGGGTGGCATTGAAGTCCACCAGTAACCGCTCGCGCTCCGCCGTCGGCACAATCGACAGTTCCCGCAACGCCAGGTCTGGCGTGTGCTCCAACGCCGCCACCAGGCTTTCCAGGGCTGTGTGCATGTAACCGCAGACACGTCGGGCACCCACTTCGACCACGGCCTGAGCGGTGAGTCGAAAGCCTTCGCCCAAGTCGTCCACGTTCAGGCACAACGGATAGTTGGTGCGCTCTTCCATGTGCAGGGTTTGCATCCCCTGCCAGGCCGAGATGGCAGGGTCGGACACCGCTTCAGCCGCACTGTGTCGATAGTTCAGCAAGGTGCTGAACAACGGCAGCGAGGTCGGTACGCCGCTGCAACGTTGCGCCAGGGACAGCGAGGCGTGCTCGTGGCCCAGCAAGGCCGACAACCGGCCATGGGTCGCCTTGACACCGGCGCGGGCGCCCTGAGCGCCGACACTGACGCGCAATGGCAACGTATTGATGAACATGCCCAGGGCCCGATCGGCCCCATCGCCGCCCTGCATCCGCCCCATCAGCACGGTGCCGAACACCACCTCTTCACGGCCCGACACCTGCCCGACCACGTGCCCCCAGGCCAAGTGAACCAGGCTGGCCGCGCTCACACCGAGTTGACGGGCCTGGGCACGTAGGCGCTGCGCCAGCGCGGCGTCCACGTCCTGATGGGCTTCTTCGATACCGCTGCCATCACCCTGCACATCCTGCAAGCCGAACGGCAACGTGGGTTCATCGATATCGCCGAGCATCTCGCGGAAAAACCCTTCGTGCTGCTCACGACTGACCCCCAGTCGCGCCTGGGCCACATGGTTGCGATACGGCACGGCGGGCGAAAGCAAGTGCGCCTGGCCCAAGAGACTGGCCTGCATCTCGTGCACCACGACCTCAAGCGCCGTGTGGTCCAACACCATGTGATGGAACAACAGCATGCCGACCCAGCGCTGATTCGCCACATCCTGGGCAAAGGCAAAACGCATCAGCGGTGCCTGGGCGATGTCGAGACGGTAATGACGTGGATCGAAACGCCCGTGCAGTTGCTGCACCACCTCGCCCCCCGCCGGATCCACCTCGATCTCTTCCAGGCCCAGGGTCGCATGGCGCCATACCACCTGCACGGGTGCTGCCAGGCCTTGCCAGACCATGCTGGTGCGCAAGATGTCATTACGCGACACCACGCTCTGCAAGGCCTGGGCAAAGGCCTGCAACCGTTCGCGGTTGTCAAAGCCAAACAGCACCTGCAACACATAGGGATCGCCCTGCTCCGCGGCAAGGTGGTGGTAGAGAATCCCCTCCTGCAACGGCGCCAGGGCGTAGATATCCTGCACATTGGTCACGCCACCCGGCACCGTCGCCACGATTCGGTCAATAGCGTCCTGGTCCAGGTCAGCCAGGGGCAGCATGTCCGGGGTGATCCGCGTACAGCCATTCGGGATCGCATTGCCGGGCACCACGACCTCCCTGACACCGCCCACTGCCGCAGCCAACGCAGCCAGCGTCGGCTGGCCGAACAGCACCCGCACATCGGCGGCCAGGTCGACCTGGCGCATCCGTTCGATCAGTTTCACGGCCAACAGCGAATGGCCACCCAGCTCGAAGAAATTGTCGTGGCGACCGACCTGCTCGAGCTTGAGCAAGTCCTGCCAGATCCGGGCGATGGTCGTCTCGACCTCGCCTTGCGGGGCTGCGTATTCACGGCTGATCACTGCCGACTGATCCGGTGTTGGCAAGGCCTTGCGGTCGAGCTTGCCGTTAGTGGTCAGCGGGAACGCGTCAAGGATCACGAAGGCGCTGGGGACCATGTACTCCGCCAGCGCCCCCAGCAACTGCGTACGCAGGTCGACAGCCGAGAGCGATGCACTTTGCGCGGCAATCACATAAGCCACCAAGCGCTTGTCGCCCGGTTCGTCCTCGCGAGCGATGACCACCGCCTCGCGGACACCCTCGCAGGCCGTCAGCGTCGCTTCGATCTCGCCCAGTTCGATCCGGAAACCACGGATCTTCACTTGGTCGTCATTGCGGCCCAAATACTCGATGCTGCCGTCGGCCAGCCAACGACCCAGATCGCCGGTCCGATACATCCGCGCGTTCGGTTCAGGGCTGAACGGGTTGTCGAGGAAACGCTCGGCGGTCAGGTCGTCGCGGTTCAAATAACCACGGCTGACACCCGCGCCGCCCACGTACATCTCACCCACCACGCCCACCGGCGCCGGCTCACGCTGGGCATCGAGTACGTACAGTTGCAGGTCGGGAATGCGCTTGCCAATCGGGCTGACGCCGGTCAACTGTGCGTCGGCCGCTTCAAGCGGACGATACGTCACATGCACCGTCGTTTCGGTGATGCCGTACATGTTCACCAACTGTGTCCCGGCATTGGTCGCACGGGCATACCACGGCTTGAGCATCCCGGTTTCCAGCGCTTCGCCGCCAAGGATCACCTGGCGCAAGCTGTGGCGCAGATTGCTCTCACCCTGGGCCACGATCAGTTGCCGGAAAGCGCTTGGCGTCTGGTTCAGCACGGTCACACCGGCCTCGCACAGCAGCGCATAGCAGTCTTGCGGAGAACGACTGACCAGTTGCGGCACCACCAGCAAGCGGCCACCGTGGGTCAACGCGCCCCAGATCTCCCAGACCGAGAAATCGAAGGCGAAGGAATGGAACAGCGCCCAAACGTCCTGCGGACCGAAATCGAACCAGGGTTGGGTCGCCGAGAACAGCCGTGCGACGTTGCGGTGTTCGACCATCACGCCCTTGGGCAAGCCGGTCGAACCCGAGGTGTAGATCACGTAGGCCAGGTGGCTGGAGTCCAAGCCCGGCACTTGTGGGTTGGCGACGGATTCGCCCTGCCAGCTGCCGTCATCGAGTTGCAACACCGGCACCGAAACGTCCGCCAACAGACTATGCGTGGCGGCTTGGGCCAACAGCACAACCGGCAGGCTGTCACGCAGCATGTACGCAATGCGTTCCGTCGGGTAGGCCGGGTCCACCGGCACATAACCGGCGCCGGCTTTCAGGATCCCCAACAAGCCGACGATCATGTCCAGGCCACGCTCGACACAGATCGCCACCCGGTCATCCGGGCGAATGCCCAGCGCCAGCAAACGATGAGCGACCTGGTTGGCCCGGGCGTTGAGCTCGCCGTAGGTCAGCGTCCGCTCTTCGAACATCACCGCCATGGCCTCGGGCTGTGCCGCGGCCCGGACTTCAAACTGAGCATGGATGAGCGCGTCCTGGACAAATTCGACGTCCGTGTCGTTCCAGCTTTCGAGCAATTGCCGACGCTCGGCCGGCGGCAGGATCTTCAACCCGCTCAAGGGCGCCAGCGGCGATTGTTCCAACGCCTGTACCAGGTTTTCCACAACGCATTGCACATAATTGCAAACACGCTCGGCGCCAATAGGTTCCTGAGCCATGACGGTCAGGTTGAAACCTTCACCCAAGTCATCCACCGACAACGTCAACGGATAGTTGGTGCGTTCTTCACCTTCCAGCGTCTGGATACCCTCCCAGGCCGCAATGACATCACTGGAAGGCGCCTGCGCACCGATATGGCGATAGTTGAGCAGCGCGCTGAACAACGGCGTCGGGGCAGCCACGCCACTGCAGCGTTGCGCCAGGACCAACGAGGCATGCTCGTGCCCCAGCAGCGCCGTCAAGCGTGCATGGGTCGACTTGACAGCGGCACGCACACCTTGCGCGCCCAGGCTCACCCGCAACGGCAAGGTGTTGATGAACATGCCCAACGCACGGTCGGCGCCTTCACCGCCCTGCATCCGCCCCAGCAGCACGGTGCCAAAGACCACGTCTTCCTTGCCCGACACTTTGCCCAGCACCTGCGCCCAGGCCAGGTGATACAGGCTTGCCGCGCTCACGCCAAGCTGACGCGCCTGCACGCGCAGACGCTGGCCAAGCTGGGCATCGACGCTCTGGCGGACCTCCTCGATATCGTGCCCATCACCTTGCACATCCTGCAAACCGAAAGGCAGTGTCGGTTCAGCCACATCACCGAGCATCTCGCGGAAAAATGCTTCATGTTCCTCGCGGCTGACGCCGAGCCGCGCCTGTGCCACGAAGTTGCGATACGGCACCGAGGCCGCCAGTTCCTGTTCGCCGCCGGACATGTGTACGCCAATTTCCGTAGCGAGCATGGCCAGCGAGGTCGCATCGTCGACCATGTGGTGGAACAGCAGCATGCCCACCCAGCGATTGTTCGCTACGTCTTGTGCGTAACCAATGCGCATCATTGGCGCCTGACGAATATCCAGGCGATAGTGGCGCGGATCCAGACGCTCGCGCAGTTGCTGGGCGATATCCCCCGCCGCCTCGTCCAATACGATCTCATCGAACCCCAACTGCGCCTCGCGCCAGACCACTTGAACCGGTTCGTCAATGCCTTCCCAGACCACACCGGTGCGCAGGATGTCATGCCTGGACACCACGCTTTGCAGTGCCTTGGCGAATAGATCCAAATGGGCACGGCTGTCAAAAGCGAACAGTATGTATTGCAGATAAGGATCACCTTTGGCCGCCGCGACGTGGTGATACAAAATGCCCTCCTGCAGCGGCGTCAAGGCGTAGATGTCCTGCACATTGCCCACGCCACCGGGCACCGTCGCCACGACACGGTCGATCTCGTCCTGGCTCAACGTGGCCAGCGGCAACAGGTCCGGCGTGATCCGCGAACAGTCGCGCGGGATGAGGTTGGCCGGCACCTGGACTTCCTGGCACCCTCCCACCGCAGCCGCCAGCGCCGCCAGTGTCGGCTGGCCGAACAGCACACGGACGTCGGCCGCCAGGTCGACCTGGCGCATGCGCTCGATCAACTTCACCGCCAGCAACGAGTGGCCACCCATTTCAAAAAAGTGATCGTGGCGGCCGACCCGCTCGACGTGCAGCAGGTCCTGCCAGATCCTGGCAATAGCGCTCTCGACCTCGCCTTGAGGGGCCTCGTATTCACGGGTTACCACCGACGACTGGTCCGGCACCGGCAAGGCCTTGCGGTCCAGCTTGCCGTTGGTGGTCAACGGGAACACCGTCAACATTACGAATGCGCTGGGCACCATGTATTCGGCCAACGAACCCAACAGCTCATCGCGCAGCTCGGCGGCTGATGGCGGCTCGCCCTCCTCGGCAATCACATAGGCCACCAGGCGCTGATCGCCCGGTGTATCCTGGCGCGCCACCACCACGGCCTCCCGCACACCATTGCACGCGGCCAGCTTGGCTTCGATCTCGCCCAATTCGATACGGAAACCGCGGATCTTCACTTGGTCGTCATTGCGGCCCAGGTATTCGATGCTGCCGTCCGCCAACCAGCGCCCCAGGTCACCGGTCTTGTACATCCGCGCGTTCGGCTCGGGGCTGAACGGGTTGTCGAGGAAACGCTCGGCGGTCAGTTCGTCACGGTTCAAATAACCACGGCTGACCCCCGCGCCGCCCACGTACATCTCACCCACCACGCCCACCGGTACCGGCTCGCGCTGGGCGTCGAGCACATAGAGCTGCAGGTCGGGAATGCGCTTGCCAATCGGGCTGACGCCGGCCAACTGCGCGTCGGCCGCTTCAAGCGGACGATAAGTCACGTGCACCGTCGTTTCGGTGATGCCGTACATGTTGACCAACTGCGTCCGGGCATTGCCCTCGCGGGCATACCACGGCTTGAGAATGCCGGTTTCCAGGGCCTCGCCACCAAAGATCACTTGCCGCAAGTTGTGACCCAGGTCGCTTTCACCTTGGGCCGCAATCAGCTGGCGGAAGGCACTCGGCGTCTGGTTGAGAATGGTCACACCCGCTTCGCACAACAGGGCATAGCAGTATTGCGGTGAACGGCTGACCAGTTGCGGCACGACAAGCAAGCGGCCACCGTGAATCAAGGCGCCCCAGATTTCCCAGACCGAGAAGTCGAAGGCAAAAGAATGGAACAGCGCCCACACATCTTGCGGGCCAAATTCGAACCACGGCTGGGTGGCCGAAAACAGCCGTGCGACGTTGCGGTGCTCGACCATCACGCCCTTGGGCAGGCCTGTGGAACCGGAGGTATAGATCACGTAGGCCAAGTGGCTGGCATTCAGGTCCGCCACATCGGGATTGTGCCGCGGTTGCCGGCTCATTTCGCCGGTGTCGGCCGGGTCGAGCACCAGGGTGGGCACCGGCAATACCGGCAGGCTGTCGCGCCACTGCGATTGGGTCACCACCGCCACGGGGCTGCTGTCATGCAACATGTAGGCGATGCGCTCGGGTGGATAAGCCGGGTCCAGCGGCACATACCCCGCGCCGGCTTTCAGGATGCCCAGCAAGCCAACGATCATCTCCAGGCCGCGCTCGACACAAATCGCCACGCGATCATCCGGACGTACACCCAGGGCCACCAGGCTGTGAGCCAGTTGGTTGGCGCGGGCATTGAGCTCGCCGTAGGTCAGTGCCTGGTGTTCATGCACGACGGCCACGGTGTCGGGTTGAGACGCCGCCCAGCCCTCAAATTGCCGATGGATCAGGGCATCGTCGACATACGCGACATCGGTCGTGTTCCAGGTTTCGAGCAATTGCCGGCGCTCGCCCGGTGGCAGGATCGCCAAGGCGTGCAGCGGGGTTTGCGGTACCTGCTCCAGGGCCATCACCAGGTTTTCCAGGGCCACCTGCATATAGCCGCAAATACGCTGTGCACCGATGGCCGTATCGACCATCACCGTGAGGAAGAATCCGTCACCCAGGTCATCCACGTTGAGGGTCAATGGATAATTGGTCCGCTCATCACCGCCCAGTGCATTGATCCCGCTCCAGGCCGACAGGGCGTCCTGGGTCACCTGGACCGCGCTGTGACGGTAGTTGAGCAAGGCGCTGAACAGCGGCGTCGGCGCCACTACGCCACTGCAACGTTGCGCCAGTGCCAACGAGGCATGTTCGTGGCCCAGCAAAGCCGTCAAGCGCCCATGAGTGGCCTTGACGCCGCTGCGCACGTCCTGGGAGCCCACATCCACCCGCAACGGCAAGGTGTTGATGAACATCCCCAGGGCACGGTCGGCGCCGTCGCCGCCCTGCATCCGGCCCAACAGGACCGTACCAAACACCACTTCCTGTTTGCCCGATACCTTGCCCAGCACCTGCGCCCAGGCCAGGTGCACCAAACTGGCGGCACTCACCCCCAGGTGGCGTGCCTGCACCCGCAGGCGCCTGGACAGTGCAAGGTCGACAGGCTGGCGATCCTCATCGATGCCATGCCCCTCACCCTGCACGTCCTGCAAGCCAAAAGGCAACGTCGGCTCGTCGATATCGCCGAGCATCTCGCGGAAAAACGTTTCGTGCTCTTGTTCGCTTGTGCCCAGGCGGGCCTGGGCCACGTAGTTGCGATAAGGCATCGCTTCGCCCAACTGCTCGCCCTGGCCCAACAGGTGCAGTTGCATTTCATGCTGCATCACATCCAGAGCGGTGTGGTCCAGCGCCATGTGATGGAACAACAGGATCGCCACCCAGCGATCCTGGGCCTCGTCCCGTGCGTAAGCCAAGTGCAACAAGGGCGCCCGGCCCAGGTCCAGGCGATAGTGCCGTGCATCGAAGCGGTTGGCCAGTTGCGTGGCAATGTCTCCGGCCGTGGCGTCGGGCACGACGCACTGCGGCTCCAGTACCACCTGGCGCCAGACCACTTGCGCCGGCTCGTCCAACCCTTCCCAGACCACACTGGTACGCAAGATGTCGTGACGATCGATCACCACCTGTAGCGCACCGATGAACGCCTCGAGGCGATCACGGTTGTCGAAGGCGAACCGTGACTGCAACACATAAGGGTCGCCCTGCTCGGCGGCCAAGTGGTGATAGAGGATGCCTTCCTGCAGCGGCGCCAGCGGGTAGATGTCCTGTACGTTGCGCGCACCACCGGGCACGGTGGCAACGATTTGGTCGAGGGTGTCCTGGGACAGGTTGACCAATGGCAACAACTCGGGAGTGATGCGTTCGCAATCCTGGGGAATCAGGTTCGCCGGCACGCTGACTTCCCTGCCGCTGCCAATCGCCGCGGCCAGTGCGGCCAGGGTCGGTTGGCTGAACAGCACGCGCACGTCGGTGCTCAAGCCAGCCTGGCGCATGCGTTCGATCAGCGTCACCGCCAGCAACGAGTGTCCGCCCAGTTCGAAGAAGTGATCGTGGCGCCCCACCTGCTCGACCTTGAGCACGTCAGCCCAGATTCGCGCCAGGGTCTGTTCCACCTCGCCCTGCGGCGCTTCATATTCTCGAGAGGCATAGGCCTCGGCATCCGGTGCCGGGAGCTCACGGCGATCCAATTTGCCGTTGGCGGTCAGCGCAAAGGCTGGCAGCACCACGAAGGCGCTGGGCAGCATGTAGTCGGCTAGCACACTCGACAATTGCCCCCGCAACTCGTGTACCGACAAGGTCACGCCCGGTTCAGGGATCACATACCCCACCAGGCGCTTGGGACCGGCATCGTCTTGCCGCGCCAGCACGACCGCGTCTTTCACGCCAGGGCATTGGCCCAACCGGGCTTCGATCTCGCCCAGTTCAATACGGAAACCACGGATCTTCACCTGGTCGTCGTTACGCCCCAGGTAATCCACCGTGCCGTCCGCCCGCCAGCGCGCCAAGTCGCCGGTACGGTACAGCAACGCTCCGGGATCGGCATTGAACGGGTCGGCGACGAATTTCTCGGCGCTCAGCTCCGGGCGATTCAGATACCCTTTCGCCACACCATCGCCACCGATGTACAGCTCGCCGGCCACGCCGATGGGCACCGGCTGTTGGTTGGCGTCCAGCACATAGACGCGGGTATTGCCAATCGGACGACCANCCATCGCCACCGATGTACAGCTCGCCGGCCACGCCGATGGGCACCGGCTGTTGGTTGGCGTCCAGCACATAGACGCGGGTATTGCCAATCGGACGACCGATGGGAACACCGCCCTCGCCCACGGCCTTGATTTCGTGGGTGGTGGTGAAGGTGGTGGCTTCGGTCGGACCATAGCCGTTGAGCAGGTGCAGCGGCGCGCCGTCTTTCAGGACCCGGCCGATCACTGCTGGGTCGAGCACGTCGCCACCGACGATCAGGTAGCGCAACNCCATAGCCGTTGAGCAGGTGCAGCGGCGCGCCGTCTTTCAGGACCCGGCCGATCACTGCTGGGTCGAGCACGTCGCCACCGACGATCAGGTAGCGCAACTGAGCGAACACCGGCATCAGTCCGGCGGCGTATTGATGGAACAGGCCCGCGGTCATCCACAACACACTGACCGACTGTTCTTGCAGCAACGCCGCAAAACGGTCTTGTGTCAGCAGCACATCCTGGTCGACCACCACCACACAACCACCATTGAGCAACGGTGCCCAGACGTCGAGGGTGCTGGCGTCGAACGCCGGGTTGGAGGCGAACGCCACGCGGTCCTGTTCGTTGAAGTCGGCGTAGCCGTTGTTGATCACCAATCGGTTGATCGCCCGGTGTGGTACCAGCACACCTTTCGGAGTGCCAGTGGACCCGGAGGTGTACATGATGTAGGCAACCGACTCGCTGCTTTGTATCAACCGCAGGTCATGGTCCGCCTCGGTGTCCAGGACCACACTATCCAGATCCACACGAGCAATCCCCTCAGGCACCGCCAGCGCGCTCAGCGTCAGAAGCATCCGCGCACCACTGTCACGCACAATGAAATCCTGACGATCGAGCGGTGCGCTGACGTCCAGCGGCACGTAGACCGCAGCACACTTGAGGATCGCCAGTTGGCTGACCAGCAGCTCGATCGAGCGTTCCAGCACAATCGCCACCCGATCGCCCGGTTGCACACCGAGGTCAACCAGATGACGGGCCAGGCGATTGGCCCGGTGGTTCAACTCGCCGTAGGTCAGGCTGTGGGCGTCGTGCACGACCGCAATGGCCTGTGGACGCTCGTTGGCCTGGGCTTCGAACAGACCATGGACGGTCCTGTCCTGGGGATAGCTACGGGTGGTGGCGTTGAAGTCCACCAGCAATTGCCGACGCTCGGCCGGCGGCAGGATCGACAGGCTGTGCAACGGTGTCTGCGGAGCCTGTTCCAGCGCTTCGACCAGGTGCTCCACGGCAATGCTCATGTAGACACACATCCGCTGCGCGCCGACCTGTGGCACCGCCAGCGCCGACAAGTGGAAATCTTCGCCCAGGTCATCCACCGACAAGGTCAGTGGGTAGTTGGTGCGCTCTTCGTTACTCAGCAGTTGAATACCGTCCCAAGCCACCAAGGTTTCGCTTGAGGCAACGCCTGCGGCACTGTGCCGATAATTGAGCAAGGCATTGAACAACGGCATGGGTGCGGCCACGCCACTGCAACGCTGGGCCAAGGCCAGAGAGGCGTGTTCATGCCCCAGCAGGCCGGTCAAGCGAGCGTGGGTGTTTTTTACCCCGTCACGCACGCCTTGGGCTCCGACCTTCACCCGCAATGGCAAGGTATTGATGAACATGCCCAGTGCATGCTGGGCGCCGTCGCCACCCTGCATCCGGCCCATCAGTACGGTACCGAACACCACGTCCTGCTTGCCGGACACCTGCCCCAGCACGTGCGCCCAGGCCAGATGATGCAGGCTCGCGGCGCTCACACCCAACTGACGGGCCTGGGCCCGCAGGCGCCGGCTCAGGTCGGCAGGCAGGCTCAGTCCGGCCTCTTCGATATCGCTGCCATCGCCACGTACGTCCAGCAAGCCGAACGGCAAGGTCGGTTCGTCGACGTCACTCAACATGTCGCGGAAGAATCCTTCATGCTCCTCGCGGCTCACGCCCAAGCGGGCCTGGGCCACGTAATTGCGGAATGGCACCGCTTCGCCCAACTGCTCGGCCTGGCCCAGCAGGTGTGCCTGCATCTCGCGCTGCACCACTTCCAACGCCGTGTGGTCGAGGATCATGTGATGGAACAACAGCATCGCCACCCAGCGCTGATGGGCCGGGTCGTGGGCGAATGCGATGCGCATCAACGGCGCCTGCTGCATGTCCAGACGGTAATGCAGCGTGTCGAACCGCTCGCGCAATTGCCCGGCGATATCGCCCGCCTCGGCAGTCAGCACAAGCTCTTCCACCGCCAGTTGCGCTTTGCGCCAGACCACTTGTACCGGCTCGTCCAGACCTTCCCAGACCACCGAAGTGCGCAGGATGTCGTGGCGATCGATGACGCCCTGCAGGGCCTGGGCAAACGCCTCCAGCCGCTCGCGATCCGCGACGGTGAACGTGGCCTGCAACACATAGGGATCCCCCGTGTGCGCAGCGATGTGGTGATAGAGAATCCCTTCCTGCAATGGCGCCAACGGGTAGATGTCCTGCACGTTGCGCGCACCACCGGGCACCGTCTCCACAAGGCGATCGATGTCCTGCTGGTCCAGCGCCACAAGAGGCAGCATCGACGGCGTGATCCGGGTGCACCCCAGCAGAATGCCGTTGTCCGGTACCACGACCTCGCCGCCACTGCCGACTGCGGCGGCCAGCGCCGCGAGCGTGGGTTGGCTGAACAGCACCCGCACGTCCGCCGACAAGCCGAGCTGGCGCATCCGGCCAATCAGGCTGACGGCCAATAGGGAATGCCCGCCCAGCGCGAAGAAATGGTCGTGACGACCGACGCGTTCGACATTGAGCAGGTCTTGCCAGAGCTGCGCCAGGGTGGTTTCGGTTTCACCTTGCGGGGCCTCGTAGCCACGCGTCACCAACGCATCGAGGTCCGGCGCCGGCAGGGCCTTGCGGTCGAGCTTGCCGTTGGGGGTCAGCGGCAAGGCCTCCAGGTGCACGTAGGCCACTGGAACCATGTAGGCCGGCAACAATGCCTGCAGGTGGGCGCGCAGGGTTTCGATTTCTACCGCTTCGCCTGGCGAATGCAGAGTGAAATAGGCCACCAGGCGCTTGTCACCCGGTACGTCCTCCCGGGCCAGGACCACGGTTTCCTTGATGTTTGGAGCCTGGGCAAGCTTGGCTTCGATCTCCCCTAGCTCGATGCGGAAACCACGGATCTTCACCTGATCGTCGTTGCGGCCCAGGTATTCGATGTTGCCATCCGGCAGGTAGCGGCCCAGGTCGCCGGTTTTGTACATGCGTGCGTTCGAAGCCGTGCTAAACGGGTCCTTGAGGAAGCGTTCAGCCGTCAGGTCGTCGCGGTTCAAATAACCCCGCGCCACCCCAGCACCACCGATGTAGATTTCGCCCGGCACGCCCAGCGGCACCGGTTGC
>NZ_LMDO01000042.1:0-25670 GCF_001425105.1 Pseudomonas sp. Root401 | reverse complement strand
AAATCCAAAGAGTGGCTGGAAGGCAAAGCCGCGAATGCTCATGTGTCGACGGATCGGGTGCTCAAGGCCGCTAAAGCCAAAAGACCTTGAAAGGGCTGGCTGTAAGAGCGGAACCGCCAGTGGCCGTTACCGCAGAAACGGATATACACACCAACCTCAAAAATCACGCCCCCCACAAAAGGCCTAAGCCAAGAGGGAGTAAACCAACGCCGTAATCGCCACCAACCCCACCAACGTAACGAAGACATTCGAAGCCTGGCCACGATATCGGGCCATGGCCGGAACTTTGCGAATGGCATACATCGGCATCAGGAACAGGATAGCCGCGATAACCGGCCCGCCCAAGGTTTCAATCATGCCCAGGATGCTCGGGTTGAGGGTAGCGACGATCCAGCACACTACCAGCATGAACGCCGCGGTGAGGCGATCCAGGGTCTTGGGCGCTGGCCGCCGGCCGCTCTTGACGATCAGGCCCTTGAGGCCTTCGCTGGCGCCGATGTAGTGCCCCAGGAACGACTTGGAGATGGCGACAAACGCAATCAACGGCGCGGCAAAGGCGATAGTCGGGTTGCTGAAGTGGTTGGCCAGGTACGACAGGATCGACAGGTTCTGCGCCTTGGCTTCGGCCAGTTGCGCCGGGCTCAGGGTCAGCACGCAGCTGAACACGAAGAACAGCACCATCACCACCATCAGCACATGGGCACGCGACAGGATCTGCGAACTGCGTTCCTCGGCGTTGCCGCCGTAGCGACGTTTCTGGTCCACCGCAAAGGCCGAGATGATCGGTGAATGGTTGAACGAGAACACCATCACCGGGATCGCCAGCCACAAGGTATGCAGCAGCGCCGAAGCCTCAGGCGGCGTGGACGCCGTGGTCAGGATGCCGCCGTTCCAGTGGGGAATCAGGAACACCGCCAGGAACAGCAGCGCAACGATGAACGGGTAGACCATCAGGCTCATGGCCTTGACGATCGCCTGCTCGCCGCAGCGAACCACCGCCAGCAGGCCCAGGATCAGCACCAGGGACAACACAGCCCGAGGAGGCGGCTGGATATGCAACTGATGCTCCAGGAAGCTACCCACCGTGTTGGTCAACGCCACGCTGTAGATCAGCAGGATCGGGAAAATGGCAAAAAAGTACAGAAGCGTGATCAGCGCACCGGCCTTGAGGCCGAAATGTTCTTCCACCACCTCGGTGATGTCCGCGCCATCGCGACCGGATAACACGAAGCGGGTCAGGCCCCGGTGGGCATAGAACGTCATGGGGAACGCCAGCACCGCCAGGATCAGCAACGGCCAGAAGCCGCCCAGGCCCGCATTGATGGGTAAAAACAGAGTACCTGCACCGATGGCGGTGCCAAACAGGCCCAGCATCCACGTGGTGTCCTGGCGACTCCATTGGCTGAGGGTGGCTGGGACTGTCGCTTCAAAGCGCTCTTCGACGCTATTGGCCTGATCATTCATCCGGGCGGATCTCCGTATTCCGGTCACATGCACCCGGCCGGGACGAGTCGGAAAAACCCGACAGGCAGCGCCCTGGCCGAAACAGGGGCGCGATTGTCCGGGATTAGTGAGCAGAAGCAAAGACTTAGCTGAGGAGCGGTTATGCGTATCAGATCGCTGCCATAGAATTAGCCCTGCATTCCCTGTGGGAGCGAGCTTGCTCGCGATAGCGGTGGGTCAGCTTGCACCAGCACTGAATGTACCGCCGCCTTCGCGAGCAAGCTTTGCTCCCACAGGTCCTGCTCAAACAGATCTGATGGGTGTACGACCAGGAGAGCCAGGTCGGCTGTCAGGCCGCCTCGCGAGCAAGCTTTGCTCCCACAGGTCCTGATCAAACAGATCTGATGGGTGTACGACCAGGAGAGCCAGGCCGGCTACTAGGCCGCCTCGCGAGCAAGCTTTGCTCCCACAGGTCCTGCTCAAACAGATCTGACGGGTGTATGACCGGGAGAACCAGGTCGGCTACTAGGCCGCCTCGCGGTGGACTTTGATCTCGGGCGCCCCGTTAACCATGTGTCCGGTCCGTACACGCTTTTCGAAAGTGACCCGCCGTCAGGGCGGAACCCTAAGCGGCCGTTACCGCAGAAATGGATATGTACTCACACTACGACCGAAATGCACATAAAAAGCCAAGCCCCCCTGCCCCCGGCTCCTACAATCAGGTTGAATACGTGAAATCGCCCCAGCGCCCACAGGAGCCCAGCATGACCGCAACCGTTCTGGTATTGGTTGAAACCGTCAATGAATGCCTGCCGATTCTCGAAAAGCAGGGTTACCACCTGGAATTGGCGCCCACGCCTGCCGAACGCAAGACGGCGATTTTCGAACACGGTGAACGCTTCAGCGCAGTGCTGACCCGCGGCCCCCTGGGCCTGACGGAGGAAGAGATCGCCGCCCTGCCCAACCTGAGAATCATCTGCGTGATCGGTGCCGGCTACGAACAAGTCGACCTGCAGGCCGCGCGCCATCGGGGCATCGTGGTCACCAACGGCGCCGGGGTCAACGCGTCGTCGGTGGCCGACCATGCCATGGCGCTGTTGCTGGCGCTGGTGCGCGACATACCCCACTCCGATGCCGCCCTGCGGCGGGGCGAATGGCCAAGGGTTGCGCGCCCTTCCCTGGCGGGCAAGCGGCTGGGCGTGTTGGGCCTTGGCGCGGTGGGCATGGCAATCGCCAAGCGGGCCGCCCTGGGCTTTGACATGAGTATCAGCTATCACAATCGCCGGGTGCGCAATGACGTGCCCTACACCTTCTGCGCCACGCCCACGGAACTGGCACGGGTTTCGGACTTCCTCATCGTCGCCACGCCAGGCGGCCTGGATACCCGGCAGTTGATCAACAAGCAGACCCTCGATGCGCTCGGCCCAAAAGGGTTTCTGGTGAACGTCGCCAGGGCCAGCGTGGTTGCCACCGCCGATCTGATCAGCGCCCTGGAGCACCGGCGAATTGCCGGTGCGGCTCTGGATGTGTTCGATCACGAGCCCGAGGTGCCGCAGGCGTTGAAAAACCTGCCCAACGTCGTCCTCACACCCCACGTGGCCGGCCTGTCGCCGGAAGCGACCCGCGCAATGGTAGAGCTGGTGGGCCAGAACCTGACCGCGTTCTTTTCCGGCAAACCGGTGTTGACGCCAGTACCGTGGCCCGACGAGGAGCGTTAGAGAACGCCCAATAACGTCCACAAGCGCCGGGATTCGGCATCGGCACTGATCAGTTCCCCCAGCAACTCGCTCAACGGCTTGTTGCCCCACTCCACGCCGCGTCGGATCAGGTAGGGCACCGGGCTGTGGGGTTCGGTACGGGCCAGGTAACCGGCGATGACCAGTAACTGTCGGTAGGCCTCTTCACGATTGGCCGGTTCCTGGAAGACCTGGGCAGGTGCCGTCTGCGGCTGGGACGTCGACGTCGTCGACGTCGTCGACGTCGTGGACGTCGTGGACGCCGGGGACGTTTGCACCGGCGCGACGGTGGGTTGCTGTGGGTGCATCGCGATGAACTCCTCTACCAGTGCCAACAAGGCCTGCATCACGTCCTGCAGGGATTTGTAGCCCGGGGCCAGGTTGCCCAGGTAAGCGTCGCTCCAGGCTTCGAGCCGTTGCAGGTGTTGCAGGCTCAACATCAGGCTGCCCTGGCGATGCAACCAGAACGACAAGGGTGTGTTGCGAATCAGTTCGCCGAGTTTCTTTTGATCGTTGCGCGCCGCTTCGGCCGAGGCCTTGGCGTTCTTGCTGTCGTTGACCAACACTTGCTGGCGCTGCAAGCGTTGCCAGTCGTCCAGGCAGAAAGCGGCGAAGGCCTGCTCCCGGCCGTCGAACAACGGCACCCGCGTCAGCAGCACTTCGCTGTAGCGACGGGCCAACCACTCCAGGGGGATCACCCGCCATGACTGGTCGCCTTCCTCGGCTTGGGGGTGCAACTGCTCCGGATAGCGCTCACACAGCCCTGCCACCAGCGCCAGGCTGCCCGGCAACCCTTCCAGCCCAGCCATATGCAGCCAGGCCTCCCCCAGCCAGGCGCTGATCATCAGGTCCTTGCTGCGTTCAAGCAGCAACGTGGTCGCGAGCCGTTCCAGGTCCGGCCACAGGGCGCGCTTGATCGAAGACTGCCACACACCGGTGGGCAGGCTGGTGTCGTCCTCCCGGCGCAATTCGCGCAACTGGTCATATTCCGGTTCGTAGCGCAGGTCCGGGCCAGAGGGCGATTCGGCGCTGATCGGCTCGAGCAACTGGCTGACCAGCTCAGGCAAAGGCGATATCGGCAAGCTCACAGGCCCTCCTCACGAGTGGCAATGGCGGGGCTCGATGCGGTCGCCATGAAAGGTGAACGGGGCGCCCGCGTCGGCAGCGGCGGGATCGACAGGGGCAGCTTGGAGCCCTGGCTCATCAACGACAGACGCATGAACATCAACGTTTGCTGCGCCGTGCGGGCCTGGGTCTGGGCGGTCACCGGCAGTTGCAGGGCCAGGGGAAAATCGGTGTAGTCGACATTCGGCTGGCGCTGGACCGACACCTGCGAGCGCATCAGGCGCAGCAACGACCAGGGCCCCTGGTACTCCCAACCGGCCTCCAGGTCGCGCACCACCAGGTTCGGTTGCAGCGGATCATTGGCCGGACGCTGGTAGCCGTTACGGGCCCAGCGCAAGGTCAGGCGCACGGGTTGGCCGACCATCCAGCGCAGGTTCTGCTGGCCGCCGCCGGGGTAGCTGATCTGTTGGTTGCCGGCGTCCAGGCTCCAGGCGATCACCTGGTCGGCGCCGCGCTCCTCATCGCGATCGGTACGCCAGCGCACGTCCATTTCCACCCCAAGGATGCCACTCTTGTCCCGCACGAACAGCGGCCCGAGCCAAGTACCGGCCTGTTTCAAACGGTTGAGGAAATCCTCGGCCGCCAGCCGGTCAGGTGTCTGGCTCAACGTCAGCCCGGCCTGGGCCAGGGGCAGGCGCGTGTCGATCAGCTCCAGCAAATGCTGGACCCGCGCCGGGTCGGCATCGCTGGCCCGCACGTCCTGGGAAAACGGGAAGCGCCCGGCCAGGTACTGATTGAAATAGTTGGCCAGGTCATTCCAGGCCGTCGCCGCCTGGTTCTGTTGCAGGTACAAGCAACGTTGCAAGGCGCCCTGCTGCAACGCGACGGTGCGCAGGGCCAGGTCACCGCGTCCGCCGGGCAGGCTGGAGGTCTGCAAGATCTGCGCGCAGGAAGTGGTGTCCATGGCGATAAAGTCCCGGCTGACCAATTGTTCCAGTTGGGCCGCCGAGCTGGCCGGGTTCTGGTTCTTGTACTTGAGCAATTCATCGTTGAGGGCCATGAAGCGTGCCACCTGGTCGTGTTCCAGGGCCGACAGGTTGTCCTGCTGGACGATCAACCATTCCAGCGCGGGCATCCGCTGCTCGGCGATCTGCAGCATCGCGCCGAATTGCTGGGCCAGGTTCAACTTCAGGTCTTGCGGATCGCTGGCACCGTAGAGTTGCAAGCCGAAGTTTTTCGAACCGTCCCAACGCTGGACATCGGCCCGCTGGCTGAACAGCGGCTGGGCATCGATTTCGTCCAGGCCACTCTTGAGTTGCGCCAGTGCCCGGCGATTGAGCAGACGTTGGAAACGAATCGCCAGGTCGCCACGGTGCACGTCCATGAAGGCCTTTTGCAGCGCAACGGCCTGGGTCGTTTGCACATTGAAGCCCATGCCGGGCAACGCCTCGTAGCTTTCATCCAGGCTCAACCACATGGCCCGGGCCGCGGCGCCTTCAGCGGCCTGCATCAGCGCGTCACGGTAATCCGGCGGAATGCGCGGCATTTCTTCATTGGCATAGCTCTTGTAGCTGGCGAAGTAGTTCAGCGCGACGCTGAAATCATCGCTGCCATCGCCCTGGCCCATCGAATCGGGGTTGTTGCCCGACGGATCCTTCTGCATGGCCAGCGCCACGAAATCACGCTTGAACAACGCCTGCACCGCACCGTCCAGCGCCGTGACATGGTCTTGCAAGACCAGCAGGCCACTGCCCTGCTGCACCAGCAGATTGTCCCGTGAACCGGTCTGGACGATCCACTGGTCACGAAAGCTCTGCTGGAGTTTCGCCGCCTGACTCTCCAGGTCCTGCTCGATATCCGGCCCCAACAACGTGCTGTGGCTGACCTTGTCCAGCATCTGGCTGTAGCCGGGTACCAGGTCCTGGCCCTTGCCCCGGCCCCAGGCCGAGTTGGTCAGGCTGACCAGCGTCTGCAAATCGTCGATCAGCGCCATCAGGTCTTCGAGTTCGCTCAAGGAGTTGCCGCCGCCGGCCTCCAGCCGTTGCAGGTGCAGTTTGAGGTAGCCGGCCTGGCGCACGAAGTTGTCCGCCAGGAAGTAATGGTCCAGCCAGCGCTGCATCAAGCCGGTGAAATTATCGGAGATCACCGGGCGCGCGGCGTTCAGGTCCAGCCCTTTCAAATCGCTGTTCTGGGCATCGAACAGCACCCGGTTATAGAACCGTGGCCGGCTCAAGGTGCCGGTGTTGAGACCCAGGGACAAGGCGGTGTTGCTCAGTTGCACCAGTTCGTCCAGCGGTGCCTTGGGATCGTTCACCACCTGGCTGAACATCTGGTTGTGCTGCTCAAGGCGTACCGCGAGCTCCACCAGTTCCTTGGCTTTCACGTAGCTCTGCCACTGCGCCGGGTCTTCGTTCTCCACATTGCCCCGCCGCTCAGTGTTGCGGATGGATTTGAGCTGTTCCAGGTCGGAATTGAGCAGGTCCCGCAGAGGCAATATCCAATGGTGACGAGCCGTCAGGCGCAACCCATTCTCCAGCTGCGTGTCCACGGAAGAGAACCACGACGTAGGAAAGACCACCGAGACGAAGCGCCAGCTCGGGGCCTTTTCCAACATGTTCCAGTAGTTCTGCACGTTGTGTCGGGTCGGTTCCAGCTGCGGTTCGTCAGGGTCGACCACGAGGTGGTTCTTATGGGTGCTGAGGATCAACCGCGACAGCCCTTCCGCTTCTTCCACCGAATCGTGCCAGACCCAGACCATGCCACCCAACCAGACCAGGCCCACCACCAACGCCACCGCGCCGACCAACCGATGCCCGCGCTGGCGCAGGCGCAACAGCCGTGGCACGGGCTGGGCCAGGCCACGCTCAGCCACCAGCCGTCGTGACCACAATTGCCGGGCGAACACGGTTTGCCGCTGGGCACTGTCGGCGGCGGTCAAACCATCACCGCTGACAACCGGCGCCTGGCTGGCAGTGAAATACACCCCGCGACAACGCGGTGCTTCGCCTTGGGCATTGCCCTGGAACACCGGCTCCAGCAGGATCTGCAAGGCCCGTCGCAAGCCTTCGAAGCGCTCCGGCAACCCATACAAATCGCTGCCCAATTGCCCCGACAGCGCACCGATCTCGATGATCGATTGCGACAGCGCCGCGTTGACCTGATCCAGGGCCTGGTCACTCCACTGCGACTGCCAGGCCGCATCCGGCAAATAGGGCGAGGACCAGCCCAGCATCGATTCACGCGCCTCGGCGGGCAGCGCGCTGACCAGTTCCTGGACCCCGGGCAGTTCTTCCATCCCGGTGATCACCACGTACACCGGCAGGCTGAGGCCGAACCGTTGCAACAGGTCGATAAAGCACCGCCGGACCTTGAGGCTCAGCTCGGTGGTGTGCTCGATGTCGTCAAGGGTGCTGAACGGCACCGTCCAGATCACCGCATCCAATGGCCGCTTGCTGCGCAAGCGCAACATCAGCCCCAGCAGGCGCCACCAATTTCCCCGTTGCCGGTTCATGCCGTCATCGGGCAGGAACAACGCCTGAGGCACCACCAGCACCGAGCCCTCGGCATCGGAAAACCAGCGCCCGAACCAGGCGACCTTGTCGGTCGGTTGCAAGCGCCACTGGGCGCACAGTTGGGCGCCGTCGCTTTCGTTGCCGAGCATCATCAACCAGGGCATCTGATAGCGGTCCCGGGTGCCCTGCTCCTGCTCCATGCGGCGCACCGCCCCATAGAAACTGCGGATCGCCGCCCCGCCTTGGGTCCGCAGCCACCAGATCAGGGCCGAGATCAACAGCACCACGACGATGGCGAGCACCACCAGGGCAACGATGCTCAGGGGGCTCATGAATCCAGCTCCTGAACCACCGCCGACTCGTTCAGTTGCAACACCGGTTCGAGCTCCGAACGGATGTCACGCCAGAACACCTGCCCCAACCCGGTCAGCAACAACACCATCGCCAGGATCGCCAGCCCCAGGCGAAAGCCGTCCGGCAGCGATTGCTGCACCGGCATGCGCAGTGGCGGCGTCGCCGAAGACAGCGCCAGGCGCTGGCTGACATCGACATAATCGGGTTCGTGTTGCCAGGCAAACGTGAACAACGCCAGGCGCCATTTCTCATGCTGGACCTGGCCGGGCTCGCCGCGCAGCCGGCCCTGGAACCCGAGGATCAGGCACTGCAAGTAGACATTGGCCAGGTCCCGGGTGCCGGGCATCTGCTCGTCCAGCAGTTTCTTGATCGCCGCCGGCAAGCGCTCGCCGGCCTGGCGGCTGGCATACATGCGTGACTCGAGGGGGTGCTGCTGCCACGCCAGTTGTCCGGGCCAGGGGCTGAACAGCAAGGTTTCGTCCACCAGCGCCACGAAGGCGTAGACCAGCGCCTTGACCTGCTCGGTAGCGGCATCGCCGACGGTGGCGAAGGCCACCCGCCACAGACGCTGGGCGCTGCGCCCGGAGAACTCCACCACCCGATTGACCAATACCGCAGGGTCGCTGTCCTTGGGCAAGTCTTGCCACTCCTGGGACCACTTCAGCCAGGCCTGGCGAAAAGCGCTGCTCAGCGGCGCCTCATGCAGACTCCGAACCGCCCCGCCACTTCCATCAGGCATACGACTCCCCTTTTGCGATCAGGCACTTTCACTGGCTTGCGCCACGAACAACACCACTTGCCACGGGCTGCTGGCCTGGGCCGAGGCCGGCGCCACGATGTGCAGCGGCAATTGCGCGTCGAACCATTGCCCGCTGGCGGCCACCACAAACAAACGGGTGTCCTCGCCCACGCTGTAGGCCACTTGTTCGTTGCGGCTCATGGCCTGGTGGGGCAGACCGCTCATGCGTTGTCGGCTCAGCAGCGGGATGTGCCGCGCCGACGCGATGATCGCCCCGCGCAACCACTCGCCCGCCGCCTGCTCGCTGGCGCCGTTGGGCATGCGCAGGCCGATCACCAGGCGCTGGTCCGGTTGGTCGTCAGGCAACTGGATCGAGAAGACCTGCTCATTGCGTTCGAAGGCCAGGCTGCGATAGCCGGCGCGAACCAGTTCCAGGGTGGTTTCCAGCCAGTCGAGCAACGGCTCGTAGCCGCGCTGCAATTCGAGGAAATCCAGCGGCGCGAAGGCCGGGACGCCCGCCAGCGGATCGAGGGCCGACCAGCTCCCGGCCAGCCCCAGCAGCAAACCGTAGAGTGCCTGGGGCGTGGCCACCCGGGTGTTCAGCGCCCCTTCGACTTCCGGCAAGCGCGCCCACAAGGCGGTCAACTGCCGGCGGATCTCCATGGCATCGTCCTGGTTGCCGGCCGCCTGGGCCTGGCGCAAGCGACCGGCGAGAAACATGCACTTCTCCCGGGCCCGGGCGCACACCCCGGCGATCCGTCGACCGAGGGCCGACTCCGGCAACAGGATCGGCGTTGGCGGGGTGTAAGGCACGCGCCAGAAACCACCGCCCTCCTTGCGGATGCGCAACAGCGGCAGGCAGATCGAATCGGCCTTGCTCAGTTGCGTGCACAGCCTCGGGTTGGGTCGCCAGACGGTGATCGACTCGGGAAATGCACCGCTGGTGAGGTCTGGCAACGCCTCGCCGACCACCGATTGCAGGCGCCCCTTGAGCGGCACCAGTTGCCCGGCGCGCCACAGTGGGCTGACGGCCAGGTACACCGTCACGGTGGCGTCGTCGGTCTTGTCGATCGCCTCGCCGATGTCCAGCTCCAGGGTCGGCCCGACACCGGCCTGCAGATTGACCGGCAAGCCGTCCGGCAAGGTGCCTTGCAATTGCAGCAGCCGCACCTGGCCGGCGCTGAGGGCCGAAGGATCGACTTCCAACTGGCTGACACCCCAGAACCAAGGGTTGCAGGCCCCGGCAAAATACGCGGCCAGCGCCTCGGCGCGCAGCCCTTGCAATTGAAAATGCTGGGGCAGCAATTGCATGCCCTCATGCCAGCACACCGCGTCAGGTAACAGACTCATACGACTCCCTTCGACATCCCAATGTCGCCGCGCATGGCGGCCCGCGGTCACTCAAGGCTGGCTGTCATCGAGCCCCGTCATTCACGAGGGTCATCTCGCGACTGTCGAACTTCAGCCAGGCCTCGCGCTGATCGTCCAGCCGAAGCCGGTGGGCTCCGGGAGTGTTATAGCTGGCGAAGACCAAAAGTCCAGCGGCGCGCCGCCCCTCCAACGGGAAGGGTTGGCGGTCGATGAATTGCCCTGGGACCAGCTCCAGCCCCCACACCGACATGAGTTGGCGATAGTCGCGCTGAAACTGTTCGCGCTCGGCGAACCACTGGCTGGCGGTGATGCCCGACAGCTGCTTGAGCAGGTCCGGGTCGTTCACCGCGATGAAATCCACCGCGATCGGCGTGTCGTCATTGGCACGCGGCGCGACGTCCAGGGTCAGGCTGCCCAGGTCGACGCTGGGGGCAAAAAGCGAGCAACCGGTGAGTGCCAGGCTCAAAAAAAATCCGAAAAAAAACCCACGCAAAATGAATCTTCCTTTTCTCAGCGGTCAAAAATTGTTTTTGCTTGCTTTTTTATAGACCTGTTCTAGCGTCTTGGGTAGTTCGACCCACACGGTCGAATGCGCCAGGTTCGTCAAGGGAATGACAGGTTTTCTGCCGTCCATTTGCAACCTGTGGATCAGCAAGGGAATGCGATGAGCGGGACTCCCGATGCATTGCGCCCACACATGCATCGGAGTCGGCCGCCATGGCAGAAAGTACCCAGCACAAGCTCGACAGAGTCCGTCCTCCCCGCGTCCAGATCACCTATGACGTGGAAATCGGCAATGCCATCGAGAAAAAAGAATTGCCACTGGTGGTCGGCATTCTGGCCGACCTCTCAGGCAAGCCACTGGAGCCGCTGCCCAAGCTCAACGAGCGGCGCTTCACGGAAATCGATCGGGATAATTTCAACGAGGTACTCGCGTCCATCTCCCCCCGCGCCACGCTCCAGGTGAACAACACCCTCAGCGGCGACGACAGCAAGCTCAACATCGAACTCAACTTCCATCACATCGACGACTTCGACCCGGTCAAGGTCGTGGAGCAGGTCACGCCGTTGCGCCGGTTGTTCGAAGCGCGCCAACGCCTGCGGGACCTGTTGACCAAACTCGATGGCAACGACGACCTGGACAAGCTGCTGCGCGACGTGATCGCCAACACCGAAGGCCTGCAGGAAATCAAGTCGGCGCGCCCCCAGGACGTACCGCCAGAGCTGCCGACCGTGGCCGCCAACGATGACCCTGCCCCGGCCGAACCACAGGCCTGATCGCGCGCATCATTCAAGGGAGATAACGCCATGCCTGCTTCATCCAGCGCTCAAACCAGCGAGAGCACGACCCAGACCCTGTCCCTGCTGGACAAGATCATCGCCGAGGGCCGCATGGCCCACGACGACAGCCAGCAAGACTACGCCCGCGACATGCTGGCCGAATTCGCCACCCAGGTCCTCGACGAAGGCATGGCCATCGACAAGGACACCGTGGCGATGATCAACGACCGCATCAGCCAGATCGACCAGTTGATCAGCGCCCAGCTCAACGAAGTACTGCACCACCCTGACCTGCAGAAACTCGAAGCCTCCTGGCGCGGCCTGCACCTGCTGGTGCAGAACACCGAGACCAGCACTCGGCTCAAATTGCGCCTGCTCAACGTCACCCAGAAAGAACTGCAGAACGATCTGGAAAAAGCCGTCGAATTCGACCAGAGCGCGCTGTTCAAGAAAATCTACGAGGAAGAATACGGCACCTTCGGCGGGCACCCGTTCAGCCTGCTGGTGGGTGACTACACCTTTGGCCGGCACCCCCAGGACATCGGCCTGCTGGAAAAACTCTCGAACGTCGCCGCCGCCGCGCACGCCCCGTTCATTGCCGCCGCCAGCCCGCGGTTGTTCGACATGACCAGCTTCACCGAACTGGCGATCCCCAGGGACCTGTCGAAGATTTTCGAGAGCCAGGAGCTGATCAAGTGGCGCGCCTTCCGTGAAAGCGAAGACTCGCGCTACGTATCCCTGGTGCTGCCGCACTTCCTGCTGCGCCTGCCCTACGGCCCGGACACGCTGCCGGTGGAAGGCATCAACTACGTCGAAGACGTCAACGGCACCGACCACAGCAAATACCTGTGGGGCAACGCCGCCTGGACCCTGGCGCAACGCATCACCGAAGCCTTTGCCAAATATGGCTGGTGCGCAGCCATTCGCGGGGCCGAGGGCGGTGGCGCGGTCGAAGGCCTGCCGGCCCATACGTTCCGCACCAGTTCCGGAGACCTGTCGCTCAAATGCCCGACCGAAGTGGCGATCACCGACCGCCGCGAAAAAGAACTCAACGACCTGGGCTTCATCTCCCTGTGCCACAAGAAAAACAGCGACGTGGCGGTGTTCTTCGGCGGCCAGACCACCAACAAGGCCAAGCTCTACAACACCAACGAGGCCAACGCCAACGCGCGGATCTCGGCGATGTTGCCGTATGTGCTCGCGGCCTCGCGCTTCGCCCATTACCTGAAGGTGATCATGCGCGACAAGGTCGGCAGTTTCATGACCCGCGACAACGTGCAGACCTACCTCAACAACTGGATCGCCGACTATGTGCTGATCAACGACAACGCGCCGCAAGAGATCAAGGCGCAGTACCCGTTGCGCGAAGCACGGGTGGACGTGACGGAAGTGGCCGGCAAGCCAGGCGCCTACAAGGCCACGGTGTTCCTGCGGCCACACTTCCAGTTGGAGGAGTTGACCGCCTCGATCCGCCTGGTGGCGACCCTGCCGCCGCCGGTAGCTGCCTGACCGCCCTTGGCGAGGGAGCAAGCTCCCACTGGGCTATGTGTAGGAGCTGCCGAAGGCTGCGATCTTTTGATCTTGATCTTTCGCTTTTGATTCAAGTGTCTGGGGAAAGATCGCAGCCTCGTTTCACTCGACAGCTCCTACAGCGCAGTCCGGCGGGAGCAAGCTCCCTCGCCACAGGTTCGGCGTTCATCTTTAACGGATCGGTATCGGGCACCGCCCATTTCGTCTTCTTCAGGAGTTCCACACAATGGATGCAATCATTCTCGACCTCGGCGGCGACATCAAGGGCGACAGCCTGCTGGAGGGTTTCACGGACAAGATCGAGGTCATGTCCTACAGCCACAACGTGGCGATGCAGGTCACCAACGACGTCAGCAACTCGGAGCGCACCTCCGGCCGGCCCCACATCGGCGAATTCACCCTGACCAAATTCGTCGACAGCTCCACCCCCACCCTCAATGAGTATTGCTGCGCCGGCAAGCCAATCCCGCAAGCCGTCATCACCATTGGCCGCAATGCCGCCGAGGGCAGCGGCAAACTCATGCCGTTCATCATCTACACCCTGACCAACGTCGTGCTGTCCAACGTCAGTGTCAGCGGCGGCACCGGCGGCAAACCGGTGGAAACCCTGTCGCTGAACTTCACCAAGATCAAATGGGAGCTCACCGCGCAGAAAGACGACGGCACCAAGGAAGGCACGGCGGGCACGACCTGGGACCTGGCCGCCAACAAAATGACCAAGTAGGGAAGCCGCGCCCATGGCTGGCTTCGGGCTGCGCCCACCCCTGTTCGAACGCCTGGCCAGCCCGACGAACGATACCGGGCGGGCGTTCGACCGGCAGGCGTTGCAAGACTCGGTGCATGCCGAACTGTCGCGCCTGTTCAATATCCGACGCGGCCCACGGGCGTTGACCGAACCGCCGAGCATCCTGGACTACGGCATTGCCGACTGGACCGCGCTGCAACAGCAGCGCAGCGATGACCGCCGTCAACTGACCCGGGAAATCCGCCAGGCCATCACCCACTTCGAACCTCGCCTGCGCCTGGGCGAGGTCGAGGTCTGCCCGGTGCCGGGCCATCCGCAGCAACTGTGCATACGGCTGCTGGGCGAGCTGCGCGGCGACCTGCATGCCTGGCCCGTGGCCTTTGTCATCGAGCACGCCGGCGACGGCCTTGAGGTACGACATGAGCGACTCGATTGACCCGCAACTGTTGGACTATTACCAACGCGAACTGACCTGGTTGCGGCATGCCGGGAGCCTGTTCGCCGAGCGCTACCCCAAGGTCGCCCGGCGCCTGGAGTTGTCCCCCGGCGAGTGCCCCGACCCGCATGTCGAGCGCCTGCTGGAAGGTTTCGCCCTGTTGGCCGCGCGCTTGCAACGCCGACTGGACGACGACTACGCCGAATTCAGCGATGCCCTGCTCGAACAGCTTTACCCGTTGGCCATGCGCCCCTTGCCGTCGTGCGCCATCGTGCAGTTCGAACCCGACCCCAGCAAAGGCAACTTGAACGAGGGCTACCCGCTGCCCCGCGACACACCGTTGTTCGTCACCACGGACACAGGCCAGAGCATTCATTTTCGGACCACCGCCGCCGTGCATTTGTGGCCGGTGGAAATCAGCGAGGCATTGCTGCTGGGCAGCGACGAAGCCCAGGCGCTGACCGGAGTGGTCCGGGCCCGCTCGGCCTTGCGCCTGGAGCTGCGGTGCCTGGGCGAAAGCCAGTGGTCGACGCTGGGAATCGACTCGCTGCGGGTACACCTGGCGGCATCACCGATCATCAACGCCGGGCTGTACGATTTGCTGGGCGCGCACGCCATCGAGGTCCTGGCCGGTGCGCCGGGCAGCGTGCCGGAGTCACTGACAGGCTTGCCACAGATCGTCGGCTTCGCCAGTGACCAAGTCTTGCTGCCGGATGAAGACGGTGTGCATCCGGGCATGCGCCTGCTGGCCGAGTACTTTGCCTTCCCGGATAAATTCGGTTTCTTCGATCTGCCACTGGCCGGCGCCACCAGCGACGGCCCGTCGTTGTACCTGTACATCGTTTTCGACCGCCCTCCCACCAGCCGCCTGCCGCTCCAGGCCAGCGACATCGCCCTGGGCTGCACGCCGGTGATCAACCTGTTTCCCAGGACTTCCGAGCCGCTGCGCCCGGATGGCACCCGCAGCGAGTACCGGTTGGTGGCCGACAGTCATCGGGAAAACAGCGTCGAGATCCACAGCATCCGTGGCATGCGTGCCATGTCCAGCCAGGGCGTGCGCAAAGTGCCGGCCTATTACGGCAGCCAGCATGGCAGCGACCAAACCTGTTATTGGCATGCGCGTCGGGTCAGTGGCATGAGCCCGAACCGACTGGGCACCGACTTGATGGTCAGCCTGGTGGACACCCAGTTCGACCCGCTGGCCGACACCCGCGACTACAGCCTCACCGCCGAACTGCTGTGCACCAACCGCCACCTGGCCCAGAGCCTGCCGGCTGGCACCCCGCTGGGTTTCGAGCGGCCGGGGCCAGTGGCCTGGGCGCGCCTGCGCAACCCACCCAGCCCGCAAAGCCTGCCGCGCCTGGACGGCGAATCGCGCTGGCGGCTGGTGTCGCAATTGACCCTCAACCATTTGTCGCTGGTCGAAGGCCCCCAGGCATTGGACGCCCTGCGCGAGATTCTCCAATTGCACAACCTGCGGGACGAGGCCAGCGCCCATCGCCAGATCGAAGGGGTATCGGGGCTGGGCTGCGACCGGGTTATCGCCCATGTCGGCGAAGACGCCTGGCGCGGCTGGCGCAACGGCCTGGAGGTGCGCCTGCAACTGGACCCGCAACACTTCGTCGGTAGCAGCGCCGTGCTGTTCTCCGGGGTACTGGCGCAATTCTTTTCCCTTTATGCCACCGCCAATCGCTTCGTGCGCACCGTGCTGGTCCAGTCCGACAAGGAGGTGAAGACATGGCAACCCCAAGCCGGCAAACCCCTGGTGCTCTGAACCTGAGCCAGCGCCTGCGGCGCGACCCGCAACGCTTCGAATGGCTCCAGGCCTTGCTGTTGCTCGAACGCGAACATCCCCAGGCCGAACCCCTGGGCAGCGGCACCGCGCCGCACGCCGAAGCCTTGCGCCTGCGCGGGCCCTTGACGCCGCTGTTCGCCGCCAGTGAAGTCGAGAGCCTGAGCCAGGAACCCGGCCTGCCGCCAACCCTCACAACGCCGATCTTCGGCCTCGGCGGCCCCGACGGCCCGTTGCCCTACGCCTACCAGGAATGGCTGCAACAACGGGCACGGGCGAAGGACTATGCCCCGGCGGAATTCCTCGACCTGTTCCAGCATCGCCTGCTCAGCCTGCTTTACAAGGTAATGCGCAAACATCGCATCGCCCTGGGTTTCACTGCCCCGGGATCGTCCGCCGTACACGCGCAACTGCGGGCGTTGACCGGCCTGCTGCCCAAGGCCTTGCAGGAGCGCCAGGCCGCCCCCGACTCGGCGGTACTGGCCTGCACCGCGCTGTACGCCGATGGCCGGCGCTCCCTGGACGGGTTCGCGGCGATTGTCCGTGAACAGTTCGGGCTGCCCGTGGAGCTGACCGCCTACGAAGGTGGCTGGCGTGAAATCCCGCCAGCCAGCCGCAGCCGCTTGCAACCGGGCGGGCGCAACCTGTGCCTGGGCCGCAACGTGGTGACCGGCACCCACGTCTGGGACGAACATGCCGGCGTGCGCCTGACCCTCGGCCCGCTGACCACGGGCCAGGCCAGCGGACTGCTGCCCAACGGCGAAACCCATGCGCTGCTCGCCAGCCTTTACGCCCTGTACTTCGGCCCCGACCTGGATTGCACCCTGGTGTTGCTGATCCGTGGCGCCGGCCCGCTGCAACTGGAGCGCCAGGCAGCGCCACGGCTGAACTGGAACGGTGGCCTGCAACGCCAGCCAACCCTCGCCGTGCAACGGATCGAAACCCGCCTTCGTCAGCCGGAGATTGCCTGAAATGGAACTGGCCAGCCTGATCGGACGCCTCAACCCGGACAACCGCCGCGCCCTGGAACGGGCCGCGCAACGCTGCATGCAGCGCAGCCATCATTACGTGGAAATCGAACACCTGCTGTTGGAATTGCTCGACATCGAGGGCGGTGATTTTGCCTGCCTGCTGCCACGATTCGGTCTGGAGCGTGACGCGGTGGCGACGGAAACCAACAAGGCCCTGGACCTGTTCAAATCCGGCAGCACCCGTACACCCGCCCTGTCGGCGCAAACCATCGGCCTCTTGGAAGACGCCGTGGTCCAGGCCAGTGTGCTGGGCCTGGACAGCATCCGCTCCGGGCTGTTGCTACTGGCGCTACTGGACCGTGATGAGCGCCGCAGCCTGCTGCTCAACAGCGCCTCGTCGTTGCTGCGCATTCCCCGCGACGCCCTGCGCGCCCACCTATTGGAGTGGACCGAAAGCTCCCGTGAGCATGTCGGTGGCGTGCGCCCGGCCAAACCCGGCGAGCCTCCCCAGAAACAGGACCCGGTGCTGGACCAGTACACCCAGGACCTGACCGCCGACGCCCGGGCCGGGCGCATAGACCCCATCGTCGGCCGCGACGGCGAGATCCGCCAGTGCATCGACATCCTGCTCCGGCGCCGGCAGAACAACCCGATCCTGGTGGGTGCGCCGGGCGTCGGCAAGACCGCGGTGGTGGAAGGCCTGGCCCTGCGTATCGCCGCCGGGGATGTGCCGCCGTCGTTGCAGGAAGTCACCCTGCGTGTCCTCGACCTGGGCCTGTTGCAGGCCGGTGCCGGCGTCAAAGGTGAATTCGAACAGCGCCTCAAAGGCGTGATCGACGCGGTACGCAGCGCCGAAAAACCGATCATCCTGTTCATCGACGAAGCCCATACGCTGATCGGCGCCGGCGGTGCGGAAGGCGGCAGCGACGCGGCCAACCTGCTCAAGCCGGCCCTGGCCCGAGGCGAGCTGCGCACCCTGGCCGCCACCACCTGGTTGGAATACAAAAAATATTTCGAGAAAGACCCGGCCCTGGCCCGCCGCTTTCAACTGGTGCAGGTCGAAGAACCGGACGAACTCACCGCTGTGGAAATGCTCCGCGGCGTGGCGAGCAAACTGGAACAGCACCACGGCGTGCAGGTGCTGGACTCGGCCATCCACGAGGCGGTGAAGCTGTCCCACCGCTACATCTCCGGGCGACAGTTGCCGGACAAAGCCATCAGCGTGCTCGACACCGCCTGCGCCCGGGTCGCCCTCGGCCAGCACGACGTGCCGCCGCCGCTGGAAAGCCTGCGCCATCGGCAGAACAGCCTCAAGGACGAGGTCGAACGCCTGCGCCGGGAACAAGCCACCGGGCTCGATCACCGCGAACGCATCACCCTGCTCGAAGGCGAATCGACCAGCAACGTGCAGGCCATCCGCGAGCTGGAAACCCGCTGGGGCGAAGAGCGCGAAGCCGTGCGCGAATTGCTCGACACCCGGCGCGAACTGCTTGCCCTGAGCGAACGCGCCGACAGTGAAAAAGCCGACACCGAGATCGATAACCGCATCGACCACCTGGCCGCCGAACTGCTGCGCCTCGAGGCTGGCCTGGATGCCATTCGCCAGGACGATCCGCTGGTGCCCGAACAGGTGGACAGCAAGACCGTCGCCGCCGTGATTGCCGGCTGGACCGGCATCCCGGTGGGCAAGATGCTCGCCGACGAAGCCCACGCCGTGCGCACCCTCGGCCAGCGCATGGGCCAGCGGGTCATGGGCCAGAGCACCGCGCTGAACACCATCGCCCAACGCCTGCAAGCCTACCGCGCCGGCCTCACCGACCCACAGAAACCGGTCGGCGTGTTCCTGCTGGTGGGCCCCACCGGCGTGGGCAAGACCGAAACCGCCTACGCCCTGGCCGACGCCTTGTACGGCGGTGAACGCAACCTGATCAGCATCAACCTCTCGGAGTACCAGGAAGCCCACACCGTCAGCCAACTCAAAGGCGCCCCACCCGGCTACGTCGGCTACGGCAGCGGCGGCGTGCTCACCGAAGCGGTGCGGCGCAAACCCTATTCGGTGGTGCTGCTGGATGAAATCGAAAAAGCCCACCCGGATGTGCTCGAAGCCTTCTACAACGTCTTCGACAAAGGCCTGATGGAAGACGGCACCGGCCTGGTGGTGGACTTCAAGAACACCGTGATGCTCGCCACCAGCAACGTTGGCGCCGAGCTGCTGCTGGACACACCGACCGCGCAACTGGGTAGCGACGCCTTCAACGAAGCCCTGCACAAGGTGCTGCTGCAAGCATTCCGCCCGGCGTTTTTGGCGCGCATGACCGTGGTGGCATACCGGCCGCTGGATGAAGCGACACTGGAGGGGATCGTGCTGGCGAAGCTGGAAAAACTGCGCGGGCGCTACAAGGCTGCAACGGGCAAGCAGTTCGAATTCGATGCCGGGATCGTCAAGGCCGTGTTGGCCAAATGCAGCGCGGCGGGGGCACGGGACGTCGAGAATGTGTTGATGACGCAAGTGACAGGGAAGTTGGCGGAGTGGGTGTTGGAATAGGCATTAGACAAGTCAGAAGGGAGTGAACATGTCCTTAACTCGAGAAGTGGTTGCCGTTATCAATTCAACCGTGAACAGCGCCGATCGAAATTTCGTGGTCGGCTGGAATGAAACCCGCCAGTCCTTAATCGAAAATTGGGATTATTTTCGAACAATCTGGCGCGGCGCTGATATTGCCCGCCCCCAGCAAGAAGACTATGGCGCTGGCTTGGAGGATACCTTCCGCTGTCTGTGCAACAGAGTATTGCCGGTCTATCTGGCCCAGGCGGATCATGTTCTAAGTAGAGAAGAAATACCCAATAGAATCTTATTTCAGCAAGTCGTTCCGCCCCGCTCACCCGGTCCGCTCAGGCAACGGATAACCATAACCCTGGATGACAACAATGTGATCGAACAGGTCACAGGGAACTACATCGTTGAGTATCAGATCAATCCGAGCACGGCATTGACCGATATCGGGCGATATGGCGTTGACCCGGGAAGTGGCATCATCAGGGCCAAAATTTGGGACAGTGTTACCCGCCAGGAAAGTATCGAGGTATTCGAATTCGACATCGCCCATTTGCCGAATGCCCATACCAAACTGATTCACCCAGGGGATCCGGATTTCAATATTACCGTGAGCACCCTGATCGAACATGACATGTGCAACCTGCAGCTTATGTGCGGTCCCTGTAACGGTGCCAAACAGGGGGTGTCGTATCACTACTTTGCAGGTAACCCGGCAAGCGCATTATTTTATCGAAATCAATTCCACGGTCTTGGATGAAGCTCAAGGTGAACCACATGAGTGCTCGCAACGGACATTGACAGGAACAGAGCCACTGCCTCCCGGTAGACTCATGCTTATGGGCCGGACCGGCAGACGGGTTTCCCGAAGGTATTTTAATACGCCGAGAATGTCTGATGCCCCGCACCACTGACAGCAACACCACCCTCTCCCTGACCGCCACTTCCCTGTCGGCGCTGTACCCTGAATCGCTATCGGGCGAAGAAAGCCTCAACGCCCTGGGCTCGCACATCCTCAACGGCATCAACGACGGCGCCTCGTTAACCCTCACCACCGCCGTTGCCAGCCATGTCACCACGACCCTGCACAAGGACGCGCTGCTGCGCCCGTTGGACTTGCTGGTCGCGGAAATCCGCCAGCTCCCCGCCGACGCCACCGCCGATCGCTATCAACTCCTGCTCCGGCCCTGGCTCTGGTGGCTGAGCCTGGCCAGCAACAACCGCGTATTCCAGAACCTCGCCACCTCGGACATCGTCACCACGATTTTCAAGGCCCATGGTTTCACCGACTTCCAGCTCAAGCTCACCGGCAGCTACACCCCGCGCGAATACTGCGTGCAATATGGCGAGACCGACCTGGCCTTCGTCTCGCGCCTGCTGGAAGAAGACGGGATCTTCTGGTTCTTCACCCACGAGGAAGGCACCCACACGCTGGTCCTGGCCGACAGCAATGACGCTTTCGCACCGATTCCCAACGGGCCGACGGTGAACTACCTCGGGCAGATAATCGGCGAGCGGGAACTGCATGGCATCCGCTCCGGGCAAGTGTGCCTGCAAGCGGTGGCCGGGGTTTACCAGGCGACCGATTATGAATTCACCACACCGACGACATCGCTCTACAGCCAGGCCGAAGCCGTGGCCGGGCCAAGCTCGATGTACGAACATCCCGGCGGCTACACCGCCAAGGCCCAGGGCGATGCGTTGACCAAGCAGCGGGTGGACGGCCTGCGCAGCCAGGAGAAACGTTTTGTCGGCGAAAGCGATTGCCGCTGGCTGGTGCCAGGGTATTGGTTCACCCTCGCCGGCCACGAAGACACGACGCTGAATATCGATTGGGTCGTGACCTCGGTCAGCCACGAAGCCAGCCACGACAGCTATCGCAACCGCTTCGAAGCGATCCCCAAGGCCACGGTCTATCGACCGCCCCGCGTCACGGCAAAACCGCGCATGCACACCCAGACAGCGCTGGTGGTGGGCAAGGCCGGCGAAGAAATCTGGACCGATGAATATGGCCGGATCAAATTGCAGTTCCCCTGGGACCGCACCGGTAAGAACGACGAGACCTCATCCTGTTGGGTCCGCGTGGTCTTGCCCTGGAGCGGCAAAGGCTTTGGCATGCAGTTCGTGCCGCGCATCGGCCAGGAAGTCATCGTGACCTTCATCGACGGCGACCCGGACCGTCCCCTGGTCACCGGCTGCGTCTACAACGGCGATAACGCCCTGCCCTACGCCCTGCCGGCGAACCAGACCCAGTCCGGGATCAAGACCAATTCGTCCAAGGGCGGCGGCGGTTTCAACGAGTTGCGTTTCGAAGACAAGAAGGACGCCGAAGAGGTGTTTCTCCAGGCCCAGAAAGACTTCAACATCAACGTGCTCAACGACACCACCGCCACCGTCGGCCACGACGAAACCCTCACGGTGCAGAACGCCCGCACCCGCACGGTGAAGGATGGCGACGAAACCGTGACCCTGGAGAAAGGCAAGCGCAGCGTGACCATCCAGACCGGCAGCGACAGCCTCGATGTGAAGGACACCCGCACCGTCACCGTGGGCTCGGACCAGACCCACAGCACCGGCGGCAACTACGAGCACAAGGTCACCGGCAATTACAACCTGACGGTGGACGGCAACCTGACCATCAAGGTCAGCGGTACCCTGACCCTGCAAAGCGGCGGCAGCTTCGCGATCAAGAGCGGCGCAGACCTGGCGGCCCAGGCCAGCACGTCCATCAGCCAGAAAGCCGGAACGGCCCTGAGCAACCAGGCCGGCACCTCGCTGGAAAACAAGGCCGGCACCACCCTGACCAATGACGCCGGCATCAGCCTGGTGAACAAGGCGGCGGCCGAACAGACCGTGGACGGCGGCGGCATGCTGACCATCAAGGGCGGCCTGGTAAAGGTCAACTGACAGGAACCTACCGATGGCCTCGAAGAGACTCGACCTGGAACGTGGCGACAGCCAACTGCGCGGGCAACTGGTCGATGGCCAGCTCGACGGCCCGCTGCAAATCGAAGAAGCCCAACGCCCGCAAGCAAAACTCAGCTACAGCCAAGGTGAACTGCAAGGCACCAGCACCCTGTACCACCCCAATGGCAAGGTCTCGGCGGTATTGCCGTTCGTGAAGGGCAAGTTGCAGGGTGTGGCGAGTTTCTATGCGGCCGAAGGCGGGTTGCAACGCCAGGCCACGTACCGCCGCGGGTTGCTGCACGGTGAGGCCAACAACTACTTCCCCGACGGGCAACTGGCCGAAGCCGAGGTCTATCGCGACGGCGTGCGCGACGGCCGCTATCGCCGCCTGCACCCCAACGGCAACCCGGCGGTCGAAGCCCGCTACCTCAACGGCCAACTGCTGGAGCCGGCCCAGGCCTACGCCGAAGACGGCCGGCCGCTGGACGCCGAAGGCAAGCCAATCTCCCGGGTGCGCTGGTGGTTCAGGCGCTGGAATGATCCGGCGCAGGCCTGACTATTGTCTTCCCCCCCTGTGCAATGCCTGCAAGATTGCCAATCAGGGGATGAGCATCTGCACCTGCCCTGGCACAACGATCTTGATCACCCCGGCCCAGGTACACATCAAGGTGCTGTTGGCATCGATGGCCGGCATGTTGCCCAGCAACAGGGTCGGGGCGCCGCCGGGGATCCAGGGGGCGGCGGTGGCCGGGATGCAGGGCATGGGGGTCAGCACGCCGAGTGCCGCAGCGGTGGCGGCGGCCACGGTCGGATTCGCCAGGCTCATGCACATGCCGAACGTGGTGATGTTCACCAGCGGGATGTGATCCATGATGTTCGCTGCCGGCATCCCGCCGGTCAGCAGGCGATTGACCGGCAGCACATTGAGCACCGCCGGGGCAGCGCCGAAGCTGCATTGCAAGGTCGCGGTGCCACAGACTTGCGGGCATCCCATCGCGATGACTCCCTGAAAGCGACAGACCTCACAACCATAGCTCGCCCATGGCCGTCGTGCATCAGGCCCGCTGATTATCCTGCAACACGCTAACCTATAAGACCCTGGCGTGCTTGTGACGCCTCCCGCGCGCCATTAGATTAGCCAATGATCGATGGCCTCCAAAATAAGCAGAAGGGATAAGCATGGCGTTTACTGATCAGTCCACCCGCGTGCGCGACGGTGAAGAACTCGATGCCAACCTGATCGACCCGTACCTCAAGGCCCACATTCCCGGCCTGACCGGCGTGCCGCAGATCAGCCAGTTTCCCGGTGGCGCGTCGAACCTGACCTACCTGCTGGAATACCCCGAGCAGGAATTCGTCCTGCGCCGTCCGCCGTTCGGCCACAAGGCCAAGTCCGCCCACGATATGGGCCGTGAGTTCCGCATCCTCAATCAATTGCGCGAAGGTTTCCCGTACTGCCCCAAAGCCTACGTGCACTGCACCGACGAGTCAGTGATGGGTGCCGAGTTCTATGTGATGGAACGGGTCAAGGGCATCATCCTGCGCTCCGACCTGCCGCCGGAACTGGGTTTCGACGCCGCCCGCACCGAAGCGCTGTGCAAGAGCTTCATCGACCGGCTCGTCGAGCTGCACCGTGTCGACTACAACGCTTGCGGCCTGGCCGACCTGGGCAAGCCCGAAGGCTACGTGGCCCGGCAGATCCGCGGCTGGAGCGACCGCTACGAAAAAGCCCTGACGCCCGATGCGCCGAAGTGGGAAGCGGTCAAGGCCTGGCTCAACGACAAGATGCCCGCCGACCACCCCACGTCGAGCATCGTCCACAACGACTACCGCTTCGACAACGTGATCCTCGACCCGGAGAACCCGATGCAGATCATCGGCGTGCTGGACTGGGAACTGACCACCATCGGCGATCCGTTGATGGATCTGGGCAACAGCCTCGCCTACTGGATCGAAGCCGCAGACCCGGCCCCCGTCCAACTGATGCGCCGTCAGCCAAGCCATGCCCCTGGCATGCTGACCCGCCGCGAGTTCGTCGATTACTACGCCGAGCGCGCCGGGATCCGCATCGACAACTTCGACTTCTATTACACCTACGGGCTGTTCCGCCTGGCCGGCATCGTCCAGCAGATCTACTACCGCTTCTTCCACGGCCAGACCCAGGACAAACGCTTCGCGCAGTTCGTTCAGATGAACAAACTGCTGGAGCAGATGAGCCTGCAGGTCATCAGCAAATCCACGCTCTGAGCGCACCTATAACAAGGAAACAGCATGTCCAAGACCCAGTTGTTCGACCTCGACGGTAAAATCGCTTTCGTTTCCGGCGCCAGCCGCGGCATCGGCGAGGCCATCGCCAAACTGCTGGCCCAACAAGGCGCCCATGTGATCGTTTCCAGCCGCAAGCTCGACGGTTGCCAGCACGTGGCCGACGCGATCATCGCCGCTGGCGGCAAGGCCACCGCCATCGCCTGCCACATCGGTGAAATGGAGCAGATCAGCCAGGTATTCGCGGGTATCCGCGAACAGTTCGGGCGCCTGGACATCCTGGTCAACAACGCCGCCACCAACCCGCAATTCTGCAACGTCCTGGACACCGACCTGGGTGCGTTCCAGAAAACCGTGGACGTGAACATCCGCGGCTACTTCTTCATGTCGGTGGAAGCCGGCAAGCTGATGCGCGAGAACGGCGGCGGCAGCATCATCAACGTGGCGTCGATCAACGGCATCTCGCCGGGGATCTTCCAGGGCATCTACTCGGTGACCAAGGCTGCGGTGATCAACATGACCAAGGTCTTCGCCAAGGAATGCGCGCAGTTCGGCATCCGCTGCAACGCCCTGCTGCCGGGCCTGACCGACACCAAGTTCGCCTCGGCACTGGTCAAGAACGACGCCATCCTGAAGACCGCCCTGGCGCAGATTCCCCTCAAGCGCGTGGCCGACCCGAGCGAAATGGCCGGCGCGGTGTTGTACCTGGCCAGCGATGCTTCGAGCTACACCACGGGTGTGGCGTTGAATGTGGATGGTGGGTTCCTGTCCTGACAGTGAACCCTGTGAAAGACCCTGTGGGAGCGAGCTTGCTCGCGATAGCGTTGTATCAGTCAGACACGTACTGCTTACCCACCGCTATCGCGAGCTGGCTCGCTCCCACATCTATGGTTACCCCCTTTTCTGCAATACTGTTCTTGATGCGTGTTTGGCTTGCTTTCATCTATCCGGCGTCTGAGTGGGGTATAG
>NZ_LMDO01000041.1:0-26165 GCF_001425105.1 Pseudomonas sp. Root401 | reverse complement strand
TCTTCAAGGAAGTCAACGTCGAGACCCCGGCCGTACCGGGCGTCGATGACCAGGTCGATGTGAACTACAGCGTCGAAGAGCAGGCTTCCGGCTCGATCACCGCCAGCGTCGGTTTTGCCCAGAGCGCCGGCCTGATCCTCGGTGGCTCGATCACCCAGAACAACTTCCTGGGTACCGGTAACAAGGTCAGCATCGGCTTGACTCGCAGTGAGTACCAGACCCGCTACAACTTCGGTTACGTGGACCCCTACTGGACCGCGGACGGTGTGAGCCTGGGTTACAACGCCTTCTATCGCACCACTGACTATGACGAACTCGATTCCGATGTCTCCAGCTATGCAGTAGACAGCTTGGGTGCTGGCGTCAACGTGGGTTATCCAATCAGCGAGACTTCGCGACTCACATTCGGTCTCACCGCCCAGCAGGACGAAATCAGCACTGGCCGCTATACCGTTGACGAGATCTTCGATTTCGTCGAGAAGGAAGGCGATAAGTACCTGAACTTCAAGGCCTCTGCTGGTTGGTCCGAGTCGACCTTGAACAAGGGTGTGTTGGCAACCCGTGGCCATTCCCAGAGCCTGGTATTGGAAACGACCACCCCTGGCAGTGACCTCTCGTTCTTCAAGCTCGACTACCGCGGCCAGCTGTTCCAGCCGCTGACCGACAACTACACCATGCGCCTGCACACCGAGCTGGGCTATGGTGATGGCTACGGTTCGACCGACGGCCTGCCGTTCTACGAGAACTACTACGCCGGTGGTTTCAACTCGGTTCGTGGTTTCAAGGACAGTACCTTGGGCCCGCGCAGTACGCCGAGCCGTGGTGAATCCGTCACGGGTAACCAAGGCACATTGGCGGACCCGGACCAGGATCCGCTGCCATTCGGTGGCAACGTCCTTATCCAGGGTGGTGTCGAGGTGTTGTTTCCAATGCCGTTCGTCAAGGATCAACGCTCCCTGCGTACTTCGGTATTCTGGGACGTGGGTAACGTATTCGACTCCAGCTGCGATAACGCCAAGAATAGCAACGGCTCTTCGTCCAATGCTGAATGTAACGACATCAGTCTGAGCAACCTGGCCAGTTCTGTCGGTGTAGGCGTGACCTGGGTCACCGCGCTGGGTCCTTTGAGCTTCGCATTGGCGATGCCGATCAAGAAACCGGATGACGCTGAAACCCAAGTGTTCCAATTCTCCCTCGGCCAGACGTTCTAAGCGTCTGACCCATGACAACGACAATGGATTTTGTAGGAGTACATCGTGCGTAAGTTGACTCAATTGGTTCTCCTGGCGACCGTACTGGTCGCTGGTCCGGCTTTTGCCGACATGAAGATCGCCGTGCTGAATTATCAGATGGCCCTGCTGGAATCCGACGCGGCGAAGAAGTACGCCGTGGATGCCGAGAAGAAATTCGGCCCGCAACTGACCAAGCTCAAGGGCCTGGAAAGCAGCGCCAAGGGCATTCAGGATCGTCTGGTGGCCGGTGGCGACAAGATGGCCCAGGGCGAGCGCGAGCGTCTGGAGCTTGAATTCAAGCAAAAGGCCCGTGACTTCCAGTTCCAGTCCAAGGAACTGAACGAAGCGAAAGCTGTTGCCGACCGCGAAATGCTCAAGCAACTCAAGCCGAAACTCGACAGCGCCGTGGAAGAAGTCATCAAGAAAGGTGGTTTTGACCTGGTGTTCGAGCGTGGCGCAGTGATCGATGTCAAGCCTCAATACGACATCACGCGCCAGGTGATCGAGCGCATGAATCAGCTGAAGTAATCCATGACCGCGACCATCAAGCTCGGCCAATTGGCCGAGTTCCTCGGCGCCACCCTGCGTGGCGACCCGGAGAAGGCAATTACTGGGCTAGCCACTTTGCAAGAGGCTGGCCCAGCTCAGTTGAGCTTTCTGGCAAATCCTCAATACCGCAAGTACCTGGCCGACAGCCGGGCAGCCGCGCTGTTGCTCAAGGCTGCTGATGCCGATGGGTTTGCCGGCGATGCCCTGATCGTGCCCGATCCGTACCTGGCGTATGCCCGCATTTCCCATCTGTTCGATCCCAAGCCGAAATCGGCCGCCGGTATTCATCCCAGCGCCGTGATCGCGGCAGATGCCGTGGTTGATCCCACGGCCAGCGTCGGCCCATTCGTGGTCGTCGAAAGCGCGGCCCGAATCGGTGCCGGCGTCACGCTGGGTGCCCATTGTGTCATTGGCGCACGCAGCGAGATCGGCGAAGGCGGTTGGCTGGCACCACGGGTCACCCTGTATCACGATGTGCGCATCGGCAAACGGGTCGTGATTCAGTCCGGCGCAGTACTGGGCGGCGAAGGGTTTGGGTTTGCCAACGAGAAAGGCATCTGGCAGAAAATTGCCCAGATCGGCGGCGTCACCGTTGGTGATGACGTGGAGATCGGCGTCAACACCGCGATCGACCGTGGTGCCCTGGCCGACACGGTCATCGGCAATGGCGTCAAGCTCGACAACCAGATCCAGATCGCCCACAACGTCCAGGTCGGTGACCACACCGCCATGGCCGCCTGCGTGGGCATCTCCGGCAGCACCAAGATCGGCAAGCACTGCATGCTCGCCGGTGGCGTGGGGCTGGTGGGGCATATCGATATCTGTGACAACGTGTTCCTGACCGGGATGACCATGGTGACCCACTCGATTACCGAGCCAGGTGCCTACTCTTCCGGTACGGCCATGCAGCCGGCAGCCGAATGGCGCAAGAGCGCGGCGCGTATCCGCCAGCTCGACGACATCGCGCGACGCCTCAAGCAGGTGGAAAAGCGTGTAGGGGACGTGACCCCTGGCGGTAATGCTTCATCAGATGGCTGATACCATTTCCATATCAAGTGTGCACAGCCGTTAGGGCATCTTGATTTGCTAGCGGAGTGCGCGTCACTCGTGCGCTTCCAATCTTTACATAGGCTTCCCCCCGAAATGATGGACATCAACGAGATTCGCGAATACCTGCCTCACCGTTACCCGTTCCTGCTGGTGGATCGGGTGGTGGACCTGGACGTTGAAGGCAAGCGCATTCGCGCCTACAAGAATGTCAGCATCAACGAGCCATTCTTCAATGGTCACTTCCCCGCGCATCCAATCATGCCGGGCGTATTGATCATCGAAGCGATGGCTCAGGCTGCCGGGATCCTTGGTTTCAAAATGCTCGACGTAAAACCTGCCGACGGCACGCTCTATTACTTCGTCGGTTCCGACAAGCTGCGTTTCCGCCAGCCAGTCACCCCGGGCGATCAGTTGATCCTCGAAGCCAAGTTCATCAGTTGCAAGCGCCAGATCTGGAAGTTCGAATGCCAGGCCTCGGTCGATGGCAAGCCAGTCTGCTCCGCTGAAATCATCTGTGCGGAACGCAAACTATGAGTTTGATTGACCCTCGCGCAATCATCGATCCGACGGCCGTTTTGGCCGCCGATGTCGAGGTCGGCCCGTGGTCGATTGTCGGCGCAGGTGTGGAAATCGGCGAGGGTACGGTGATCGGTCCCCACGTAATTCTCAAGGGACCGACCCGGATTGGTCGGCACAATCGCATCTACCAGTTTTCTTCGGTAGGCGAGGACACGCCCGATCTCAAGTACAAAGGTGAAGAAACCCGTCTGGTCATCGGCGATCACAACGTGATCCGCGAAGGCGTGACGATTCACCGTGGCACCGTTCAGGATCGTTCCGAAACGACCTTGGGCGACCACAACCTGATCATGGCCTACGCGCACATCGGCCATGACAGCGTGATTGGCAACCATTGCATCCTGGTCAACAACACCGCGCTGGCCGGTCATGTGCACGTGGATGATTGGGCGATCCTGTCCGGGTTCACCCTGGTGCACCAGTATTGCCATATCGGCGCCCACAGCTTCTCTGGCATGGGCACTGCCATCGGCAAGGACGTCCCTGCCTATGTCACGGTGTTCGGCAACCCGGCCGAAGCCCGCAGCATGAACTTCGAAGGCATGCGCCGTCGTGGTTTCAGCGAAGAGGCGATTACGGCGCTGCGTCGCGCCTACAAAGTCGTGTATCGCCAGGGCCTGACGGTCGAGCAGGCACTCGCCGAACTGGCCGAGGCTTCGGCGCAACACCCGGAAGTCGCGATCTTCCGCGATTCCATCCAGTCTTCGACTCGCGGCATCACTCGCTGACCATGGCTAATTTGCGTATTGCACTGGTGGCGGGAGAGGCTTCCGGTGACATTCTGGGCGCCGGTCTGATGCGCGCGCTCAAGGCGCAGCATCCCGCTGTCGAATTCATTGGTGTTGGCGGGCCGTTGATGGAGGCCGAAGGCCTGGCGTCCTATTTCCCGATGGAACGCCTGTCGGTGATGGGCCTGGTGGAAGTACTCGGTCGCCTGCGCGAGCTGCTGGCCCGGCGCAAGAAGCTGATCCAGACCCTGATCGACGAAAAACCGGATGTGTTCATCGGCATCGATGCGCCGGATTTCACCCTCAATATCGAACTCAAGTTACGTCAGGCCGGTATCAAGACCGTGCATTACGTCAGCCCGTCGGTCTGGGCCTGGCGGCAGAAGCGGGTGCTGAAGATTCGCGAAGGTTGCGACCTGATGCTGACGCTGCTGCCGTTCGAAGCCCGGTTCTACGAAGAGAAGGGCGTGCCGGTGCGGTTTGTCGGGCACACCCTGGCCGATACCATTCCCCTGGAAGCCGACCGCGATGCGGCCCGTCAGGCGTTAGGCCTGCCCGAGGGACCGCTGGTGGCCTTGATGCCCGGGAGCCGGGGCGGCGAAGTGAGTCGCTTGGGCGGTCTGTTTTTCGACGCTGCCGAACGCCTTCGGGCGCTGCGACCCGGTGTACGTTTTGTCCTGCCGTGTGCCAGTGCGCAGCGTCGCGTCCAGTTGGAAGCGCTGTTGGTTGGTCGTGATTTGCCGGTGACGCTGCTCGACGGTCGTTCCCACGAAGCGTTGGCGGCCTGCGATGCGGTGTTGATTGCCTCCGGCACTGCTACCCTTGAGGCGCTGTTGTATAAACGCCCGATGGTGGTCGCCTATCGCCTGGCGCCGCTGACGTTCTGGATTCTCAAGCGCATGGTCAAGAGCCCCTACGTGTCCTTGCCGAACCTGTTGGCCCAGCGCTTGCTGGTGCCGGAGCTGTTGCAGGACGAGGCGACCGCCGAGGCGCTGGCCACTACGCTGTCGCCCTTGATCGACGGCGGCGAGGAACAGACCCGGGGCTTTGATGAAATCCATCGTACCTTGCGTCGTGATGCTTCCAACCAGGCGGCTGATGCGGTACTGACCCTGATTGGCGCAAAACCATGAGCAACTCAAAGCTACAGATGGGCCTGGACTTCAACCTGGTCGCCGAAGTCGAAGAACTGGTGGCTGGTGTTGATGAAGTGGGGCGGGGCCCGTTGTGCGGCGCGGTGGTGACGGCGGCGGTGATTCTCGACCCGAAGCGGCCGATCCTGGGCCTCAACGATTCGAAGAAACTCACTGAAGCCCGTCGCGAAAAGCTCTACGACGAGATTTGCGAGAAAGCCCTGAGCTGGTGCATCGCTCGGGCCGAAGTCGAAGAAATCGATGAACTCAATATCCTGCACGCCACCATGCTTGCCATGCAGCGTGCCGTGCAGGGCCTGCACATCACGCCGAAACTGGCGATGATCGATGGCAATCGCTGCCCGAAACTGTCGATGCGCGCCGAAGCGGTTATCCAGGGCGACGCCAAGGTGCCGGCCATCGCGGCGGCCTCGATTCTGGCGAAGGTCAGTCGCGACCGGGAAATGGCCGCTTTCGAATTGATTTACCCGGGCTATGGCATCGGCGGCCACAAGGGTTACCCGACTCCCGTTCATCTGGAAGCTTTGGCGCGCCTTGGGCCAACGCCGATCCATCGGCGCTCGTTCGCCCCGGTGCGGCTGGCTTATGAAGCTCGTGATGGCTTGATCGAAAGGATCTAGCGAAAGCGTCGCAATGCCCCGTCGTGCCCTGTAGGAGCTGTCGAGCGAAGCGAGGCTGCGATCTTTCCACTGCCGATTGAGTCAAGAGTGAAAGATCGCAGGCTTCGCCAGCTCCTACATGTTTTATCCAAGGCCCGGTACAATCCGGGCCTTGTTGTTTTCATGACTTAACGCAGGATCACTATGCCGGCTTCATTCGTTCATCTACGCCTGCACACTGAATACTCCCTGGTCGACGGTCTGGTGCGGATCAAGCCCCTGGTCAAGACCCTGGTGGGCATGAACATGCCTGCCGTGGCGGTCACCGACCAGAACAACATGTGTTCGCTGGTCAAGTTCTACAAGGCCGCCATGGGCGCCGGGATCAAGCCGATCTGTGGCGCCGACCTGTGGCTGTCGAACAAGGACCCGGACGCACCGCTGAGCCGTATCAGCCTGTTGGTGATGAACGCCCTGGGTTATCGCAACCTCACCGAGCTGATCTCCCGTGGTTTTATCGACGGCCAGCGCAACGGCTCGATCATCATCGAGCGCGAGTGGGTGGCCGAGGCCAGTGAAGGGCTGATCATGCTGTCGGCGGCCAAGGAAGGTGAAATCGGCCTGGCCCTGCTCAGTGGCAACCCCGAGGAAGCCGAGACCCTGGCCCGTGACTGGATGTCGGTGTTCCCGGATCGCTTCTACATCGAAGTGCAGCGCACTAATCGTCCCAATGATGAAGAACACCTGCATGCCGCCGTGGCCCTGGCCGACAAGATCGGCGCGCCGCTGGTGGCGACCAACGATGTGCGCTTTATCAAGCAGGAAGACTTCGAAGCCCACGAAACCCGTGTCTGCATCGGTGAGGGTCGGGCCCTCGACGATCCACGGCGGTCGAAGAACTACAGCAACCAGCAATACCTCAAGAGCGCCGAGGAAATGGCCGAGTTGTTCAGCGACCTGCCCGAGGCGCTGGAAAACACCGTCGAGATCGCCAAGCGCTGCAACATCGAAGTGAAACTGGGCAAGCACTTCCTGCCCAACTTCCCGATCCCCGATGGCATGACCATCGACGAATATTTCCGCAAGGTGTCTTTCGACGGCCTGGAGGATCGCCTCAGCGTCCTGTTGCCCAAGGACACGACTGAAGATTACGAAGCCAAGCGCCAGGTCTATGTCGATCGGTTGAATTTCGAGCTGGATATCATCATCCAGATGGGCTTTCCCGGTTACTTCCTGATCGTGATGGACTTTATCCAGTGGGCCAAGAACAACGGCGTGCCGGTGGGCCCAGGCCGTGGGTCGGGTGCCGGGTCGCTGGTGGCCTATGTGCAGAAGATCACCGACCTCGACCCGCTGGAATATGACCTGCTGTTCGAACGTTTCCTCAACCCGGAACGGGTATCCATGCCCGACTTCGACGTCGACTTCTGCATGGACGGTCGCGACCGGGTGATCGACTACGTGGCCGAGAAATATGGCCGCAACGCTGTGAGCCAGATCATCACCTTCGGCTCCATGGCCGCCAAGGCGGTGGTGCGCGACGTGGCGCGGGTGCAGGGCAAGTCCTACGGCTTGGCGGATCGTCTGTCGAAGATGATTCCGTTCGAAGTCGGCATGACCCTGGAGAAGGCCTACGAGCAGGAAGAAATCCTGCGGGACTTCATCAAGGTCGATGAAGAGGCCGCGGAAATCTGGGAGATGGCCCGCAAGCTCGAAGGCGTGGTGCGTAACGTCGGCAAGCACGCCGGCGGCGTGGTGATCGCGCCGACCAAGCTGACTGACTTCTCGCCGATCTATTGCGACGAAGAAGGCGACGGCCTGGTGACCCAGTTCGACAAGGATGACGTCGAGGCGGCGGGCCTGGTGAAGTTCGACTTCCTCGGCCTGCGCACCCTGACCATCATCGACTGGGCGCTGAAAACCATCAACCGTGACCGGGCCAAGGTCGGCGAAGAACCGCTGGACATTGCCTTCATCCCGCTGGATGACAAGCCGACCTACAGCCTGCTGCAAAAAGCCGAAACCACGGCGGTGTTCCAGCTTGAATCCCGGGGCATGAAGGAGCTGATCAAAAAGCTCAAGCCCGACTGCCTGGAAGACCTGATCGCACTGGTGGCCCTGTTCCGTCCGGGCCCGTTGCAGTCGGGCATGGTGGATGACTTCATCAACCGCAAGCACGGCCGCGCCGAGCTGGCGTACCCGCACTCGGATTATCAGTACGAAGGCTTGAAACCGGTGCTGGCACCGACCTACGGCATCATCCTGTATCAGGAACAGGTGATGCAGATTGCCCAGGTCATGGCCGGTTATACCCTCGGCGGCGCGGACATGCTGCGCCGGGCGATGGGTAAGAAGAAACCCGAGGAAATGGCCAAGCAGCGCGGCGGTTTCATTGAGGGTTGCGCCACCAACGGCATCGACCCTGACCTGGCCGGTAACATTTTCGACCTGGTGGAAAAGTTCGCCGGCTACGGCTTCAACAAATCCCACTCCGCCGCCTATGGCCTGGTGTCGTACCAGACCGCGTGGCTGAAAGCGCATTACCCGGCGCCATTCATGGCGGCGGTACTGTCGGCGGATATGCACAACACCGACAAGGTCGTGACCTTGATCGAAGAAGTGCGGACCATGAAGCTGCGCCTCGACGCACCGGACGTGAACGCTTCGGAGTTCAAGTTCACGGTGAACGACGAAGGCCGCATCATTTACGGCCTGGGCGCGATCAAGGGCGTGGGCGAGGGGCCGGTGGAAGCCATCACCGAAGCGCGCCAGGACGGGCCGTTCAAGGACCTGTTCGATTTCTGCGCCCGGGTTGACCTCAAGCGCATCAACAAGCGCACCCTCGACGGTTTGATCCGCAGTGGTGCCCTGGACCGGCTGGGGCCTTACTTCCAGGATGAGCCCAAGGCCTACCAGGCCAACATCGACCGCAACCGCGCGGTGTTGCTGGCGGCGATGGAGGAGGCGATCAAGGCCGCCGAACAGACAGCCCGCACCCATGACAGCGGCCACGCCGATCTGTTCGGCGGGCTGTTCGTCGAAGAAGACGCCGATGTCTACGGCAACCATCGCAAGGCCAAGGAGCTGACCCTCAAGGAACGCCTCAAGGGTGAGAAAGACACCTTGGGCCTGTACCTCACCGGTCACCCGATCGACGAATACGAAGGCGAGATCCGCCGCTTCGCCCGTCAGCGCATCATCGACCTCAAGCCGGCGCGCGATACGCAAACCGTCGCCGGCATGATCATCGCCCTGCGGGTGATGAAGAACAAAAAGGGCGACAAGATGGGCTTCATCACCCTCGACGACCGCTCCGGGCGCATCGAGGCCTCATTGTTCGCCGATGCGTTCCACTCGGCGCAGTCGCTGTTGCAGACCGACGCGATGGTGGTGGTGGAAGGCGAGGTCAGCAACGATGACTTTTCCGGTGGCCTGCGGCTGCGGGTCAAGCGGGTGATGAGCATGGAAGATGCCCGTACCAACCTGGCTGAAAGCCTGCGCCTGAAGTTGCAGACCCAGGATCTCAAGGGCGATCAGCTACGCTGGTTGGGCGAATTGTTCAAGCGCCATCGCGGCGCCTGCCCGATCACCATGGAGTACGTACGCCCCGATGCCAAGGCTGTGTTGCAGTTCGGCGAAGGCTGGCGGATCGATCCGGCGGATGCGTTGATTCAAGCCTTGCGTGACCAGTTCGGCAAAGACAACGTCTTCCTCCAATACCGTTGACGGCCAGGGGCCATTCCTGAAACCGGAATACCCCTGATCTCGACCCGAATTTTTAATCTCGACCTGAACGCGCCTCTCCCTTAAGGTAGGCGCGAATAGACAACCGGCCGGCCCAAGCTCTCTTGGACGTCGACCCAAGACGGACGCCTATGAACCCGAATTTTCTAGATTTCGAACAGCCGATCGCCGACCTGCAAGCCAAGATCGAAGAGTTGCGCTTGGTCGGTAATGACAATTCGCTGAATATCGGCGATGAAATCTCTCGTCTGCAGGACAAAAGCCGCACGCTGACCGAAGACATCTTCGGCAAGCTGACCAGCTGGCAGATCGCCCGCCTGGCGCGTCATCCACGTCGTCCCTACACCCTGGACTACATCGACCACATCTTCACCGAGTTCGATGAGCTGCACGGTGACCGCCACTTCTCCGACGACGCCGCAATCGTCGGCGGTGTCGCCCGCCTGGACGACCAGCCGGTGATGGTTATCGGCCATCAGAAAGGCCGCGAAGTGCGCGAGAAGGTGCGCCGCAACTTCGGCATGCCGCGTCCGGAAGGCTACCGCAAGGCCTGCCGCCTGATGGAAATGGCCGAGCGCTTCAAGATGCCGATCCTGACCTTCATCGACACGCCGGGCGCCTACCCGGGCATCGACGCCGAAGAGCGCAACCAGAGCGAAGCGATTGCCTGGAACCTGCGCGTCATGGCGCGCCTGAAAACCCCGATCATCGCCACTGTAATTGGCGAAGGTGGTTCCGGCGGTGCACTGGCCATCGGTGTCTGCGACCAGTTGAACATGCTGCAATATTCCACCTATGCGGTGATCTCGCCGGAAGGCTGCGCCTCGATCCTGTGGAAAACCGCCGAGAAGGCGCCGGATGCCGCTGAGGCCATGGGCATTACCGCCGAGCGTCTCAAAGGCCTGGGCATCGTGGACAAGGTGATCAGCGAGCCAGTCGGCGGCGCTCACCGCGACCCGGCTGCAGCGGCGGCGCTGATCCGTGCCGAGCTGAGCTCGCAATTGTCGATGCTCAAGAAGTTCGACAACGAAGCGCTGCTGGCTCGTCGCTACGAGCGGTTGATGAGCTACGGCCTTTGATCTGATTGCAATACCATGTGGGAGCGAGCCTGCTCGCGATAGCGGTTTAACATTCAACAAATGAGTTGACTGATATACCGCCATCGCGAGCAGGCTCGCTCCCACAGTTGTTTGTGCCAAGGCTGACTCCAATGAACTCAAGCGCGGATCTGCCAACCCGGCTCCTCAAGCACATGCTCCCCTGGCGCAACGCCGCCACCTGGCGCATCGCCTTCTCCGGCGGCCTCGACTCCACCGTCCTGTTGCACCTGCTCGCGACCCTTTCGCAACACCACTCCTTGCCCGCATTGAGCGCTATCCATGTGCATCACGGCCTCCAGGCGGTGGCTGAGGCGTGGCCGGACCATTGTCGTTCGGTCTGCGCGGCCCTGGGCGTGCGGCTGGACGTGGTGAGTGTGCAAGTGCGCCCTGGTGCCAGTGTCGAGCGCGCTGCCCGGGAAGCGCGTTACGCGGCCTTTGTCGCGGCGATCCACAGCAATGAAGTGCTGCTTACCGCCCAGCATCGCGATGACCAGGCCGAAACCCTGCTGTTTCGTTTATTGCGCGGGGCAGGGGTAAGGGGCTTGGCAGCAATGCCACGGCAGCGTCCTTTGGGCCGAGGGCATCTGTTGCGACCGTTGCTCGATGTGTCCCGGGCGGAGCTGGAAGCCTATGCGAGGCAGCACGGCTTGAGCTGGATCGAAGATCCCTCCAACGACGATCACCGGTATGCGCGCAATTACCTGCGCCAGCGGGTTTTTCCAGTGTTGGCCGAGCAATGGCCCCAAGCGTCGACGACCCTGGCTCGCAGCGCTACGCACATGGGTGAAGCCCAAACTTTGCTGGATGATTTGGCGCGAATCGACCTGGCCCAGGCCGCGACCCCGGGAGTGTTCGACTGGCTCGGGCTGCAATCCCTGGCGCTGGAGCCTTTGCGGGCGTTGTCGCCGGCCCGTCAGCGCAACGCCTTGAGCCATTGGCTGGCGCCGATGACCCTGCTGCCCGATACCGATCACTGGTCGGGCTGGGACTCGTTGCGCGATGCCGCCGATGATGCCCGGCCGCTCTGGCGACTGGCCGGTGGTGAGTTGCACCGCGCCGCCGGGCGGATCTGGTGGTTATCCGACCACTGGCTATGTTCGCTGCCAGGCGCCGTCGACTGGGCCGATCCGACGGTTGCGCTGAGCTTGCCGGACAATGGTCGGGTGGTGCTCGACGGCACGCCGCCTGCGGGGCCGCTCAGCGTGCGCTATCGTCAAGGCGGCGAGGTGATGGCATTACAGGGTCGTGGTCACCGTGACCTCAAGCGTTTGCTCAATGAAAAGGCCGTGCCGGCGTTCGTTCGTGGTCGATTGCCGCTGCTCTATCAGGGCGAGCAATTGCTGGCGGTGGCCAACCTGGCCGGGCTCGATGCACAGGCTGATGGCAGTTGGCAACTGATCTGGACGCCAGGAAGCCAAGATCTGGGTTTGAGCTGAAAGGGGCTTTCCGGTAGACTACGCTCCCTTCTTGATACAACTTCTGTGGATTCGCCTGAATTGCAGGAGTTGCCGATTACCAAGCAGTCTTTGCTGGGCGATTCCAAAAAATGTGTAGCGAGCAACGTACCGGTGATTTCACTTCCGGTCTGTCCCAACGCGGCGGTTTTTTTGAAAGGTGCACTGTGATTAATGCAGGTGATCGGGGGCTTCGGCCTTCCTTCGCTTTCCCCGGCGGCTCGGACCGCTTTAACGCAGACTTCTAGGGTTTTTCATGACGCGCTACATATTCGTCACGGGCGGTGTTGTTTCTTCATTGGGGAAAGGCATTGCCTCGGCTTCATTGGCGGCCATCCTGGAGGCGCGGGGACTTAAGGTCACCATGCTCAAGCTGGACCCGTACATCAACGTTGACCCGGGCACCATGAGCCCGTTCCAGCACGGTGAAGTGTTCGTCACCCACGACGGCGCCGAGACCGACCTGGACCTGGGCCACTACGAGCGGTTCATCCGCACGACCATGACCCAGAACAACAACTTCACCACCGGCCGTGTCTACGAACACGTGCTGCGCAAGGAGCGTCGTGGTGACTACCTGGGCGCGACCATCCAGGTCATCCCGCACATCACCGACGAAATCAAGCGCCGCATCATCAAGGGTGCTGGCGATGCCGACGTGGCGATGGTCGAAATCGGCGGCACCGTGGGCGACATCGAGTCCCAGCCGTTCCTCGAGGCCATCCGCCAGTTGCGTTTCGAAATCGGCGCCAAGCGCGCGATGCTGATGCACCTGACACTGGTGCCGTACATCGCCACCGCCGGCGAAACCAAGACCAAACCCACCCAGCACTCGGTCAAGGAACTGCGTTCCATCGGCCTGCAGCCGGACGTGCTGATCTGCCGCTCCGATCACCCGATCGACATCTCGTCGCGTCGCAAGATCGCCCAGTTCACCAACGTTGAAGAGCGTGCGGTCATCGGCCTGGAAGACGCCGACACCATCTACAAGATCCCGGGCATCCTGCACTCCCAGGGCCTGGACGACTTCGTCGTCGAGCGCTTCGGCCTGCAATGCGCCAGTGCCGATCTGTCCGAATGGGAAGCCGTGGTCGATGCCAAGCTCAACCCGGAGCACGAAGTCACCATCGCCATGGTCGGCAAGTACATGGAGCTGCTGGACGCCTACAAGTCGCTGATCGAGGCGATGAGTCACGCCGGCATCAGCAACCGTACCAAGGTCAACCTGCGCTACATCGATTCCGAAGACATCGAGAACCAGGGTACCGGCCTGCTCGAAGGCGCCGATGCGATCCTCGTGCCGGGCGGCTTCGGCCTGCGGGGCGTGGAAGGCAAGATCACTGCCGTGCAATACGCTCGCGAAAACAAAGTGCCTTACCTGGGTATCTGCCTGGGCATGCAAGTGGCGGTCATCGAGTTCGCCCGTAACGTGCTGGGCTGGAAAGACGCCAACTCCACCGAGTTCGATCGTGCCAGCGGCCATCCGGTCGTGGGCCTGATCACCGAGTGGGAAGATGCCACCGGTGCCGTGGAAGTGCGTACCGAAAGCTCGGACCTGGGCGGCACCATGCGTCTCGGTGCCCAGGAATGCCTGCTGGAAGCCGGCTCCAAGGTGCACGATTGCTACGCCAAGGATGTGATCGTCGAGCGTCACCGTCATCGCTACGAAGTGAACAACAACCTGCTGCCGCAGTTGATCGAGGCCGGCCTGAAAATCTCCGGTCGTTCCGGTGACGGCGCGCTGGTCGAAGTGGTCGAGGCCCCGGATCACCCATGGTTCGTCGCCTGCCAGTTTCACCCCGAGTTCACCTCGACGCCACGGGACGGTCATCCGTTGTTCAGTGGTTTCGTGAAGGCCGCTTTGGCTCAACACCAGAAAAAGGCATAAGACGATGGCCCAGAAGATCATTCGTGTCGGCGACATCGAGATTGCCAACGACAAGCCCATGGTGCTGTTTGGCGGCATGAACGTGCTGGAAAGCCGCGACATGGCGATGCAGGTCTGCGAGGAGTACGTGAAGGTCACCCAGAAGTTGGGTATCCCTTACGTGTTCAAGGCCAGCTTCGACAAGGCCAACCGTTCGTCCGTGACCTCCTACCGTGGCCCGGGCCTGGAAGAAGGCATGCGGATCTTCCAGGACATCAAGCAAGCCTTTGGCGTGCCGATCATCACCGACGTCCACGAGCCTGCCCAGGCCGCGGTCGTCGCCGAGGTCTGCGACATCATCCAGTTGCCGGCCTTCCTGTCGCGCCAGACCGACCTGGTGGTCGCGATGGCCAAGACCGGCGCGGTGATCAATATCAAGAAAGCCCAGTTCCTTGCGCCCCAGGAAATGAAACACATCCTGAGCAAGTGCGAAGAGGCTGGGAATGACCAGTTGATCCTCTGCGAGCGCGGTTCGAGCTTCGGCTACAACAACCTGGTAGTCGACATGCTCGGCTTCGGCATCATGAAGCAGTTCGAATACCCGGTATTCTTCGATGTGACGCACGCCCTGCAGATGCCTGGCGGTCGTTCCGATTCCGCCGGCGGTCGTCGCGCCCAGGTGACCGACCTGGCCAAGGCTGGCATCAGCCAATCCCTGGCTGGCCTGTTCCTTGAAGCCCACCCGGATCCGGACAATGCCAAGTGCGACGGCCCTTGTGCCTTGCGCTTGAACAAGCTGGAACCTTTCCTGTCTCAGCTCAAGGCGTTGGACGAGCTGGTCAAGAGTTTTCCGACAATAGAAACCGCGTAACGCGGTTTTCTCCGGTAAAGTACCGCTCGATTATCGCTCTGGCCCGCTGGCCGCACTGCTCTTGTGGGAGCATGGCTTGCCAGCGATGGTGCCCTTGAGGCCCCCATCGCCGGCAAGCCGTGCTCCCACAGCGTTTTCGTCAACTTTGGAGTGTTTACAACAATGGCAAAAATCGTCGACATCAAAGGTCGTGAAGTTCTCGACTCCCGTGGCAACCCCACTGTTGAAGCGGACGTGCTTCTCGACAACGGTATCATCGGCAGCGCCTGCGCGCCGTCCGGTGCTTCCACTGGCTCGCGCGAAGCGCTGGAGCTGCGTGATGGCGACAAGAGCCGTTACCTGGGCAAGGGCGTGCTCAAAGCCGTCGCCAACATCAACGGTCCGATCCGTGAGCTGTTGCTGGGCAAGGATCCTGCCGACCAGAAAGCCCTCGATCACGCGATGATCAAGCTCGACGGTACCGAAAACAAAGCCACCCTGGGCGCCAACGCGATCCTCGCCGTCTCCCTGGCCGCTGCCAAGGCCGCTGCCCAGGACCAGGACCTGCCGCTGTACGCCCACATCGCCAACCTCAACGGTACCCCGGGTGTCTATTCGATGCCGGTGCCGATGATGAACATCATCAACGGCGGCGAGCATGCCGATAACAACGTCGACATCCAGGAATTCATGGTGCAGCCGGTTGGCGCCAAGACCTTCTCCGAAGGCCTGCGCATGGGCACCGAGATTTTCCATCACCTCAAGGCTGTGCTCAAAGCCCGTGGCCTGAGCACCGCGGTTGGCGACGAAGGCGGTTTCGCACCGAACCTGGCGTCCAACGAAGACGCGCTGAAAGTGATCTCCGAAGCCGTGGCCAACGCTGGCTACAAGCTGGGCACCGACGTGACCCTGGCCCTGGACTGCGCCGCCAGTGAATTCTACGAAGACGGCAAGTACAACCTGTCCGGCGAAGGCCAGGTGTTCACCGCCGAAGGTTTCGCCGACTACCTCAAGGGCCTGACCGAACGCTATCCGATCATCTCCATCGAAGACGGCCTGGACGAGTCCGACTGGGCTGGCTGGAAAATCCTCACCGACAAGATCGGCGAGAAAACCCAGCTGGTGGGTGACGACCTGTTCGTGACCAACACCAAGATCCTGAAAGAAGGCATCGACAAGAAGATCGCCAACTCGATCCTGATCAAGTTCAACCAGATCGGCACCCTGACCGAAACCCTGGAAGCCATCCAGATGGCCAAGGCTGCCGGCTACACCGCCGTGATCTCCCACCGCTCCGGTGAAACCGAAGATTCGACCATTGCCGACCTGGCCGTGGGCACTGCGGCAGGCCAGATCAAGACCGGTTCGCTGTGCCGTTCCGACCGCGTTTCCAAGTACAACCAACTGCTGCGTATCGAAGAGCAGTTGAACGGCAAGGCCAAGTACAACGGTCGCGCCGAGTTTCGCGGTTAAGCGGTAAATGGTAAAAAGACAGCGGATCAGGTCGCAAAAGTCGCCATGGCGGCGGTTTTGCCTCTAATCTGATGCCTTATCAAGCACAAGCCTGGGTTCTCCAGGCTTCGTGCTATCAGACGCTTCAAAGTTTGGCATGGCGGTCTTTTTTCACTGGATACCTGATATTCGATGCGCAGTCCCAATTGGTTGTTTCTTGTCTTGCTCCTGTTGCTGGCCGGCCTGCAGTACCGTCTGTGGGTGGGCAATGGCAGCTTGGCGCAAGTGGCCGACCTGACTCAGCAAATTGCCGACCAGCACGCCGAGAACGAGGCGCTGCTGGAGCGTAATCGGGTGATGGACGCCGAAGTGACAGAGCTGAAAAAAGGCATGGAGACCGTTGAAGAACGGGCTCGACATGAACTGGGCATGGTCAAGGAGGGCGAAACCCTCTACCAGTTGGCCCAATGAGTATTCGTTTGCCGGCCTTCTGGGCCGTGATTCCTGCCGCGGGCGTTGGCGCTCGTATGGCCGCGGACCGACCCAAGCAATACCTGCAACTGGGCGGACGCACAATTCTTGAACACAGCCTCGGCTGTTTCCTCGACCATCCCACCGTCAAGGGTGTGGTGGTCAGCCTTGCACACGATGATCCTTACTGGCCGACCCTGGCCTGTGCCAACGACACACGCATCCAGCGTGTCGATGGTGGCGAGCAACGTTCGGATTCAGTGCTCAATGCCTTGCTGTACCTGCACGAGCAGGGCGCCGACGATCACGACTGGGTACTGGTGCACGACGCCGCCCGGCCCAATCTGGCCCGGGACGACCTGGACACACTGCTCAGCGAGTTGGCGACCGATCCGGTCGGCGGCCTGCTGGCCGTCCCGGCACGCGACACCCTCAAGCGCGTCGACAAACATGGCCGCGTGCTGGAGACCGTTGATCGCAGCGTGATCTGGCAAGCCTACACGCCACAGATGTTCCGCCTCGGCGCCTTGCATCGGGCCTTGGCCGACAGCCTGGTTGCAGATGCGCTGATTACCGACGAAGCGTCCGCCATGGAATGGGCCGGGCAGGCGCCGCGGTTGATCGAAGGGCGGGCCGATAACATCAAGGTCACCCGGCCGGAAGATCTGGAGTGGTTGCGCCAGCGCTGGGCGAATCGGCATTAAGCGAGAAGTGGAGGCGTCTTCTGAGTCGCCATCGCGAGCAGGCTCGCTCCCACAAGGGATTTTGGCTGTACACAAAATTTGTATCCGCTGAAGATCCAATGTGGGAGCGAGCCTGCTCGCGATAGCAATCGCTCAAGCAACATAAAAAACCACTGTCATCCCCGATACTCCGGCCGCCCAGCCAACCCTTCCTTCAAAAAATCCACCAACTTGCGCACCTTCGGCGACAGGTGCCGCTGCTGCGGGTACAACGCCCACACCGCCGTATTCGGCGGCTGATGAGCCTCCAGCAGCGAGATCAATGCGCCACTGTGCAAATGCTCCAGCACGTAATAATCCGGCAACTGGCACAACCCCACCCCTTGCAACGCCGCGTCCAACACCGCTTGCCCACTGTTGCAGCGCCAATTTCCCTGTACCCGTTGGGAAAATTCCCGTCCGTTCTGCTCCAGCTGCCAGATGTCGGAGCTGCCGATCAGGCAATTGTGGCGGCTCAGTTCCGACAAGCTGTGGGGTCGTCCGTAGCGTTCCAGGTAAGAGGGTGAAGCGCACAGGTACATGCGCCGCGGTGCCAGGCGCGTGGCGACCAGGCGGGAGTCCTGCAAGCGACCCAGGCGAATCGCCAGGTCGAGGCCTTCGTGTACCAGATCCAGAGGGCGGTTGCTCAGTTCGATGTCTACCCGTAACTGCGGGTACAGCCCCATGAACCGCGTTACCAGAGGCACGATGAACCGTTCGCCATAGGCCACGGCACAGGTCATGCGCAGCATGCCCTTGGGTTCGCTGGTGAGATCGCCCACCGCCCGCAGTGCTTCCTCGCGCCCGTCCTGCAAGCGTTGGCAATGCTGCAAAAACGTCTGGCCGGCCTCGGTCAGGGTGACTCGCCGGGTACTGCGGTAGAGCAAACGTGTCTGCAAACGCTCTTCAAGCCGTACGATTTGTCGGCTGATGTGGGAAGACGAAACCCCGAGACGTTCGGCGGCGGCGGTGAATTGACTGCATTCGGCCACGGCGACGAACTCGTCGATCCCTTCCCAGCGGTTATCGGACATGAAGGATTATCCCTATACAGCAATAATGTTTTGCTTTTGGTTGGATTATTCATCGTCCTGCGGAGGATTACACTCCCGGTCTTGTTTTTATTTGCTGGAGAGTCCGGATGATCAAGTCGCGCGCTGCCGTTGCCTTCGAGGCCAAGAAACCCCTGGAAATCGTTGAAGTCGACGTCGCCATGCCCAAGGCGGGCGAAGTGCTGTTGCGCGTGGTAGCTTCCGGTGTCTGCCATACCGACGCCTATACCTTGTCGGGCGCCGACCCGGAAGGGATCTTTCCGTCGATCCTCGGTCACGAAGGCGGCGCGATTGTCGAAGCCATCGGCGAAGGCGTGACCTCGGTCGCGGTGGGCGACCATGTGATCCCGCTGTACACGCCGGAATGCGGCCAGTGCAAATTCTGTAAGTCAGGCAAGACCAACCTCTGCCAGGCGATTCGCGCCACCCAGGGCAAAGGCCTGATGCCGGACGGCACTTCGCGCTTTTCCTACAAGGGCGAGACGATTTTCCACTACATGGGCACCTCGACGTTCTCTGAGTACACCGTGCTGCCGGAAATCTCCGTCGCAAAAATCTCCAAGGACGCCCCACTGGAAAAAGTCTGCCTGCTGGGTTGCGGCGTCACCACCGGTATCGGCGCGGTCCTCAACACCGCCAAGGTCAAGCCGGGTGACACCGTGGCGATCTTCGGCCTGGGCGGCATTGGCCTGTCGGCAGTGATTGGCGCGGTGAAGGCCAAGGCCTCGCGCATCATTGCCATCGACATCAACCCAGCCAAGTTCGAAATCGCCAAGCAACTGGGCGCTACCGACTGCGTCAACCCGAAAGACTTCGACCGTCCGATCCAGGAAGTCATCGTCGACATGACCGACGGCGGCGTGGACTTTTCCTTCGAGTGCATCGGCAATGTCCAGTTGATGCGTGCCGCGCTGGAGTGCTGCCACAAAGGCTGGGGCGAGTCGGTGATCATCGGCGTGGCCGGTGCCGGCCAGGAAATCGCCACCCGTCCCTTCCAGTTGGTGACCGGGCGCGTCTGGCGCGGTTCGGCCTTTGGTGGCGTGCGCGGTCGCAGCGAGTTGCCAAGCTATGTGGCAATGGCCGAGACGGGCGAGATCCCGCTGGATACGTTTATCACCCACACCATGGGCCTGGAAGATATCAACAAGGCGTTCGACCTGATGCATGAAGGCAAGAGCATCCGCACCGTCATTCATTTCTAAGGAGCAGCCACAAGCTTCAAGCCATAAGCTGCAAGTTGGGTCACCGCCCACTTGCAGCTTGAAGCTTGTCGCTTGCAGCTGAAATGCCAATGAGTCTGGAAAACATCTCCTGCCAGAAAAGCTTCGGCGGCTGGCACAAACGTTACCGGCACCGTTCCGACGTGCTCGGTTGTGACATGGTGTTTGCCGTGTACCTGCCGCCGCAAGCCGAGCAGGGCGGCAAGTTGCCTGTGCTGTATTGGTTGTCCGGGCTGACCTGCACCGACGAGAACTTCATGCAAAAGGCCGGTGCTCAGCGCATGGCCGCCGAGTTGGGCCTGATCATCGTCGCGCCGGATACCAGCCCCCGTGGCGCAGACGTGCCGGGCGATCCGGACGGTGCCTGGGACTTCGGCCTGGGGGCGGGTTTTTATCTGAACGCCACGCAGGATCCGTGGGCACGGCACTATCGGATGCATGACTACGTGGTGCAGGAATTGCCTACGCTTGTCGAAGCGCATTTCCCGGCTTCGGACAAACGCGGTATCAGTGGTCATTCAATGGGCGGCCATGGCGCGCTGGTCTGTGCTTTGCGCAACCCGGGGCGTTACCGTTCAGTGTCGGCCTTTTCGCCGATCAACAATCCGATGGATTGCCCATGGGGCCAGAAGGCCTTCTCTCGCTACCTGGGGGAAGACCGCTCGAAATGGCGGGAATGGGATGCCTGTGCATTGATTGCCGAGGCGCAGGAGAAGCTGCCACTGCTGGTGGATCAGGGCGATCGCGATGATTTCCTGGCCAACCAGCTCAAGCCCGAAGCCTTGCAACAGGCGGCCAAGGCTGCCGACCATCCGTTGGAGCTGCGCCTGCAACCGGGCTACGACCACAGCTACTTCTTCATCGCCAGCTTCATTGACGACCACTTGCAGCATCATGCGCGCGCTCTAAACGCCTAATGCAGGTAGAATCACGCCCTGACAAAAATCGGGGCGTTTTTTTATGCGTATTGGCCACGGCTACGATGTTCACCGTTTCGCTGAAGGCGACTTCATTACTCTGGGCGGCGTGCGAATCGCACATGGCTTCGGGCTGCTCGCGCATTCTGACGGTGATGTCCTGCTGCACGCCTTGAGCGATGCATTGCTCGGCGCGGCTGCCCTGGGGGACATCGGCAAGCACTTTCCCGACACCGACCCGCAATTCAAGGGCGCCGACAGTCGCGTGCTGCTGCGCCATGTGGTCGCGCTGATCCATGCCAAGGGCTGGAAGGTCGGCAACGTCGATAACACCATCGTTGCCCAAGCCCCCAAGATGGCGCCGCACATCGAAGCGATGCGCCAGTTGATTGCCGAGGATCTTCAAGTTGAGTTGGACCAAGTGAACGTGAAAGCCACCACCACCGAGAAGCTGGGCTTCGTCGGTCGCGAAGAAGGCATTGCCGTCCACTCCGTTGCCTTGTTGCTGCGCCCATGACTGAACTGGAACTGTTGGGGCCGCGGGCCTATGGCGAACCGCTGGGCAGTGCGGTACTCAAGGCCACCGCTGAAGATTTCCAGGTCGATGAAGTACTCGACATCCCGTTGACCGGCGATGGCGAGCACCTGTGGATCTGGGTTGAAAAACGTGGCTTGAACACCGAAGAAGCGGCCCGGCGAATCGCCAAGGCTGCCGGCGTGCCGCTGCGCACCGTCAGCTACGCCGGGCTCAAGGACCGTCAGGCCCTGACCCGCCAGTGGTTCAGTGTCCAATTGCCGGGCAAGGCCGATCCGGACCTGTCGGCGGCAGAGAACGACACGCTGAAGATCCTCAAGACCGCACGCCACAGGCGCAAGCTGCAACGCGGCGCGCACTCGGCCAATGGCTTTACCTTGCGCCTGACCCAATTCAAGGGCGATACGGCGGCGATCGATGCGCGCCTGCAACAGATTGTCCGCCAGGGCATCCCCAACTATTTTGGCGCCCAGCGCTTCGGCCATGACGGCGGCAACGTCGTCGATGCCCGGGGCTGGGCGGTGCGCAAGGCGTTGCCGGAACAGCGCAATGTGCGCTCGCGGCTGTTGTCCACCGCCCGCAGCTTCCTGTTCAACCGGGTGCTGGCGGCGCGGGTCGCCGACGGTAGCTGGCAAAAAGCCCAGGTGGGCGATTTGCTTGCCTTCACCGACAGCCGCAGTTTTTTCCCGGCCGCAGAGGCTGAATGCAGCGACCCACGCCTGGCCATTCTCGACCTGCACCCGACCGGGCCGCAGTGGGGCGAGGGACCTTCGCCTGCCGCTGGCGCGACGTTCGAGCTGGAACAAGCCATCGCCGCGGGCGAGGCCGATTTGCGGGACTGGTTGATAAACGCGGGAATGAGTCACGAACGTCGCATCCTGCGACTGCCCATTGGCGGGCTGTCGTGGCATTATCCCGAGCCTGACATTCTGCAACTGGAATTCGTCCTGCCGGCCGGATGTTTCGCCACTGTCTTGGTGCGCGAACTCGTCGATCTGGTGCCGGTGGGGCAGACGGACAGCCCATGCGTATTCTGATTTCTAACGACGACGGGGTGACTGCGCCCGGCCTTGCCGCGCTTTATGCTGCGCTGGCGGATTTTGCCGAGTGCGTGGTCATCGCCCCGGACCAGGACAAAAGCGGCGCCAGCAGCTCGCTGACGCTCGACCGTCCGTTGCACCCCTGCTATCTGGATAACGGTTTCATCAGCCTCAACGGCACTCCGACCGATTGCGTGCACCTGGGCCTCAACGGCTTGCTGGAGCGTGAGCCGGACATGGTGGTGTCGGGTATCAACCTGGGCGCCAACCTGGGGGACGACGTGCTTTATTCCGGCACGGTTGCCGCCGCCCTGGAAGGTCGCTTCCTGGACAAGCCATCGTTTGCCTTTTCGTTTGTTTCGCGACAGGTCGATAACTTGCCGACCGCCGCCTACTTCGCCCGTAAACTGGTCGAAGCCCACGGCGAGCTGGAGCTGCCGCCACGCACGGTGCTGAACGTGAATATCCCCAACCTGCCGCTCGATCACATCCGTGGCATCCAGCTCACTCGCCTGGGCCACCGTGCCCGCGCCGCCAAACCGATGCATGTCGTCGACCCGCGCGGCAAGGCCGGTTACTGGATCGCCGCCGCCGGTGATGCCGAGGACGGCGGGCCGGGCACTGATTTCCATGCGGTGATGCAAGGTTATGTCTCGATCACGCCGTTGCAGTTGGACCGTACCTTCAACGACGCCTTTCGAAATCTCGATGGCTGGCTGGAGGGGCTGCGCTGATGGCTCGTGAGCAAGACGATATGCTGCGCCGCGGAATCGGCATGACCTCCCAGCGCACCCGTGAACGACTGATCCAACGTCTCTACGAAGAAGGCCTGTCCAACGCCCAGGTGTTGGAAGTCATTCGCCGCACGCCGCGCCACCTTTTCGTCGATGAAGCCCTGGCCCATCGCGCCTATGAAGACACGGCGTTGCCGATCGGCCACAACCAGACCATTTCCCAGCCATACATGGTGGCCCGCATGAGCGAGTTGCTGCTGGAGGCGGGGCCGCTGGACAAGGTGATGGAGATCGGTACCGGCTCGGGTTACCAGACGGCGGTGTTGTCGCAACTGGTCGAGCGGGTGTTTTCCGTAGAGCGGATCAAGGTACTGCAGGATCGCGCCAAGGAACGCCTGGTTGAGTTGAACCTGCGCAACGTGGTGTTTCGCTGGGGGGATGGCTGGGAGGGGTGGCCGGCCCTGGCGCCGTACAACGGCATCATCGTGACCGCGGTGGCCACCGATGTACCCCAGGCCCTGCTGGATCAGCTTGCTCCCGGCGGGCGACTGGTGATTCCGGTGGGCGCCGGCGAAGTCCAGCAACTGATGCTGATCGTGCGCGAAGAAAACGGTTTTTCGCGACACGTCCTGGGGGCGGTGCGGTTCGTGCCGTTACTCAATGGGCCGTTGGCCTGAGCATTTATAAACAGACGCTGAATTCCGCGGCCCGGCCTGTGTCTTACAGCGGCACCGATTTGCTGAACAGAGTCCAACGGCGTCGAGCAAACGTGTGCGGCGACACATTGCGCTTCATTAATAGAGGCGCAGTCGTTGCCAGCTATATTTATATGAGTTCTGCCTGGACAGGCAGTTTCCAATTTTTCTGCCACCACAAAGGGAGCGGCGGGTGAGTCTCACAGTCATTGCGCAGCGTATGGGTATCACGAGCTTTCAGCGCCTGGTGACTGGCCTTGTCTTGAGTACTTTGCTGGTCGGGTGTTCCAGTACGCCTTCGGGTAATGTCCGGGTTGTCGATCGCAACAACAGTGCAACACCTCAACGTCCTACAGTAACGACCGGCCAATATGTAGTCCGTCGCGGCGATACGCTGTTTTCCATCGCTTTCCGCTACGGCTGGGACTACAAAGCCCTCGCGGCGCGTAACAACATTCCTGCGCCTTATACGATTCACCCAGGTCAGACGATTCGCTTCGATGGCCGTAGCGGTTCAACGCCTACCGCGGTGGTTACGCAGTCGGGTTCGACGCCTTCTTCGTCGAGTAAAACCACGGTTATTCGCCGGCCGACGGGGGCTGGAACGGCGACAGTACCGTCCGTCGCGAGCAAACCTGCCCCCGCTCCGATGCCTGCGGCAGGCCCCGCCCCGACAGGCTGGGGATGGCCTTCTAATGGCGTTCTCATTGGAAAATTCTCTTCAAACGGTAGTTTGAATAAAGGAATTGATATCGCCGGGGATTTGGGACAGCCTGTTTTAGCCGCGTCTGATGGCACGGTTGTGTACGCCGGGAGTGGTTTGAGGGGCTACGGCGAACTCGTGATCATCAAACACAGCGATACCTACGTCAGTGCCTACGGTCACAACCGCAGGCTGTTGGTTCGGGAGGGGCAGCAGGTCAAAGTCGGACAGACAATTGCCGAAATGGGATCAACGGGAACAGACCGGGTGAAACTGCATTTTGAGATTCGCCGACAAGGTAAACCAGTCGATCCGCTGCAATTCCTGCCACGGCGTTGATTTGATTGTCAGCCTGTTCCGTCACGTAGAGGGAACAGGCTCCAGCGTTGCCAAGGATAAAGGCGTCGCTTGAGCTTGAGGTCGAACTCACCAAAGGACTATAACAATGGCTCTCAGTAAAGAAGTGCCGGAGTTTGACATCGACGATGAGGTTCTCCTTGTGGAGACCGGCATCGCTATGGATTCGATGTCGAATGATGAAGGGGCGACTCCACCTTCCGTTCGTGCCAAATCCAAACACTCCGCTTCGCTTAAACAACATAAGTACATCGATTACACCCGGGCGCTGGACGCCACTCAGCTGTACCTCAACGAAATCGGTTTTTCGCCACTGCTCTCCCCCGAGGAAGAAGTTCATTTTGCGCGGCTGTCGCAAAGTGGCGACCCGGCCGGTCGAAAACGCATGATTGAAAGCAACCTGCGCCTGGTGGTGAAAATCGCCCGACGCTATGTCAATCGCGGGCTTTCGCTGCTGGACCTGATCGAAGAGGGCAACCTGGGGCTGATTCGCGCCGTCGAGAAATTCGACCCCGAGCGCGGCTTCCGTTTCTCGACCTACGCCACCTGGTGGATCCGCCAGACCATCGAACGGGCGATCATGAACCAGACCCGGACTATCCGGTTGCCGATTCATGTGGTCAAGGAACTGAACGTCTACCTGCGGGCCGCCCGTGAGTTGACCCAGAAACTCGACCATGAACCTTCACCCGAAGAAATCGCCAACCTGCTGGAAAAACCGGTGGGAGAGGTCAAGCGCATGCTTGGGCTCAACGAGCGTGTCTCCTCGGTAGACGTCTCGCTGGGGCCGGACTCGGATAAGACCCTGCTGGATACCCTGACCGACGATCGTCCGACCGATCCGTGCGAGTTGCTCCAGGACGATGACTTGTCCCAGAGTATCGACCAGTGGCTTTCGGAACTTACGGACAAGCAACGGGAAGTGGTGATTCGCCGCTTCGGCTTGCGCGGTCATGAAAGCAGCACGCTTGAAGATGTAGGCTTGGAGATTGGTTTGACCCGTGAGCGGGTGAGGCAGATCCAGGTTGAAGGTCTCAAGCGTCTGCGAGAGATCCTGGAGAAGAACGGCTTGTCGAGCGAGTCGTTGTTTCAATAACCCAAGGCGATTGCAGCAGAAAGGCCCTGACTGGCTGTGATGCTGTTCGCTTGGAAAAAACGGTGCTTCTTTCAGAAATGGAAAGTGCCGTTTTTTTTGGCTTGGGTTTGGGGGTATATCCGTTTTTTGCGTAACGACGGCTTATGGTTCCGCTCTTACAGCGGGCCCCCGGTGTCAGGATAGTTGTCGCCTCTCCGGATTTACCCCCAAAAGCACACCGAGGGCGGAAAGAGACAGGTTGTGACGTACTATTCACGCGAACGTA
>NZ_LMDO01000040.1:0-27866 GCF_001425105.1 Pseudomonas sp. Root401 | reverse complement strand
ACTTAACTCATTGAATCTCAAGGAGTTTTCCGTTTCGACTGCGCCGGAAGTGGGGCGAATTATAGACTTCCAGAATCTGCCGTCAACACCTATTTTCATAATTCTGTCACATCAGTCAAAAAGCCCCGTAAACACAGAGGCCGGCGCCCAAGGGCGCCGGCCTCTTCACTTACCGATTACAAGCTGGGGAATGCAAACTGCGAAGCCTCATGGCTCGCACGTTGCGGCCAGCGCTGGGTAATGGCCTTGCGACGGGTATAGAAACGCACGCCATCCGGGCCGTAGGCGTGCAGATCACCGAACAGCGAGCGCTTCCAGCCGCCAAAGCTGTGATAGGCAACCGGCACCGGCAATGGAACGTTGACGCCCACCATGCCGACTTCGATTTCATCGCAGAACAACCGCGCCGCCTCGCCATCGCGAGTAAAGATGCAAGTGCCGTTGCCATACTCGTGATCGTTGATCAACTGCATCGCCTCTTCCAGGCTATTTACCCGGACGATGCACAGTACCGGCCCGAAGATCTCTTCCTTATAGATACGCATCTCAGGGGTCACGCGATCAAACAGGCAGCCACCCAGGAAGAAACCTTCCTCATGCCCGGTCACACTCAAGCCACGGCCATCGACCACCAGCGAAGCACCCGCCGCCACACCGTCTTCTATATAGCCGCTGACCTTGTCGCGATGCTGACCCGTCACCAACGGCCCCATGTCCAGCCCACAGGATGTACCTGCGCCAATCTTCAGCGCCTTGATCTGCGGCACCAGCTTGGCCACCAGCGCATCCGCCACCTGGTCGCCGACACACACCGCTACCGAAATCGCCATGCAACGCTCGCCGCACGAACCGTACGCCGCGCCCATCAGTGCGCTGACGGCATTGTCCAGGTCGGCATCCGGCATCAGCACCGCATGGTTCTTCGCCCCACCCAGCGCCTGGACGCGCTTGCCGCGCCGAGTGCCCTCGGCATAGATGTACTCGGCAATCGGCGTCGAACCAACAAAACTCAGCGCCTTCACTTCCGGCGCTTCGATCAGCGCGTCCACCGCAGCCTTGTCGCCGTGTACCACGCTCAATACGCCCTTGGGCAAACCGGCTTCCAACAGCAACTGGGCGATCAGCAGCGTCGAACTCGGGTCACGCTCGGACGGCTTGAGGATGAAGCAGTTACCGCAGACGATCGCCAGTGGATACATCCACAGCGGCACCATCGCCGGAAAGTTGAACGGCGTTATACCCGCCACCACACCCAAAGGCTGGAAGTCTGACCAGGCGTCGATGTTCGGTCCTACGTTACGGCTGTATTCGCCTTTCAGGATTTCTGGTGCCGCACAGGCGAACTCGACGTTTTCGATGCCGCGCTTGAGCTCACCGGCCGCGTCTTCCAACGTCTTGCCGTGCTCTTCACTGATCAACTGCGCGATACGCGACTCGTTCTGCTCCAGTAATTGCTTGAAACGAAACATCACCTGAGCGCGCTTGGCCGCCGGTGTATTGCGCCACGCCGGGAAAGCCGCCTTGGCGGCGTCGATGGCCTGCTGGATGGTCGCGCGATCAGCCAACGGCACTTTATGGATGGCCTGGCCAGTGGACGGGTTGAACACATCGGCGGTGCGAGCGCTGTCGCTCAGCAGTTCGCCATTGATCAAATGCGGGATGAGGCTCATGGGGACTCCAGAATTATCCACAGGCGCCCGTGACCGGACGCCCGTTATCGAAAGCTATATAGAAGGACGTATCAGTCGAGCTTGTTCAGCACTTCACCGACCGCATCGAACAGGCGATCCAGATCCTGCGGCTTACTGTTGAACGTTGGCCCGAACTGCAGGGTGTCGCCGCCGAACCGCACATAGAACCCGGCCTTCCACAACGCCATGCCGGCCTCGAACGGACGTACGATGGCATCGCCGTCGCGCCCGGCGATCTGGATCGCGCCGGCCAGGCCATAGTTGCGAATGTCGATAACGTTCTTCGCACCCTTCAAGCCGTGCAGTGCATTCTCGAAATGCGGGGCGATCTCGGCCACGCTCTGTACCAGGTTTTCCTTCTGCAGCAGATCCAGCGCCGCCAGGCCAGCCGCGCAGGCCACCGGGTGGGCCGAGTAGGTGTAGCCGTGGGGAAATTCCACCGCGTACTCGGGCGTCGGCTGGTTCATGAACGTCTGGTAGATCTCGGAGCTGGCAATCACCGCACCCATGGGGATCGCGCCATTGGTGACTTGCTTGGCGATGCACATCAGGTCCGGGGTCACGCCGAAGCTGTCGGCACCGAACATCGAACCGGTGCGACCGAAACCAGTGATCACCTCGTCGAACACCAGGAGGATGCTGTGCTGGTCGCAGATTTCCCGCAGGCGCTTGAGGTAACCCTCTGGCGGCACCAACACACCGGCCGATCCAGCCATCGGTTCGACGAACACCGCAGCGATGTTGGAAGCATCGTGCAGCTCGATCAACTTCAGCAGCTCATCGGCCAAGGCGATGCCACCCTCTTTCGGCATGCCACGGGAATAGGCATTGCTGGCCAGCAAGGTGTGAGGCAAGTGGTCGACGTCCATCATGGCTTGGCCGAACAGTTTACGGTTGCCGTTGACGCCGCCGAGGCTGGTGCCGGCGATGTTCACGCCGTGATAGCCACGGGCACGACCAATCATCTTGGTCTTGGTCGCCTGGCCCTTGAGACGCCAGTAGGCGCGGACCATCTTCACCGCGGTATCGGCGCACTCGGAGCCGGAGTCGGTAAAGAACACATGATTGAGATTGCCCGGGGTCAGGCTGGTGATTTTCTCCGCCAGTTGGAACGACAGCGGATGGCCGTACTGGAACCCCGGCGAGTAATCGAGGGTGCCCAGCTGCTTGGCGACCGCTTCCTGGATTTCCTTGCGGGTGTGCCCGGCACCGCATGTCCACAGGCCCGACAACGAGTCATACACCTTGCGCCCCTTGTCATCCACCAGCCAACTGCCTTCGGCAGCGACGATCAGGCGCGGATCGCGCTGGAAATTGCGGTTGGCGGTGTAAGGCATCCAGTGGGCATCCAGCTTGAGCTGGCTGGCCAGGGAACCGGCAGCGTGTTCGGGCATGTTCATCGACAAAACCTCGCAGGTCATAAGCGACAGGGAATCGAAAGCGTTCTTGCAGCTAAGTTGCCACGGCGATAAAGTCGGTGAAATCCAACTTTTGTAACCTTCAGTCGGTGGATCACTAAACTATGAGCGTTCGTCGTCCCGATCCACTGGCCCAGGTCAGCGACTTTGATATTCGCCTGCTGCGCATTTTCCGCAGCGTAGTGGAATGTGGTGGATTTTCCGCCGCTGAAACCGTGCTTGGCATCGGCCGCTCGGCCATCAGCCAGCAGATGAGCGATCTCGAGCAACGCCTCGGCCTGCGTCTGTGCCAGCGTGGACGCGCGGGTTTTTCCCTGACCGAGGAAGGTCGCGAGGTGTATCAATCGGCGTTGCAGCTATTGAGCGCACTGGAAAGCTTTCGCACCGAGGTCAACGGCCTGCACCAGCATTTGCGCGGTGAATTGACCATCGGTCTGACCGACAACCTGGTCACTCTGCCCCACATGCGCATCACCCACGCCTTGGCGCAATTGAAAGAACGCGGGCCCGACGTGCAGATCCAGATTCGCATGATCGCCCCCAACGAAGTAGAGCAAGGCGTGCTCGACGGGCGCTTGCATGTTGGCGTAGTTCCCCAGGCCAGTGCCCTGTCCGGCCTGGAATATCAACCGCTGTACAGTGAACGGTCGCTGCTGTACTGCGCGGTCGGACATCCGCTGTTCTATGTCGATGACCAGCAACTCGAGGACGCTCGCCTAAACAGCCAGGACGCCATCGCGCCCACGTTCCGCCTGCCAGCCGAAATACAGGCCCATTACCAGGCGCTCAATTGCACCGCGAGCGCATCGGACCGCGAAGGCATGGCGTTCCTGATCCTCACCGGACGCTACATCGGTTACCTGCCCGATCACTACGCCAGCCTCTGGGTCCAGCAAGGTCGGCTGCGGGCCTTGAAGCCCTCGGCACGGTTCTATGACTTGAGCCTGGCGTCGGTCACCCGCAAGGGGCGTCGGCCTCATCTGGTGCTGGAGAGTTTTCTCGAAAGCCTGGCGGCCACCCGCTAACTCCCACAAGGGGCAGAGGATCGCCATCGAGAGGCTTTTAGTGTGATGGCACTTGTCGGATTGATGCCGGTGCGCTATCAACGCACTTGCTTGCCCACAGACCCAGCCCGGAAACGCCCATGACCTTTGAAGTCCCTGCCCACGGTGGCAAGCCCACCAGTCGCATTCGTCAAAAGAATGAAGAGACGATCCTCAAGGCTGCCGAAGATGAATTCGCCCGTCACGGGTTCAAAGGCACCAGCATGAATGCCATCGCCCTCAAGGCCGGGCTGCCCAAGGCAAATCTGCATTATTACTTCACCAATAAACTCGGCTTGTACGTGGCGGTGCTGAGCAACATCATCGAATTGTGGGACAGCACCTTCAATACCCTCACCGCCGAGGATGATCCGGCCGAAGCCTTGACCCGCTATATCCGCGCCAAAATGGAGTTCTCTCGTCGCCAACCCCAGGCCTCGCGATTGTTTGCCATGGAAGTGATCAGCGGTGGCGAATGCCTGACCGAATATTTCAACCAGGATTATCGCGCCTGGTTCAATGGCCGAGCGGCCGTATTCCAGGCCTGGATCGATGCCGGCAAGATGGACCCGATCGACCCGGTGCACCTGATTTTCCTGCTGTGGGGCAGCACCCAGCATTACGCCGACTTCGCCACCCAGATCTGTCGCGTGACCGGGCGCAGCAAGTTGACCAAGCAGGACATGGTCGAAGCTGGCGACAACCTGATCCGCATCATTCTCAAGGGCTGCGGCCTGACACCTGCCCTCTAAGATCGCCATGCCCTTTACCCTTGCCGGCTTTTGCGAATACCGCGAAGAAATTCGCAAAAGCCGCTTCATCACGCTCGCCGCGCCCATCACCAGCCCCGCCGACGCCCAGGCCTTTATCGACCAGCACAGCGACCTGAATGCCTCGCACAATTGCTGGGCCTGGAAACTCGGCGACCAATACCGCAGCAACGACGATGGCGAACCGGGAGGCACCGCCGGGCGGCCGATCCTGGCCGCGATCGAAGCACAAGCCTGCGATCAGGTCGCGGTGCTGGTGATCCGCTGGTACGGCGGGATTCAATTGGGCACCGGCGGGCTGGCTCGGGCTTATGGCGGCGGCGCGAACAAATGCCTGCAAAACGCCGAGAAAATCGAACTGATCAGTCGCGTGGCGCTGCGCTGTTCCTGCGGATTCGCCGAACTGGCCCTGGTGAAACTGCGCGTCGCCGAATGCGGCGGGTTGGTCAATGAAGAACGCTTTACGGCCAATGGCGTAGACCTTCAACTGGCCGTGGGCGAAGCGCAGATCGAAACCTTGCAAACGCACTTGGCCGACCTGAGCCGTGGCCGGATTCTGCTGGCACGTTGAGATCAGCCTGCGACCTTTCAGGGCGCCCCGCAATCGTTCAACTTGCCCACATCCACTGTGTACCCGACTGTGGATAACCTGAGCACATCCCTCTGTAACCCTTCTGTCATGCGGGTTTCAGAGAGTTGCTCATTTTTCAGCCAAAGTCCCGTGGAACCGACAAATCCATCCATAAAACAAACGCTTGCGGCGGTTTATCACCTTTAGAAGAAAGCCCCGCAGTGCTTATGCCCAAGTTTCCCGCTTGCACACAATAACTGTGGAGCAACCTGTGGATAACCCGTTCATGGCTCCTGCCACCCCAAGAAGGACATGGCTCGCAGCCGCTTGCTCAATTTTTAACCACCCATTTCAGGGCAAACCGATGCCTGCGCAAAGCTTGCGCGCTCCAAGCCGGTGCAGAATTTTCCTGTGGCAGATGCCCAGGCTACATGCGGAGAGCCTTGGCGACGCGGGCCAAGCTAATTTCCTGACCTGATGGCCAGGAAATTGCTTTATCCACAGGCATTCCTGTCCATCGGCCCGAGCCTGTCATGTCCAACCCCGATTCCATCGCGCGCCTGCAATTGCGCAACATCAGCAAACGCTACCCCGGTTGCCTGGCCAACGACGCCATCGACCTGAGCATCCAACCCGGCGAGATCCACGCCCTGCTCGGGGAAAACGGTGCGGGTAAAAGCACCCTGATGAAGATTATCTACGGCGTCACCCCTGCCGATTCGGGCGAGGTGATCTGGCAAGGCCAGCGCGTCAACCTGCGCAATCCGGCCCAGGCCCGCAACCTGGGAATCGGCATGGTGTTCCAGCATTTCTCGCTGTTCGAAACCCTTACCGTTGCGCAGAACATTGCCCTGGCAATGGGCGCGGCAGCCGGTACGCCGGCGCAGCTGGAACCCCGGATCCGCGAGGTTTCCCGGCGCTACGGCATGGCGCTGGAACCGCAGCGGCTGGTCCACAGCCTGTCGATTGGCGAGCGGCAGCGGGTGGAGATCATTCGCTGCCTGATGCAGGACATTCGCCTGCTGATTCTCGATGAACCGACCTCGGTACTCACGCCCGTTGAAGCCGAAGAACTGTTCGTGACCCTGCGCCGACTGGCGAGCGAGGGCTGCAGCATCCTGTTTATCAGCCACAAGCTCGGGGAAGTACGAGCGTTGTGCCACAGCGCCACAGTGCTGCGCGGCGGACGGGTGTCGGGGCACTGCACCCCGGCGCACTGCTCGGACCGGGAGCTGGCGCAACTGATGGTTGGCGAAGCGGCCGGGTTGATCACGGATTATCCCAAGGTCAGCGCAGACAAAGCTTTCCTGCAAATCAACAAACTGTCATGGCACAACCCGGACCCGTTCGGCTGCTCGTTGCGGGAGATCGACCTGGAGGTGCGTAGCGGCGAAATCGTCGGCATCGCCGGGGTGGCGGGCAATGGTCAGGACGAATGGCTGGCGTTGCTCAGCGGAGAAACTGCGCTTGCCCGCCAGCAAGGCGAAACGATCCGATTCGACGGGCAACCCGTGGCTCATCTACGCCCCGACGCCCGTCGCCGGCTCGGGCTGGCCTTTGTCCCCGCCGAGCGCCTGGGCCATGGCGCCGTGCCGCAATTGAGCCTGGCGGATAACGCCTTGCTCAGCGCTTTCCAACAGGGCCTGGTCAGCCACGGACTGATTCGCCGCAACAAGGTCGAACACTTGGCCGAGGAGATCATCCGCCGCTTTGGCGTGAAGACCCCCGACACCAAAACCCCAGCGCGCAGCCTCTCGGGAGGCAACCTGCAGAAATTCATTCTCGGCCGGGAAATCCTCCAACAGCCGAAGCTGCTGGTGGCCGCTCACCCGACCTGGGGCGTGGACGTCGGCGCGGCGGCGACCATCCATCGCGCCCTGATTGCCCTGCGCGATGCAGGCGCGGCGATTCTGGTGATCTCCGAAGACCTCGACGAACTGTTCCAGATCAGCGACCGCCTCGGCGCCTTGTGCGGCGGGCGGCTGTCGGCCTTGAGGCCCACCGCCGAGACCCGGCTCAGTGACGTCGGCGGCTGGATGGCCGGCCAGTTCGACGCCCCTCAATCCCCTGCCCCCGCACCGGTTTAAACGGAGTTCTACATGCTGCTTTCTCTCGAACCCCGTGGCCAGCAATCGCGCCTGATGCTCTGGTGCTCGCCGCTCTTGGCCGCCGTGTTGACCCTGGCCTGTGGCTCGCTGCTGTTCATCGCCCTCGGGCATGACCCGTTGCAAACGCTGTACACCTTGCTGATCGCTCCGATCAGCGACCTGTACGGCGTGTCCGAGTGGCTGGTCAAGACCTTGCCGATCCTGCTGTGTGCCCTCGGCCTGGCAGTGGCCTATCAGGCGCGAATCTGGAACATCGGTGCTGAAGGCCAACTGCTGCTCGGCGCCCTGGCCGGCAGTGCCTTGGCGGTGAACATCATCGACATGCAAAGCCGCTGGGCACTGGTGCTGATCCTGCTCACAGGCTCCCTGGCCGGTGCCGCCTGGGCCGGGCTCACGGCCTGGCTGCGCACGCGCTTCAATGCCAATGAAATCCTCACCAGCATCATGCTCAATTACATCGCCCTGAACCTGCTGCTGTTTTGCGTTCACGGGCCGTTGAAAGACCCGGCAGGTTTCAACTTCCCGGAATCGGCGATGTTCGGCGAGGCCAGTCGCCTGCCGTTGCTGCTGGAGGATGGTCGGGTCCATGCCGGGCTGTATTTCGCCCTGCTGGCGCTGGTGGCGGTGTGGGTGTTGCTGCAGAAAAGCTTCGTTGGCTTTCAGATCAAGGTACTGGGCCTCGATGCCCGCGCCGCCGGTTTCGCCGGTTTTCGCCAGAAACCGTTGGTGTGGCTGGCGTTGTTGATCAGCGGGGCACTGGCCGGGCTGGCCGGCGTCTGCGAAGTGACCGGGCCGATCGGTCAACTGGTGCCGCAGGTGTCGCCGGGCTACGGCTATGCGGCAATTACCGTGGCCTTCCTGGGGCGGCTCAATCCCATAGGCATTCTGTTTGCCAGCCTGTTGATGGCCCTTCTGTACATCGGCGGTGAGAGCGCGCAGATGTCGCTGAACCTTCCCCAGGCAATCACCCAATTGTTCCAGGGGATGATGCTGTTTTTCCTGTTGGCCTGCGACGTGCTGATCCTGTACCGGCCACGCCTCAACCTGCGCTGGGCCCGGCGCACCCGAACCACCGCTGTACAGGCAGGAGCGCTGTGATGGATATCGACCTGTTGAGCAATATTTTCTACGCCATGGTCCGCTGCGGTACGCCGTTGCTGCTGGTGGCCCTGGGTGAATTGGTCTGCGAAAAAAGCGGCGTCCTCAACCTGGGCCAGGAAGGCATGATGCTGTTCGGTGCAGTGATCGGTTTTATCGTCGCCTTCAACAGCGGCAACCTGTGGCTCGGCGTGCTGTTGGCGATGGCTGCCGGCATGCTGTTGTCGGCGTTGTTCGCGCTGGTGGCGCTGGTATTCAACGCCAATCAGGTGGCCACCGGGCTGGCGTTGACGATTTTCGGTGTGGGCCTGTCGAGCTTCGTCGGGGCGGCCTGGGTCGGCAAACCGCTGGCGGGATTCGAGCCGCTGGCGATTCCTTACTTGAGTGACATTCCACTGATCGGGCGGATGCTGTTTGCCCAGGATCTGCTGGTTTACCTGTCCTTCGCCCTGTTTGCCCTGGTGGCGTGGACGATCATGAAAAGCCGCGCGGGATTGATCATCCAGGCCGTTGGGGAAAACCCCGATGCCGCCAGTGCCATGGGCCTGCCGGTGTTGCGGGTGCGAACCCTGGCGGTGTTGTTTGGCGGCGCCATGGCCGGGTTGGCCGGCGCCTATCTGTCGCTGGCCTATACGCCGATGTGGGCCGAGAACATGAGTGCCGGACGCGGCTGGATCGCCCTGGCGCTGGTGGTGTTCGCCAGTTGGCGGGTGTGGCGCCTGCTGCTCGGCGCCTACCTGTTCGGCCTCGCCAGCATCCTGCACCTGGTGGCCCAGGGGCTGGGCCTGGCGATCCCGTCGAGTCTGCTGGCGATGCTGCCGTATGCCGCGACCATTGTGGTGCTGGTGCTGTTGTCCCGGGACGCCGTGCGCACCCGGCTGTATGCGCCGGTGTCCCTGGGGCAGCCTTGGCAGGCGGGGCACTGAGATAGACCGCGGCGCGCCTATCGCGGGCAAGCCTTGCTCCCACAGATTTTCAAGAGTCCCACAGATTTTCAGTGATCTGTGGGAGCAAGGCTTGCCCGCGATGAGTCCCGAACAGGCAACACCTGAACCAAGCCCCACACCACCTCGAAAAACAGGAAAACCCACAACACCGCACTGGCCCCATGAAGCAGCGCATACAGCATCCAGGCCGAAAACAGAAACCGCCCCGTCGCGTCATAACGCCCGTACTGCGCCTGCGGATCCCGAATCCGCAGCACCGACCACACGCAGACAATCGAGCCGAGCAGATTCACCATCAGCACATGCGCCGGCGCAAACGGCGGCAGTTCTCCAGGCAGGTCGAATAGCTGAGTCAAACTCATCAACACACCATGCAGCGCCGCAAAGCTCCACGGCGTGACCAGCGCGGCCGACACGATCAGGTCATACCAGGCGCTGCCAAGCACCACCCGGCGATATTGCATCGAACTCCACATACACTTTGCTCCAGATAATTGGGGAGCGAAAAGGCTAAAGCCTGGGGTATGCTCCAAGGTCAAGTCCTCTGGAGTTCCACAATGCGCATCGGTGAATTAGCCCAGGCCTGCGCCGTCAGTCGAGACACACTGCGCTTCTACGAGCAGCGGGGCCTGATCGCGGCGACGCGCAGCGCCAATGGCTATCGCGACTACCCCGCCGACGTGGTCCAACTGGTGCTCTATATCAAGACAGCCCAGCGCCTGGGCTTTACCCTGGGCGAGATCGGCGCCAGCGTCGCCGCCCTGTGGAACGCCCCCGACCCGGACTGCGCCGTGACGCAATTGCTGCAAGACAAACTGAACCTGATCGAAACCCGCATCACCGAACTCGACGCGTTGCGTCACGAGCTGAAACAACGGCTCGGGCAACGCTGTCCATTAAATCCATGACCTTTTTCTTTCAAGGATGCCTCTCATGAATTCGGCAAGAAACGCATTGATCATCGGCGCCTCCCGGGGCCTGGGCCTTGGTCTGGTGAAGACGCTGCTCAGCGATGGCTGGAACGTCACCGCCACCGTGCGCAACCCGCAGAACGCAGAGGCTTTGAAGGCGCTGGGCCCGGTGCGGATCGAAAAACTCGACATGGACGACCAGCAAGCGGTCATTGCCCTGAGCCAACAGCTCAAGGGCGAGACCTTCGACCTGCTGTTCGTCAATGCCGGCGTCAAGGGCCCGGACAACCAGAACCCGGGCGGCGCGACGCTGGCCGAAGTCGGCCAGCTGTTCTTCACCAACGCCGTGGCGCCGATCAACCTGGCTCAACGCTTTGTCGGCCAGATCCGCGACGGCAGCGGCGTGCTCGCCTTCATGAGTTCGGTGTTGGGCAGCGTGACCATGCCCGACGCACCGGAACTGGCGCTGTACAAGGCCAGCAAGGCGGCGCTCAACTCCATGACCAATAGCTTCGTCAGCCAACTGGGCGAGCAGGCATTGACCGTGCTGTCGCTACACCCGGGCTGGGTGAAGACCGACATGGGCGGCGAAGGCGCGGACATCGATGTCGAGAGCAGCACTCGCGGGCTGATCGATCAAGTGAATGCGTTCGCCGGCAAAGGCGGACATCACTTCGTCAACTATCGGGGCGAGACGATTGCCTGGTAAGCACAGCAGTTCCTTGTGGGAGCGAGCCTGCTCGCGATAGCAGACTCACATTCAGTATTTATAGTGGCTGATCCACCGCATCGCGAGCAGGCTCGCTCCCACATTTGGATCTCAGTCTGATACTGGAAATGTGTCCGGCAACCTGAGTAAACTCCCCTCCTCGCCCTACCCAACGGGCGACCCTGGATCAGCAGACAGGGCATCACTGAGCTGGCTAACCTGAACCCACTTTCAGAGGAGCCGGCCACCATGCCTGCGACCCGTACCTGGTTAAAAAATCCCCTCGCCATTTTCACGGCCAACGACCTCGATGCCCGTGGCGGCCTCGTCCTGCAGGCCGGTGTGATCGTCGAACTGCTGAGCGCCGGCCAGCAACCCGCCCAGCCCTGTGACGACATCTTCGACGCGCGCGAGCATGTGATCCTGCCGGGGTTGATCAACACCCACCATCACTTCTACCAGACCCTGACCCGCGCCTGGGCGCCGGTGGTGAACCAGCCGCTGTTTCCCTGGCTGAAGACCCTCTACCCGGTGTGGGCACGGCTGACCCCGGAAAAACTTGCCCTGGCCAGCAAAGTGGCCTTGGCCGAGTTGCTGCTGTCGGGCTGCACCACCGCGGCCGACCACCACTACCTGTTTCCCGAAGGCCTGGAAAATGCCATCGACGTGCAGGTGCAGAGTGTTCGTGAACTGGGCATGCGCGCGATGCTGACCCGCGGATCCATGAGCCTGGGCGAAGCCGACGGTGGCTTGCCGCCGCAGCAGACCGTGCAGCAGGGCCAGGTGATTCTCGACGACAGCCAGCGCTTGATCGCCGAGTACCACGAGCGCGGCGACGGCGCGCAGATCCAGATTGCCCTGGCACCTTGCTCACCATTTTCGGTCACGCCGCAGATCATGAGCGCCAGCGCCGAGCTGGCGGAAAAACTCGACGTACGCCTGCACACGCACCTGGCCGAAACCCTCGATGAAGAAGCGTTTTGCCTGCAACGCTTCGGCCTGCGCACCGTGGATTACCTGGACAGCGTCGGCTGGCTTGGCCCGCGTACCTGGCTGGCCCACGGCATTCATTTCAACCCGGATGAAATCGCCCGTCTCGGTACCGCCGGCACCGGTATCTGTCACTGCCCGAGTTCGAACATGCGCCTGGCCTCGGGCATTTGCCCGACCCTGGACCTGACCGCCGCCGGCGCTCCCGTGGGCCTGGGGGTAGACGGTTCGGCGTCCAACGATGCCTCGAACATGATCCTCGAAACCCGCCAGGCGCTGTACATCCAGCGCCTGCGCTACGGCGCGCAAGCGATCACGCCAGAACGCGTGCTGGGCTGGGCAACCCGGGGCTCGGCACAACTGCTCGGGCGCAGCGATATCGGTGAATTGGCGGTGGGCAAGCAGGCCGACCTGGCGCTGTTCAAGCTCGATGAGCTGCGTTTCTCCGGCAGCCACGATCCGATTTCCGCACTGCTGCTGTGCGGTGCGGACCGGGCGGATCGGGTGATGATCGGAGGGCAATGGCGGGTCATCGACGGGCAGGTCGAGGGGTTGGACTTGAAGGGCTTGATTGCTGACCACAGCCAGGCGGCGCGGGAGTTGATCGCCGGCACCTGATCGGACGCCGTCGCGGGCAAGCCTTGCTCCCACAGGTCTCGCGGCAAGGCTGCCCTCATAAACACCCACCATTTACTGTGGGAGCAAGGCTTGCCCGCGATGCTCTTCTAGAGACCCAGCAAGGACAACATGATGAACGTCGCGAACAATACAAAATGGGTCATGCCTTCAATGGCATTGGTTTCGCCATCGTTGAGGTTGATCGCGCTGACGATCAGGGTGATGAAGATCATCACCGTCTGCACCGGGGTCATTGCCATCTGGAACGGCTGGCCGGTGTAGAGGGCCATGGCCTCCATCACCGGCACGGTCAGGATCACGGTGGACAGCGAAGCCCCCAGTGCGATATTCACCACCGACTGCATGCGGTTGGCGAGGGCCGCGCGCAGGGCGGTGAGGATTTCCGGTGCGGCGGAGATGGCGGCCACCAGGATCGCCGTGACCACCGGCGGCGCACCCGAGCCTTCCAACCCCAGGTCGAGGGCCTTGGACATGACTTCGGCCAGGGCGCCGATCACCACCACGCCAAACACCAGCGCGCCGATGGAAAGCGTCAGGCTGATGGGTTCCGGTTCGTTTTCCACCGGCTCTTTCTTGCGGCGTTTTTCCGGATAGCTGTAGCTGAAGAAGTAACTGTGAGGCCCGACCTGCATGCGCAGGAACAAGGTGTACAGCACGATCATCGCGCCGATGGTAAAGGCCGAATAGATTTTCCAGCTCTCGCGGGGAATGAACTCCGGCACCACCATCGATACCCCCATGGCGGTGAGAATCATCACGCTGTAGGTGCGCGCTGAATCGTCGTTGTAAGCCTGCTCGCCATGCTTGATCCCGCCCATCAGCGCCGCGAGCCCGAGGATGCCGTTGATGTCGAGCATCACCGCCGAGTAGATCGTGTCCCGCACCAATGTCGACGAAGCCTCGTTGCTCATCATGATCGCCAGGATCACCACCTCCACCAGTACCGCCGACAGCGTCAGGATCATGGTGCCGTAAGGATCACCGACCTTTTCCGCCAGCAGTTCGGCGTGATGGGCCACGCGCATGGACGCCGCGACGATGAAACCGATCAGGACCAGGCCGCCGGTCAACGCCACCACCTGCCCGCTGCCCAGCAGCCGGTGCTCCAGTGGGTAGGCGATACACGCGGCGATCAGCGCCAGCAACAGCAGTTTTTCTTGCTTGAGCAAAGTGAGCATCGCGGGCCTGTCACCGTGGGCGGGGTCATGAGTTACTGACTATAGGGGGCGGTGAACGTTTCGTTCGGTGTGATGCACCAGGGGGTGGCGCTTGCAGGCAGGGTGCACCTTTATTGTTCTCATGAGCCTTATCGCGGGCAAGCCTTGCTCCCACAGGTATTGCGTCGCACTTGTGAAGCGAGCTTGCCCTCCCATGAGGTTGGGCTGCCCATCTGCTGGGGCAAGGCCTGATTTCACATTGTTTGGCCTTGCACTTGTGGGAGCAAGGCTTGCCCGCGATGACGGCATCAAGGTGTCGCATATTTTGTTGTCTTGTTGGTCAGCATTTTGCATTGGTGCTGCACAGCCAACCTCACAACAAAATGGAGTTCGAGTTCATGCACAAACGCCCCTTGAAGAAGTTGCTTTGCGCCGTCGTCGCCGCCGTCGGCCTCGGCGCCGGCCTGAATGCCAGTGCCGCCGACCCGCTGAAGGTCGGCTTCGTCTACATCGGCCCGATCGGCGACCACGGCTGGACCTATCAGCATGAACAAGGGCGCAAGGAGCTGGCGGCGAAATTCGGCGAGCAGATCACCACCAACTACGTGGAAAACGTGCCGGAAGGGGCCGACGCCGAGCGGGTGATCCGCAACATGGCCAAGGACAAGTACGACCTGATCTTCACCACCTCCTTCGGCTACATGAACCCGACGCTGAAAGTCGCCAAGCAATTTCCCAAGGTAATCTTCGAACATGCCACCGGCTACAAGCAGGACAAGAACCTGGGCACGTACCTGGCTCGCACCTACGAGGGCCGCTACGTAGGCGGTTTCCTCGCGGCCAAGATGACCAAGACCAAGAAGATCGGCTATGTCGCTTCCTTCCCGATCCCGGAAGTCATCCGCGACATCAACGCCATCCAACTGGCCCTGAACAAGTACAACCCCGGTACCGAGATCAAAGTGGTGTGGGTCAACTCCTGGTTCGACCCGGGCAAGGAAGCCGACGCCGCCAACGCGCTGATCGACCAGGGCGTGGACGTGGTGTTCCAGCACACCGACAGCCCGGCGCCGATCCAGGCTGCCGAGCGACGCGGCGTCTATGCGGTGGGCTACGCTTCGGACATGGCTCACTTCGGTCCCAAGGCGGTGCTGACCTCCATCGTCAATGACTGGGGCCCGCATTACATCCAGGCGACCCAAAGCGTGCTCGACCACAACTGGAAATCCCAGGACTACTGGGGCGGCCTGAAGGAAGGCACGGTGAAACTGCCGATCAGCGACCTGGTGCCGGCAGCGGTCAAGGGCGAAGCCGAGCAGATCATCGCTGACATCGAGAGCGGCGCCTTCCATCCGTTCACCGGCCCGATCAAGGACCAGGCCGGCGTCGAGAAAATCCCGGCGGGCGTGAGCGCCACCAACGCGGAACTGGCGTCGATGAATTATTACGTGGAAGGCATGAAGGCTGAGATTCCGAAATAGCCCTCAGCCCAAAAACCAACCCAAAACCCATGTGGGAGCGAGCTTGCTCGCTCCCACATGGGGTGCCTATTTCAAGTCAGGAAAGCAGTATGAACAGCCTTCCCATCATCGACATCAGCCCGCTCTACGGCGATGAACCCGACGCCTGGCAAACCGTCGCCGAGCAGATCGACCGCGCCTGCCGTCAATGGGGCTTTTTCTACATCAAGGGCCATCCCATCAGCCCGGCGCGCATCACCGAGGTGCTGGACAGCGCCCAACGCTTCTTCGCCCTGCCCGTCGAAGAAAAACTCAAGATCGACATCACCCAGACCCGCCACCACCGTGGCTATGGCGCCGTCGCCACCGAACAACTGGACCCGACCAAGCCCAGCGACCTGAAGGAAACCTTCGACATGGGCCTGCACCTGCCGGCCGAACACCCCGACGTGCTGACGGAAAAACCCCTGCGTGGCCCCAACCGCCACCCCGACCTGATTGGTTGGGAAAGCTTGATGGAGCAGCATTACCGCGACATGCAAGCGCTTGCGCAAACCCTGCTGCGGGCCATGACCCTGGCCTTGGGTATCGAGCGAGACTTTTTCGACACGCGCTTCAACGAACCGGTCAGCGTACTGCGCCTGATCCACTACCCGCCCCGCGACACCGCCAGTAGCGCCGAGCAGCAAGGTGCTGGCGCCCATACCGATTATGGTTGCATCACCCTTCTCTACCAGGACGCCGCCGGCGGCCTGCAAGTGCGCAACGTCGACGGCCAGTGGATCGACGCGCCGCCCATCGACGGCACTTTCGTGGTCAACCTCGGTGACATGATGGCGCGCTGGAGCAACGACCGTTACCTGTCCACGCCGCATCGGGTGATCAGCCCGCCGGGAGTGGACCGGTACTCGACGCCGTTCTTTGCCGAGCCGCACCCCGACACGCTGATCCAATGCCTACCCGGTTGCCAGGATGACGTCCACCCGCCAAAGTATCCAACGACGACCTGCGCCGAATTCCTGCTGTCGCGCTTCGCCGACACCTATGCTTACCGGCGTGAACCGCTCGCCGTGTAGTGGATCAGCCGGTCAGGTTTTACCCGACAGGGCGGCCAGCGCCTGTAGAATGCCCGCCATCGATTCGCTGATGAGAAAAGACCATGTACGACTGGCTGAACGCCCTGCCCAAGGCTGAACTGCACCTGCACCTGGAAGGCTCGCTGGAGCCCGAGCTGCTGTTCGCCCTGGCCGAACGCAACAAGATCGCCCTGCCGTGGAACGACGTCGACACCCTGCGCAAGGCCTATGCCTTCAACAACCTGCAGGAATTCCTCGACCTGTATTACCAGGGCGCCGATGTGCTGCGCACCTCCCAGGATTTCTACGACCTGACGTGGGCCTACCTGTTGCGTTGCAAGGCGCAGAACGTGATCCATACCGAACCGTTCTTCGACCCGCAGACCCACACCGACCGTGGCATCCCGTTCGAAGTGGTACTCAACGGCATCGCCGCCGCCCTCAAGGACGGTGAGCAGCAACTGGGCATCACCAGCGGCCTGATCCTGAGTTTCCTGCGCCACCTGAGCGAAGAACAAGCCGAGAAAACCCTCGACCAGGCGCTGCCGTTCCGCGAGGCCTTCGTGGCCGTGGGCCTGGACAGTTCGGAAATGGGCCATCCACCGAGCAAGTTCCAGCGCGTATTCGACCGTGCGCGCAACGAAGGCTTCCTGACCGTCGCCCACGCCGGCGAAGAAGGCCCGCCCGAGTACATCTGGGAAGCCCTGGACCTGCTGAAGATCCAGCGCATCGACCACGGTGTGCGAGCCATCGAAGACGAGCGGCTGATGCAGCGGATCATCGACGAGCAGATTCCGTTGACCGTGTGCCCGCTGTCCAACACCAAGCTGTGCGTGTTTGACGACATGTCCCAGCACAACATCCTCGACATGCTCGAGCGCGGTGTGAAAGTGACGGTGAACTCCGATGACCCGGCGTACTTCGGCGGCTACGTCACCGAGAACTTCCACGCGCTGTATACCCACCTGGGCATGACCCAGGACCAGGCCAAGCGCCTGGCGCAGAACAGCCTGGATGCACGGCTGGTAAAACCTTAAGCGTCACCGAAATCCCTGTGAGCGAGCCTGCTCGCGATAGCGGAGTGTCAGTCAACATAGATGTTGAATGTCGGACCGCTACCGCGAGCAGGCTCGCTCCCACAAGGAGGGTGGTGTTAATCGGCGACTATCGCCTCGCTCAACTCCTCCAACGTCTTGCCCCGCGTCTCCATCCCGAACAACCAGACCACCCCCGCCGCCACGGCGAAGCACAACGCGCCCAGGGCGAACACGCCACCCTGACCGGTGATGGGGAATACCAGCCCGGTCACCAGCGGGCCGAGCAACGAACCGACGCGTCCCACCGCCGAAGCAAACCCCGAGCCGGTGGCCCGGGCCGAGGTGGGGTACAGCTCTGGCGTGTAGGTGTAGAGCACCGCCCACATGCCGAACAGGAAAAACTGCATCAGCAAGCCGGTGCCGATCAACAGGCCAACGTTGCCGCCAAACACCGCGCTCTGCCCATACAGAAACGCCATCGCCCCGCCACCCAGCAGCGTGATGACGCACACCGGTTTACGCCCCCAGCGCTCCACCAGCCAGGCCGCCATCAAGAAGCCGGGAATCCCGCCCAGGGAAATCAGCACGGTGTAATACACCGACTGGGTCACCGCGAACCCCGACTGCTGCAACAACGCACTGAGCCAGGAAGTCAGGCCGTAGAAACCGAGCAAGGCAAAGAACCAGACGCTCCAGATCATCACCGTGCGCTGGCGATACAACGGTGACCAGATCTGCGCCAAGGCGGAAAAGAAACTGCCCGGCGTGCTCTCAACCCTTGGCAAACGGATCGGCTCCGGCAGGTCGCGACGCCCCAGCGAGGTCCGGACCTTGTCTTCGATTCGCTTGAGCACCGCGTCCGCTTCATCACCCCGGCCGGCCTGTTCCAGCCAGCGCGGCGACTCGGGAATGAAGAAACGAATCGCCAGGACAAACACCGCCGGCACCGCCAGCACCAAAAAGATGTCGCGCCAGCCGATCACCGGCAGCAGGAAATACGACAGCACCCCCGCCGCCACGAAACCCAGCGGCCAGAAGCCGTCCATCAAGGCGATGTAGCGGCCCCGACGCTTGGCCGGGATCAGCTCCGAAAGCATCGACTGGGCAATCGGAAATTCCATGCCCATACCGATGCCCAGCAGGATGCGAAACAGCGTCAAGGTCTCGATGTCCTGGGCCGTGGAGCACAAGTAACTGGCAATGCCCCACAGCACGATGCTCCACTGGAACACCGGTTTGCGCCCGAAACGATCGGCCAGCATGCCCGACAGCGACGCCCCCACCACCATGCCGAAGAAGCTGGAGCTGGCGAGCAAACCGGCCTGGGCGGTGCTCAGGCCGAACTCGGCTTTGATCGACCCCAACAGGAACGTCATCATCGCCAGGTCCATGGAGTCGAAGAAAAACGCCAGGGCGATGATGATGAAGATGAGCCGGTGGTAACCGCTGATGGGTAACCGTTCCAGGCGTTCCGCCGCGCTGTAGCCGTGAGTGTCCATGCTGCCTCCCCCAATCCAATAATTCCCCGGATCGAGTGTGCGCGAACCTCGCAGGTGGCTATTGCTGAATACGACCTGCCGACAGCCCTGAGCGACGCATCAGGAGCGTTCCCTAGATTGCCATCTCCACCGCGTCCTGCCGGGCGAACCGGTGGATTTCCTGCTGGCCGAGCGTCGTCACCTGCAGGGCTCGCGAATCGTTGGGCAAGCTCAGCCAACCCGACTGCATGAACAGTTGCAGCAGGGCCGCCCCCAGCGCGCCTCCCAGGTGTGGACGCCGCTCGCTCCAGTCCGGGCAGGCACAGGCAATGCGGGCGTTGCGATGGGCCAGGGCCTGGATGAACAGGCCACGTTCGGCCAGCTGATTGGCGCCTTTGTGGGTGACGATCACCCGTTGCTCGCACTGCTCGATCCACCCGGCATCCAGCAGGCGCTGGTACAGGTCCGCCGCCAGGGTGCCCCCCAGGTGATCGTCGCAAAGCCTGGCCCGCATCAACGACGCGGGAGCCGACGGCGCTTTGGTCGGCATGACTCGGCGCTTGAAGATGTCCGGGATCTGGTGCGGCGTACTGACCAGCGTCGCGCTGGCCAGCGCTTCGACGGCAGCACCGATTTCAGGTGCTGCCAGGCGGAAAAACCGCTTGCGGCCCCGGGCTTCGACTTTCAACAGGCCTCCGGCGGACAGGCGTCCCAGATGCGCGTTGGCCGAGGACGGCGACAACCCGGCGAGCAACGCCAACTCCTCGGCCTGGCGGGCCGTACCGTCCATCAAGGCCCACATCATTGCGCTGCGCTTGGGGTCAGCCAGCAGCGTGGCGATCTGGCTGATGCAAGGTGCATGTTCCATGTATTCACTCCCTGTTGAATCATTCGTCTACTGCTCTGGCGCAGGCGGCCGCTAGTATAAGCGGGGCGGTCGAGCTTTCCTGTCCTCCGGAAACCTTTGGAGGCGATTGTTCCTGAGGGAAAATTCTCTATTTGTCCGCGACTAATGGCCGGCCCCCGTCGAGACTGGAAAACGAGCCGTCAACTCACCGCAGCGGGCCTGGAGCATGTCCCGCAAAAGATTGATGGGCTTGCTCAATTGCGCCCGGTGGGCACACAGCAGATTGAGGGGCGCGCGTTCGCATTGCAGATGCGGCAAGAGGATTTTCAAGCGCCCGGCCAGCACGTCGGTGGACACATCCAGCCACGATTTGTAGGCAATCCCGGCACCCGCCACCGCCCAGCGCCGCACCACATCGGCGTCGTCACTGAAGCGGTCGCCACTGACGGTCAGGCTCACTTCCCGTTTACCGTCATGAAAACCCCATCGGTCATGGACCCGGCTGCCAAGCATGTACAACAGGCAGTTGTGCTGGGCCAATTGTTCCAACTGATGGGGTTCACCCTGGCGAGCCAGATAGTCCGGCGACGCGCACAACACCCGGCGGTTATCCGCAGCGATGGGCAGGGCGACCAGGCTCGAATCTTCCTGCTCGCCATAACGCAAGGCGATGTCCACCGGCTGCTTGAACAGATCGGCCATGCGATCGCCCAGCAACAGCCGCACCGTCAGTCCGGGGTGCTCGCGCTGGAACGCATCCAGCCAGGGCAGCAGCAGGTTGCGTCCCAGGTCCGACGGTGCGGACAACTGCAACACCCCACTGACCTGATCCTGGCCGCAGGTCAACAACCGCCGGCCTTCGTCAAGGCTGCTCAATGCAGCCCGGGCATATTCGAGGAAGCCCTCCCCTTCGGCTGTCAGGCGCAAGCTACGGGTGGAACGGGCCAACAGCCGCGCACCCAGGTGCAGCTCGATCCGTTTCAACGCGGCACTGGCCACCGCCGCCGACAGGTCCATGACCCTGGCCGCAGCCGAGAGACTGCCCAGGTCCGCCGCCCGGACAAACAACTGCAAGTCATCGAAGCGAAGCATGACGACTCCATTATCAAAAAATTATTGAAAGAGCCTGTTCTTTTAGCCGGTTTTATCTCGACGATAAATAGCTAAACATGGCCTTTATCGAACTCATCTCACGGAGCCGCTTCATGAAAGCCATCGCCTACTACCACTCGTTGCCCATTACCGACCCGCAATCGCTCCAGGACATCGAGCTGCCGGAACCGGTCGCCGGTCCCAGGGACCTGCTGGTGGAGGTCAAGGCTATTTCGGTCAACCCGGTGGACACCAAGGTCCGCCAGAACGTCCAGCCCGAAGGCGGCGCAGCCAAGGTGCTGGGCTGGGACGTGGCCGGCGTGGTCAAGGCGGTGGGCAGCGAGGTCACGCTGTTCAAGGCCGGGGACCAGGTGTTCTATGCCGGCTCCATCGCCCGGGCCGGTGGCAACAGCGAGCTGCACGTGGTGGATGAGCGCATCGTCGGCCACATGCCCAAGACCCTCGGTTTCGCCGAAGCGGCGGCGCTGCCGCTGACGGCCATTACCGCCTGGGAGTTGTTGTTCGAGCGCCTGCAAATCCAGGAAGGCCAAAGCGACCTGGGTCAGAGCCTGTTGATCGTCGGCGCTGCGGGCGGCGTGGGTTCGATCCTGACGCAACTGGCCAGCCAACTCACCGGGCTGAAGGTGATTGGCACCGCGTCCCGTGTGCAGACCCAGGATTGGGTGCGCGGCCTGGGGGCCGACCTGGTGATCGACCACAGCCAGCCATTGAGCGAAGTGTTGAAAGAAGCGGGCCAGCCCCAGGTGACTCACGTCGCCAGCCTGACCCAGACCGACCAGCATCTGGACCAGTTGGTCGAAGCCCTCGCGCCCCAGGGCAAACTGGCGCTGATCGACGATCCCAAGGCGCTGGACGTGACCAAGCTCAAGCGCAAGAGCCTGTCGTTGCATTGGGAATTCATGTACACCCGCTCCCTGTTCGAGACGGCCGACATGCTTGAACAACACAAACTGCTCAACCGTGTGGCCGCCCTGATCGACGCTGGCACACTGAAGACCACGGTTGGCGAGCATTTCGGCACCATCAACGCCGAGAACCTGCGCCGGGCGCATGCCTTGCTGGAAAGCGGCAAGTCCAAGGGCAAGATTGTGCTCGAGGGTTTCTGACCCACGATGAGGGCCTAGCACCTGTGGGAGCAAAGCTTGCTCGCGATGGAGGCACCGCGGTTCTCTATGAAACCGAGTCGCCATTTATCGCGAGCAAGCTTTGCTCCCACAAAAACCCATGCCGTCAGTCCGAGAATTGATCCTTGTCACAATTGCGATCGCATTCGGGTCTACACTCGAGGCCTTTGCAACGCAATCTTTTCGTGAGGAGGTCAGCAATGAAGATCCTGATAAAAGAAGTGGCAAAAACCCAATGGCAAGTGCGCCTTGACCAGCACGTCGTCACCTTCCGTACCGAGGCCGAAGCCCAGGCCTTCGCCAGCACCCTGCAAGCGCGAATCCTCGCGCCCCATCATTTCCCCGAACAACAGCAGCGCGCGGCCGGCTGAGTCAGCCTTCGCGACTGGCCTGGGCCAGCGCCCGGGCATTTTGCAGGCGACGGGTCAGCATCGCTGCGCTCACCACCAACAGCCCGCAAAGGCTGATGACCAGCGCCATTGGCACGGCGGTGCCGTCATGCAGCGCCGCCACCAACGAGGCTGCCCCGGCGGCCACGGAAAACTGCAGGCATCCCAGCATCGCCGAAGCACTGCCGGCCCGGGCGCCCTGCCCATTCATGGCGCAAGCCGAGGCGTTGGGAAGGATGCACCCCAGGCTGGAGATGCAGATAAACAGCGGGACAAGCAGCGGCCACAACTGCGCAGGTTGCAATGAACTGACGGCCAGCAGGCTCAGCCCCGCAACCAGGTAGACCCATACCGCGCGGCTCAGCAGGAACGCCGGTCCGCGCTTGGACAGCAGCCGGGCGTTGACCTGGGCAACCAGGATGAAGCCCGCCGCGTTGGTGCCGAACAGCCAACCGAAGTGTTCGGCCGGTACCCCGTAGAGCTTGATGAAGACGAAAGGCGAGCCGGCGATGTAGGCAAACATCCCAGCGATAGCGATACCCCCCGTCAGCGCATGGCCGAGGAAGACAGCGTCGGTCAATAACCGGCCATATTGGCGCAACGCCCCCGACAACGGTTGCCGAGGCACATGGTCCGGCAAGCTTTCCGGCAGCCACAAGGCCACCGCCGTCGACGCCAATGCGCTGAACAAGGTCAGGGCAATGAAGATCGATTGCCAGCCATGCAGGTTCACCAGCAACCCGCCCAGCATCGGCGCGAGAATCGGCGCCAGGCCCATCACCAGCATCAACTGTGAAAACACCTTGGCCGAACCCACCGCGTCGCATTTGTCGCTGACCACCGCCCGCGAGATCACCATCCCGGCGCATCCACCCAGGGCCTGGACGAAGCGGGCGCCGATCAGCCATTCGAGGTTCGGCGCATAGGCGCAGGCCAGGGAGGCCAGGGTGAACAGGCCGACGCCGGTCAGCAGCGGAATGCGCCGTCCGAAGCGATCCGCCACCGGCCCATAGGCCAGTTGCCCGATGGACAGGCCGAGGAAATAGGCCGCCAGGGTCAGCTGGATGTGTTTTTCATCGGTACCGAAGGCCGTGGCCATCGCCGGGAAGGCAGGCAGGTAGAAGTCGATCGCCAAGGGACCGAAAGCGCTCAAGGCGCCAAGAATCAGAATGGTACGGAGGTTCATCGGGCGTCCAGCTCAGGCGTCGGTCGACAGCCCGACAGTCTAGCCGTGCCGGACGCTCTTGAACATTCCGGTAGGTCGCTAACGATTAAAAAACTTCAAGCAAGGCTGGCCTCATAGCCCTCCTCCTTGATGGCCGCGAGCACGGCATCGGCCGGCAACGAACTCTGGACCTGGACAGTCTTGGCACCCAGGTCGACTTGCACGTCCGCCGCCGGGTCCTTGGCCTGGACTGCCTGGGTGATGGCCTTGACGCAGTGACCGCAGGACATGCCCTGAACATTGAAAGTTTGCATGAGATGACTCCTTGGGATTGAGGTTGCCAGCAGTCTCAAGCTTGCCATCATGGCAAGGTCAAGTTCTGACGAAAACTGCCGGGCTGGCAATCGGCAACGCGCTCAGCCAAGCTGCACACATCAAGGATTTAACCCCGGAGGTTCAGCCATGCGCTGGTCAGCGTTCAGCCTGTTTTGCATGCTCGGTTTTTCAGCGGTGGCGCCCCAGGCATCGGCCGCCGGTGAAGACTACGGCGTGTTGATCGTTTCTCGCGAGCGCCTGGAAGTGGCGACCAGTTGCGAAATCGGCATCTACATCCAGGATCAGCTCTCGGCCAGGCTGTTCCAGGAGCAAAGCACCTCGTTCAACCTGCCACCGGGCCAGTTTTCCTTGCGCCTGAAATTGCTCCCGGGACAGGCGCCGGGGTGCAACCCGGGCATGCTCGCGCCAGGGTCGCAGAACATCACGCTCAGGGCCGGTGACATTCTGAAGTTCCGCATCGCCATGAATGAACAAGGCATGTACCTCAAGCAGGCTGGGCTCGGTTACTGACACACCACCTGCACCGGTGGGCAAGCTTTGTGGGAGCAAAGCTTGCTCGCGATCCAGGCGCCGCGGTCACTCAAAGACTGCGGTGCTTTCATCGCGGGCAAGCCTTGCTCCCACAATTTTGGATTGGCGCTTGACCTTGCCAACATGGCAAGGTTGATCCTGTAGTCATTCACTACAGGGAGCCTGACCGATGTCCGAATCCACCACGTTCGATCTACCGATTGCCGGCATGACCTGCGCCAGCTGCGCCGGGCGGGTCGAGCGGGCCTTGAGCAAAGTCACCGGCACCCGCGCTGTCAGTGTGAACCTGGCGACTGAACTGGCGCGTGTGCAGGCCCCCGAAGGCAGCCTGCCGGCCTTGATGCAGGCCCTCGAACAGGCCGGCTATAGCGTCCCCGTGCAAACCCTGGAGCTGAACATTGAAGGGATGACCTGCGCCTCCTGTGTCGGCCGGGTCGAACGCGCCCTGGGCAAGGTCGACGGTGTGAACAGGGTCAGCGTCAACCTTGCCAATGAGCGGGCCCACCTCGAACTGCTCGGTCAGGTGGATCCGCAAACCCTGATCGATGCGGTCAAGCGCGCCGGCTACGACGCCACTGTCTGGCAGGCCGAACAGCCCACTGACACGCAGGCCGACCGTCTGAACCGTGAACGCCTGATATTGGTGCTGGCGATCCTGCTGTCCGTGCCGCTGGTGTTGCCGATGCTGCTGCAGCCGTTCGGCGTGCACTGGATGCTGCCGGCCTGGGTGCAGTTCGCCCTGGCGACGCCGGTGCAATTCATCTTCGGTGCGCGTTTCTACGTCGCCGCCTTCAAGGCCGTGCGTGCCGGTGCCGGGAACATGGACCTGCTGGTGGCCCTGGGCACCAGCGCCGGCTACGGCTTGAGCCTTTATGAATGGGTGATCGCCCGCCCTGGCGGTATGCCGCACCTGTATTTCGAAGCCTCGGCCGTAGTGATTGCCCTGGTACTGCTCGGCAAATACCTGGAAAGCCGCGCCAAGCGGCAAACCGCCAGCGCCATCCGCGCCCTCGAGGCCTTGCGCCCGGAACGGGCGATCCAGGTGATCGATGGCCAGGAACGGGACGTCGCCATCAGCGCCCTGCGCTTGCATGACCTGGTGCTGGTCAAGCCCGGCGAACGCTTCCCGGTGGACGGCGAAGTACTGGAAGGCCAGAGCCACGCCGACGAAGCGCTGATCAGCGGCGAAAGCCTGCCGGTGCCCAAGCAGCCCGGCGACAAAGTCACCGGCGGCGCCATCAACGGCGAAGGCCGGCTGCTGGTACGCACGCTGGCCCTGGGTACCGAAACCGTCCTGGCGCGCATCATCCGCCTGGTAGAAGATGCCCAGGCCGCCAAGGCCCCGATTCAGAAACTGGTGGATAAAGTCAGCCAGGTCTTCGTACCGGTGGTGCTGGTGTTGGCCCTGGCGACGCTGATTGGTTGGTGGCTGTACGGTGCGCCGTTGGAAACCGCGCTGATCAACGCCGTCGCCGTGCTGGTGATCGCTTGCCCCTGCGCCTTGGGCCTGGCGACGCCCACGGCGATCATGGCCGGCACTGGCGTGGCCGCGCGCCACGGGATTCTGATCAAGGATGCCGAGGCCCTGGAGCGCGCCCATGAAGTCGACACCGTAGTGTTCGACAAGACCGGCACCCTGACCTCCGGCACGCCGCGCATCGCCCACTTGACGGCTCTGGAGGGTGATGAAGACGCGCTGCTGACAATGGCCGGCGCCCTGCAACGCGGCAGTGAGCACCCTCTCGCCAAAGCCGTGTTGGACACCTGCGCCGAGCGCGGCCTGGAGGTGGCGGATGTCAGCGACAGCCAGTCCCTGGCTGGACGCGGTATCGCCGGCAGCCTCGACGGGCGCCGCCTGGCCCTGGGCAATCGGCGCCTGCTGGACGAACTGGGCCTGGAGCCCGGCTCGCTGGCCGAGTCGGCACAAGCCTGGGAGACCGAAGGCCGCACGTTGTCCTGGCTGATCGAACAAGGCGCGACGCCTCGGGTGCTGGGCCTGTTCGCCTTCGGTGACACCCTCAAGCCCGGCGCCCTCGCCGCGGTACAGGCCTTGAATGAGCAACACATCGCCAGCCACTTGCTCACCGGCGACAACCAAGGCAGCGCCCGGGTGGTGGCCCAGGCGCTGGGGATCTCCAATGTCCATGCCGAGGTACTGCCAGCGGATAAATCCGCCATCGTCCAACAGTTGAAGCGCCATTCGGTGGTGGCGATGGTGGGCGACGGCATCAACGACGCCCCCGCCCTGGCCGCCGCCGACATCGGCATTGCCATGGGCGGCGGCACCGACGTGGCGATGCATGCCGCGGGCATCACCCTCATGCGCGGCGATCCGCGACTGGTGCCGGCGGCGCTGGACATCAGCCGCAAGACCTACGCCAAGATCCGCCAGAACCTGTTCTGGGCGTTCGTCTATAACTTGATCGGCATCCCCCTGGCGGCGTTCGGTTTTCTCAACCCGGTGCTGGCCGGCGCGACCATGGCGCTGTCGAGCGTCAGCGTGGTGAGCAATGCGTTACTGTTGAAGTTCTGGACACCCAAGCAGTTGGAGGACAAGCGATGAACATCGGCCAAGCGGCCCGCCAGAGTGGCCTGAGCGCGAAGATGATCCGCTATTACGAATCCATCGGCCTGCTCAAGGCCGCCCATCGTACCGACAGCGGCTACCGGATCTATGGCGCCGATGACCTGCACACCCTGGCCTTTATCAAGCGCTCCCGCGACTTGGGGTTTTCCCTGGAAGAGGTCGGCAAACTGCTGACCCTCTGGCAAGACCGCCAACGCGCCAGCGCCGACGTCAAGGCCCTGGCCCGCCAGCACATCGAAGAACTGAACCAGAAAATCCGCGAACTGGCCGAGCTTCGCGACACCCTCCAGGATCTGGTGGAACACTGCCACGGCGACCACCGCCCGGATTGCCCGATCCTCAAGGAACTGGCGTCGGGGTGTTGCCAGCCGAAGTAAAACTGTGGGAGCGAGCCTGCTCGCGATGACGGCCGTACATTCAGCATCGATGCAAGCTGACCCACCGCTATCGCGAGCAAGCTCGCTCCCACAGGAGACTGCGGTGGGTATGGGATTTTGGCGCACATCGAGTAGGAGGCGGATTTACATCCGCCGTCCTCTCACACCACCGTACGTACGGTTCCGTATACGGCGGTTCAGGTTATGCGGATAAACCATTGATCGTATCCAGTATCGAGACCAGTCCAAACCGGTCCCATAGTTTCTTCGGTAACGCCTGATTCATATGTGACG